>JAZSBH010000173.1:0-15638 GCA_045602325.1 Eubacteriales bacterium | reverse complement strand
AAGAAAGGCAATTTGATCAAGTGAATTCTGATAAAAATACATAGAATCATTCTCCTTACTTTAAACTCGTCATTCTTTTTCAAGCAACAGTCCACACCCCGTCAATCCGTCGCCGCAAAAGAAATCATCCAAATGGATATGGCATCCTTTTTGCACGTCCTCCTGCGCTAGGTAGAGCAACTGTTCACCGAGGGAGCGCAAGCCCTCGCCGTTGGCTTTGATGACAACGACATCATCTTCGAAACGCACGTGAACCGAGCTTCCCTTGTGCCAGATCACGTCGATTCCATCGCCGTCGTATTCGGGAATTTCTATGGTTAGTTTCATAATGGCTCCTTCTTTTCACCGCGATATGTATGGATTTCTTCCCCTTCATTATATCACACCATCCCCCCAATTACAATACCCGTTTTTGCCTATTTTCCCTGTTCCCTTTTGTATATTTCCACCTCTCCCCCGTTCTATCCTTCCCCTCCCCGCCATATACTGAACCAACAAATCCATTTGTGATCACGGAGGTATACGCGATATGGCCGACCATTCCATTTACAGAGACATAGCCGAGCGCACGGGCGGGGATATTTACATTGGGGTGGTAGGCCCCGTCCGCTCGGGAAAATCCACCTTCATCAAGCGGTTCATGGAATCGCTGGTGCTCCCCAACATGGGGGAGGGCTATTCCCGCGAGCGGGCGCGGGACGAGATGCCCCAGTCTGCGGCGGGCAAGACCGTCATGACCACCGAGCCCAAATTCATCCCCGACGAGGCGGTGACCATCCATTTGGACGACAGCGCCAACATGCGGGTCAAGATGATCGACTGCGTGGGATACATCGTCCCCGAGGCACTGGGTACCATTGAAAACGGACAGCCCCGCATGGTGCGTACGCCCTGGTCGGAGGAGCCCATGCCCTTCGTGGAGGCCGCCGAGATAGGCACCCACAAGGTCATCACCGAGCACGCCACCATTGGTATGCTCATCACCACCGACGGCACCATTGGGGAGATCTCCCGCGCCTCCTACGTGGAGGCCGAGGAGCGGGTGGTACGGGAGCTGAAGGCGTTGGGGAAGCCCTTTGCCATGATCCTCAACTCCGCCCGCCCGAATTCGGAAGATGCCATCGCCCTGGCCTACGAGCTGGAGGCCAAGTACGGAGTCCCCGTGGCATTGGTTTCCTGCATGGATCTGGATGCCGAGGACATCCGCCATATTCTGGAGCTGGTGCTCCACGAGTTTCCTGTCTCCGAGGTACGGGTAAGACTCCCCGAATGGACCACAGCGCTGGAGCCCACCCACCGCATCCATGCCGCTCTCATGACCCAGCTTCGACGCTCGGCGGATCGGGTACATAAGATTGGCGACATCCGAGATGCCTTTGCTGACTTTGCAGATTGCGAGTTTGTGGAATCCGCCGAGGTGGAGGACGTGGATCTGGGCAAGGGCTGTGCCAAGATAACCCTAAAGATGACCGACGGGCTATACTACCAGGTCATCAGCGAACTTTCGGGCTTTGAGATCGACGGGGAGCAGTCCCTCATTGACCTTCTCCGGGAGCTGGCCAATATGAAGGCCGCTTACGACAAGGTATCCGCCGCCCTGCGGGATTGCGACGAAAAGGGCTACGGCATCGTCATGCCCGACGTGGAGGATATGCACCTCGACGAGCCCGAGATCGTGCGGCAGTCGGGTGGCTACGGGGTGCGCCTGCGGGCGTCGGCCTCCTCGGTGCACATGATCCGTGCCAATATTGAGGCCGAGGTCAATCCCATCGTAGGAAGTGAGCAGCAGTCCGAGGATCTGGTGCGGTATATGCTTCGCGAGTTCGACGAAGATCCCTCCCGCATCTGGGAGTCCAATATGTTCGGCAAGAGCCTCTACGAGTTGGTCAACGAGGGCATCCACTCCAAGCTGGAGCATATGCCCGAGGCATCCCGCGTCAAGCTTTCCGAGACCTTGGAGCGTATTATTAATGAGGGTAGCGGCGGGCTCATCTGTATTCTGCTGTAATATTCATGAAACGTAACAATACCCCGACAGATTTTCCGGTCTGTCGGGGTATTATTCGATCAATTTTGATTGGTCAATCTTTTGTTTTTTGATAAATGTAGTTTATCAGTTCATCATCTTTTGATATGCACAAAAATCCTGCATTTCCGAATAATTTTATCGATGCTGTATTCCTCTCATCAATAGAAATTTCAATTCTTTCGTATTCAAGTCCAAAAACATCATTTTGGATATCTTTGATGATTCTTGTTCCAAATCCCATTTTCTGAAATTCTGGAAACACCAATATAGTCATAAACAGCAAATTTTCTTGTTTTTCAAGATGTATCGAACCAATCAATTCGTTATTTTCATAGACTTTATAAAAATACACATTCGCAGTATTGGAAACATAATGAAAATAATTGTCACTAATACTTAAATACTGTGCAATTTCGGGCATTTGATATATCGTTATAAGTTGAGGAATATCTCTGTCATCCTCACCTAATATCCTCGCATAAGTAAAATTTCTCACAAATATTCCTTCCACAATTTCTATTTATAGCAAATTTCGCTTTTATATTACAAACGCGTCGGGCGAGGCTCATAACCTTAATCGTAGGGCGGGGGTTTATCTCCCGCCGTTTTTAATCTAGATCGTTCGTTCGGCGGGAGCAGGCCCCCGCCCTACTGTGTTATGCCCCCTACAGGCTAACATCCTTATAAGAAACCGCCTCATGCGATGCCTTTTGCTTTACGAATCAAACAGATAATTCACGCTCCCTGACATAAGCGCCAGGGTAGCGCGATAAACGTTTTCAGGCGAACGGTGGAACTGTGCCTCCATCAGCTCGGCACGGGCCTTGGTATCTGCCCAAAGGGTGATGGAGAGAAGGGTCACATCCTGCTCGGTCAGGGCGCAGGTAATATCAAAGCCTCCCGCCGGGTTGGGAGTGATCTTACAGGTCGCCTTGGTACCGCGACGGGAGAAATCCAGGTAGCGCAGAGCGCAGGCCAAACTTTCCTCCAGAATGGAGGGAAGAATATCTCCGTGGAAGGATTCCACCACGGTTCTTCCCTTTCCGGTTACGGTGTAGGTAGCCTCTCCTCGTTCGTTCACACCGGTCTTTTCAATAAGCTCCCCCTCCTCCAGCTTGGAGAAGGTCTCGGCAAAGTCCAGGTAGGCCACGTAGTCGGTCTGCATGATGATGTCGTTAATGGTGACGAAGTCCATGGGGTATCCCACGTTCTGCATGAGGTAAAGGACGAATATCTTGATGTTCTGTTTATTTCCAAGGGGGAATGACATAAAAGCCTCCTGTTTGTCGTCGGGTATTTCAAATTTGGGTTTGTCGGTGGGTTGGCACCGACCTAAAGCCTCCCTCCGGGAGGGAGGTGTCACGCCCGTAGGGCGTGACGGAGGGAGACCGCGTGCCTGAAACATATGCATTTTTTCGTGTAAGAACAATATGTTTTTACTCGCGCATTCCCCCGCGCCCGACTTCGTCGGGAGCTCCCCCCCGGAGGGAGCCTCAGAGAGCAGTCGCTCCCCGATAAACTGCAATTTGAATTACATTTTAAAATTTTACCACATTTCTTCATTTTTTTCAAGTCCCCTCATTGCATTTTTTTGAGTTTTGTGGTATGATATAAAGGAATACTCTTTCGGAAGGAAAAAACACCCATGATCCACATTGCATTACTTGGCTTCGGCGTGGTCGGCAGCGGCACCGCCGAGGTCTTGACTCAGAATAAAGCCATCATCGAAAAGAAGATCGGGCAGCCCATCGACATCAAGTATATTCTCGACCTGCGGGAGTTCCCCGATTCCCCCTTCGGATCTTTGGTGGTGCACGATTTCAACGTCATCGTAAACGACCCCGAGGTCTCGGTGGTAGCCGAAATGATGGGCGGCTCTCATCCCGCTTACGATTTCACCATTGCCTGTCTGCGTGCGGGCAAGAGCGTGGTCACCTCCAACAAAGAAGTCGTCGCCAACTTCGGCACTGAGCTTTTGGCTGTAGCCAAAGAGCATGGTGTCTCTTACCTCTTTGAGGCCAGTGTGGGCGGCGGTATTCCCATCATACGCCCCCTCCGCGAGGATCTTGCCTCCAACAACGTCACCGCCATCAGCGGCATTCTCAACGGTACCACCAACTACATTCTGACTAAGATGGACGTGGAGGGTGCCTCCTTTGCTGACATCCTAAAGGACGCCCAGCAGAAGGGCTCCGCCGAGGCCAACCCCGCCGCCGACGTGGAGGGTCTGGACGCCGCCCGCAAGATCGTCATTCTGGCCGCCATGGCCTTCGGCAAGCGCATCGACCCCAATACCATCCTTTGCGAGGGGATTACCAAGATCACGACTGCCGACAGCGAGCTGGCCAAGGAAATGGGCTACGCCATCAAGCTCATCGGCTACACCACCAAGGTAAACGGCAAGATCCTGGCCATGGTCTCCCCACGCCTGGTTCCCCGTGACAATCCCATCTTTGGGGTGAGCTACGTCAATAACGGCATCCTGGTCACCGCCGATATGGTGGGTCAGGTCATGTTCTACGGCCCCGGCGCGGGCAAGCTCCCCACCGCCTCTGCGGTAACGGGTGATCTGGTGGACGTGATGGGACACACCCCTGCAGGCATTATTTCCCCCGTTTGGGTGGATGCCGAGCCCGCTGAGATTGCAGATCCCGAGGACTACGTCTGCCGTCACCTGGTGGTGCTGGATGCGCCTCTGTCCGCAGAGGCCGCCATTGCTTCCCACTTCGCCCTCAACGCCGTTCATTTCACCGAAGGGCGTTTCTCCTTCATCACCGAGGAAATGAGCGAGGCCGAGGTCCAGGCCAAGATCGCCGCTGTGGGTTATCCTCTCGTGAGCCGTATCCGGGTTCTGTAAAACACAAGGAGACAGCCATGAATCAATTGCTCAATAACCGCATAGGCAAAAAGAAACAGACCGGCAAAAAGGGCTGTCTCTTCCTGATCATTGGATGCTTTGCCACCATTGCGGCTACCGCTTTATTCGTATGGGGCGTATCCCTGATGACGGGTATAGTCATAGAGTCTCGCCACGGCGGAGAGGCCGCTTACGCCCTTATGACGGCGCTGATTCCCTGCTACACCGTCGCATTCGGCTTTTTCACTGCCATTCTGGCGCTTTGGTACATCGCTCCCTCCGAGGAAGAGGTCAAGGCTCAGAACAAGGGGCTTTCCCCCATGCTGGGCCAAAAGGAAGCCCACGCCATGTCGGCGGGTACCAAATGGCTCATTACGGCGGCCATGCTGGCGGGCGTGCTTCTGGCGGGCGCGGTAGCCGTCAACACCTACCGTCTGGTTACCCCAAACGGGATCAGTTCCTACTTTTTCGTGGAGACCGGCTCCTACGAATGGAAACAGGTCAGCGCCTACACCGTCGACTGCGACTCCGACGACGGTCTTTCGGTGACCTTAACCATGCGGGACGGAAAACAGTTCGAGATCCTGCAGGGGGTCAATTCCACCACCGAAAAGTTTGACGAGCAGTACACCTCTGTAACCCATTTCGCCGCCGACATCGACGAGCGAATGGTGGAGCTGCAGGTGCCCCGCAACGTAAAACACATGGAGCGAGCGGTGAAGTTCTACCAGGGCTATGAGGGGCTCTGGCCGTACGTATCCAAGATCATTGGGTATACAGAGCTTATGCCGCAGCCCGATGAGACGGTAGCCGAAACCGAGGCTTCGACCGAGATTATGACCGAAGCGCTGACTGAGGCAAGCAACAACTGACAAAACAGGCACCGTACCTCATGGCGCGGTGCCTTTACTACTCTAACGACAAGGAGATTGTATGGGAAAACTGATTCAATACTGCACGAAAGCCTCCCGCTACAATGGCGAATTCGGCGGCTCTGCGGGTTGGCCTGCGGCGGGGATGGGATATGTGTTCGTCTCCGAAAACCGACACTTGATCGTGGTTGACGGCGGACACGGCGAGGACGCGGAAGAGCTTGTGCAACTACTCACTGATTGCGCAAACGACGATATTCCCCCCATTGACCTGTGGATCGTAACCCATCCCCACCTCGACCATTACGGTGCACTCTGCGAGATCGCCGCGCGGGATGATCTGCGAAAGCGGGTACGGGTAAAACAACTGGTCTACTGCTTCCCTGCCTCGTTCCGGGATCGGAACGGAAAAGCTCCTTGTGACAAAGCCAACAGGTACATGGAAGAGATCTGTACGGCGCTCGGTGCGGAGGCGCACGTTCCCACAGAGCGTGAACGTATGAACCTGAACGGATTGGAGCTGACCATCCTGTTCGTCCCGCCCGATTGCGGCGGGCTGACCGACTGCACCGCTCTGCACAACCCCAACAGTCTGTCGTTGATCTTCACGGTACAAAGGGATGGCCGCCGCGTCATGATGACGGGTGACGCCTGCCCCGTGACTATGCAATACTGCGTGGAAAAATACGGATCCGCTTTGAAATCCGATATTTTACAGCTCCCCCACCACGGACTGTGCGATACGGGAAACCCGGATTTCTACCGTCTGGTGAACGCCGAGATCCTGCTCATTCCCATCTCCGAGGCAGGGGATCGGGCCATGAAGTCGGGGGCATACGGGGACGCAACGGCGGCAAACCATGTGGCAGAGGCATTGGCCGAGGCGATCCACCGCGCCTTTGAGGAAACGGTTACGATAGAATTATAAGCGTCAGGCATTTTCGCCCGCATGTGCTTTCAGGGTATCCAGGATGGCAATAAAGCGGGGGTTTTCACGGAGGGGATCATAGTGTTCCCGGGGCATATATTGCAGCATATCCGCCCAAAGCGTATGCGGCAAGCGGCCTTTCGAGGGTGCCACCTTGCCCTTAAACAGAAGCGAATCGTAACACGAACCATCGATGTAGGACTCGTGCTTTTCGACCTCGGTGAGTGCCTTTTCCAAGCGGTCAAGAGCACCTTCACAGTCTCCTTTCAGCAGGTACAGAACCGCAGCCGCACGCTGACAGTGATAGGTTTTCAGATGCATATCCAGTTTGTTTTCACCATACAGAAGATCAAGCAGGGCTACTACCGTATCCATCACAGCAATGCTTTCGTCGATAGACACCGAACTGTCGGGATTGGTATACCATACATTTCCGCATATCATCATAACATCCACAAGGTCATGGATATAAGCATGCAAGCAATCCTGATTGTGTGCCTCCATTTCGGAGCCCTTGAGAAGGCCGCAACGGCTGATGAACAGTTGGCGATTGAGGTTGAGAGAAGGCAGTTTCTCAGCCCATGTCAGCGCGTTGCTGAAGTCATGTAGGTCGCGGTAATTATAGACCAACTGTGCGTGGACACGAGTCATGAGTTCCGAATCCTTGGTGCGCTCCAGAATACTTTTGTAGATCCGAATACTCTCGGTCAGATCCTCCTCGCGGGTGCGGGTGATTCCCTTTGCCAGGTTCAGCGACCGGGCCAGCTGAAACCACAGCTCATCCTCTCCGGGAAAATCGGCAACGGCGTTGCGGTAATGCTCCACCAGAGCAACCCGCTCGGTATTGCGCAACAAACGGTTCCCTTCCTCAATGAGGGCATCCACCCGCTCTTGCCGACGGGATATATCCACGCCCAAAAGCTCATCGGTGGTCACCCCGAAAAAGTTCGCCAGGATGGGAAACATGGAAATATCGGGCATAGCGGTGCCGGTTTCCCACTTGGAAACCGCCTGGGACGACATCCCCAGACGCTCGGCGAATTCCTCCTGAGTGAGATCGTGGGATTTGCGAAGAGTTTTAATTTTGGATGCGAAATCGAATAACATATGGTTGATCCTCCTTTCGATCATGATACGGTTGTTTGGTTTTTCTTTGAAAAATGGTTTTGGATGTAGTGGGCGATCTCTTCCTGGGAATACACTTTCTGTCCACCCTTGGATACCGCTTCCCGATACATATCGCGGTATTTTTCCCGTCCCTCCCACCATGTCCAGCCGAGATTGATGTAGCTTTCAATGCGATTACTTCCGAAATACACCAGATCCATCCTCCCTGCCTGATCGGCAAGGGATGCCTCGTGAGTGAAGCAGACATGGAAATAGTACATCTCCTTGTAGCAGTAGGCTTGCAGGCTTTGTACGGAGACAGTCTCGGGAGCTCGGCGGTTTAGAAGATGGTCGAAGAAGTCCCGACACAATACATCGAGAGCTTCCTGTGCTTCCTTCGTGAGATAGTTGTCTTGATCGCTCCAAAATGCTTTCATTTTGTTGATGAATGCAAAGGTCATTGAGTCAAAGTTCCCTCTCTTGTTGAATTGAACCGGTTCTGATGATAGTATACCATGCCCGCATTTATTTTGCAACATCCTCTTATTCGGATCAAAAACAACCGTTAGTAGAGTTTCGCATCCAAAAAGAACCCGTGGCCCAAAACCGCGGGTGCTTCCCTCTTATATCACGTAAAAGAATATCCCAAAGAATTGCAAAATGCTCCCTGCCACCACGAAAAGATGGAAAATGGAGTGCATATAGCGGTGCCGCTTGCCGAGGCCGTAGAGCACGGCACCGACGGTGTAAGCGATGCCGCCCGCCAGGATCCAGGCAAGCCCCGCCATAGGCACGGCAGCAATGGCGGGTTTGGCGGCCATAATTATGCACCAGCCGATCCCCAGATAGAGCACCATGGCCAGCTTTTCGTATTTCTTCATATCAATGGCAGTAAACACGATGCCCAGAGTCGCACATCCCCAGACAACACCGAAAAGCACCCAACACCACGCCATCGAATGGAGACGGATGGCGCCCAAGGCGACGGGAGTATAGGTTCCTGCGATGAGCAGAAAAATGGTGCAGTGGTCAATGACCTGCATGACCCGCTTACCCCTGTTCATATGGAGTCCGTGGTAGACACTGGACACGGTATACAGAAGAATCATGGTTCCGCCGTAGATGGCGGAGGCAACTACCGACCAGGGGTTCCCCTTGACGGCGGAGAACACCACGGTCAGCACCAGGGCGATCACGCCAAAGCCTGCGCCCACGATGTGGGAGACCATATTGAAGATTTCCTCGCCCTTGGTGTAGTCGGGCATCTCTCTGTCTTTGAATTTTACTTTTTCGGTTCGGGTCATTGTAGGTACCCCTTTCGTTTGGATTTCCTGTGTATTGTAGCATGGCTTCGACCGGGATGCAAGAAACTGTTACAAAACCGCTCTCCCCTCTCGGGTCAGAGGCCTCTTTTGACGGTTGATGGCCTCTCTACCACGGGTAGAATGCCACTCTACACGGTTTATTATGGCACAAAAACACCCGAAATAACAATAAATCCACAGATCCGTCTGCGATCTGTGGATTTTTCGTATGCGATCAGCCTTTGGCTACGATGGTGATGTTGATGGGCTCGATGCCGGCCTGTTCATAGACCACGGCATTGATCTGGGCAAGCTGGGCAGGCTGAAGCTGACCTTCGCTCTGCACCACCACGTTGGCGGTGTCCCCGTTGATGACGGCGATGCACTGGGCAAAGCCCTTGCTCATGAGGATGGACTCGATGTTGGACTCCTGGGACATCTCCTTGGCGATGGTCTGGATCTCGGCCAGGGCTTCGGCCTTAACCTCCTCGGATGCCTGATCGTTCTCCACCACGGCGTTCAACACCTCCAGCGCCTCGTCACGGGCGCGCTGACGGCTGACCTCCACCGAGGAAAAGTAGCTGTCTACGTCATCGGGCTCACCGCCGGTGGGCTTGGTGGTCTCGTCACCCACGGTACCCGGGTTGAGGGTGGTACCGTAATTGGTATTCATCCCCGCGCTGGCGTCGTACTTGTAGCCGTCGTCCTTGCCGTCATCGCGGAAAATGACCCAGTTGACCGCAACCGCCGCCACGATGAGGGCGACTGCCCCAGCGATCACCAGATTCCGCCGTCCGATCTTTTGGAAAAACTCTTTGACCGATTCAAAACCGCTCTTTGTACTCATAATGGTTTCCTCCATGTAATTTTGTTTACACCCTATCCTATGAGGGCGCATAAACTGTTATGCCTCATTTCCGCCCCGTCACGTAAATTTTATTGCTTCCCACCCCAAAAGCGGCCGAGAGCAGGGCGGTAACCTCCCTCCGCACCGTGGCGTCCATCCCGCCCGTGCAGACCACGCCGATACCCACAATAGCGGGAGCACGCTCGGTAACGTATACCAGGGATTCGTTGTCTCCGTTCCCTACCGTGATATAGGATGTGGATTCTCCCCCGACGGTGGTCTTTTTGTCGGTGGCATACACGTACTCGTACCCCCCCTCCAGGGTGACGATGACGTCCACTGCGCCCACCCCCGACACTTGTGCACAGATCGACTCCATACGAACTTCCAGGTCTGTACGGTATTCTTCGGTAGTGCGGGTAACCGTTCCGCCCGGAGGAGCGTCAGGTGTGGCATCGTCGTTTTTCTTCCCCGCCCGATTGCCGAACAGGAGTAGAATGACTCCCAGAGCAATTCCGATGAGGGCAATGGCCAGTTTCCCGGACTTTTTCATAGCCTTGACACACCGCTCGGGGGATTCTTGTTGGTAGTAGGATTCCATGCGATTCTCCTTTCAGGGATTCACCGTTACATAGCAGGGGCATTTCAGCTGATCGGTCACGTATGCCTCGATGGGATGGGGTTTTTCAAGAGCATATTTCCCACATAGCGTGATCCGCACCTCCTGCAGGGCAACCGTGTTTTCTTGGGTCTCACAGACGGCCTCTACGATACACCCTTCAGACGGAATGCCAAAGATCGCCTCCAAGGCTGATATCACCCACGCCTCGGTCTCTACCTTTCCTACAGTGGTCAGCGTATCTCGGAAAGCGGATTCGTAATCGTAGACGTCGTAGTGAGGAAGATGCTCCTCGATGCGTCCGACAAGATCCCCCTCGGCGGCAGAGTGCAGGAAAAGGATCCCCTCTTTGAGTGGGTTGAGAAGAGCCACCAGAAGAAAGAGTCCCGCGATCATGCGGACGTGGGCGGCGATACGTCCCCCTTCCCCTTTTGGGGTTAACAGTTCTATGATTGCAGCGACCAGAGAGGCCGAAAGAAGCGTCAGGATATAGGCGTTCACGGATGCAGATTCTCCTTATCAGACGGTGAGTTACGCCAGAGCAGAGGCACTGTGGATCAGAAGGGACAGTGCCAGGATAAACGTAACGGCACAGATGGATACGGCGGCGGCCAGGTAGCCGTGGAGGGAGGCCATTTCGGTGAGCAGACGGGCTTCGCCGTCACAGCCCAGCAGAGAAGCCACGGTGGAGCCCAGACGAAGGGTGGCCCGGAACAGAAGCAGTTGTACCAAGGTTGGAAGCAGAAGGAGGGCGATGAGGATGATGCCCGATACGCCGCAAATCCCACGGAGCAGGCTCACCCCCGCCGCAACAGTCCCTAAAGTCCCTGCCACCGCTCCGCCGACCACGGGGAGCATATTCCCAACGGCATACTTGACGCCCTTCATCCCCAAGGTATCCGCCCGTCCCACCAGCACCGACTGCACCGACAGGGCGAGGGAGAGCAGGAACATGATCAGACCCAGGAGCCAGGCATACCATCGCTTGATCTGCTCACAAAGAGAAGCCAAGGTCAGCTTCAAACCAAAGGCGTCCATCAGAGAAAAGGACATACAGATCGCACAAACCGGCGGCGTGACGGTAGTGCTGACATATTCACAGACAGCGAGGAAGACCAGCGTCATTTCCCCGCTGACTGCGGCCTGTCCCAGATTGCCGCCCAGGGCATAAAGTACCCCCATAACGGGAATCATCCCTCCCATAAGGGTATTGAGTTGAGAAAAAAAGATCTGTACGATCTCGACCATTCCCGCCGTTTGCAGGACAATGGCGGTATAGAGAGCCAACCGAAGACAAAAGCCAAAGGTCTCTCCGCTTGTCCCGCCGATGCTCTCCTTAAGTTTTCCCAGAACGGAGGCAATCAGGATCAGACCGATCAAGGTGCAGAGCAGTCCCACGGCGTCCTCCAGCCGCAGGCCAACTGCCGAAAGCAGGGCATTCAGAAGATACTGCCAATCCGATAAGGTTTCCGCGGCGGTCAAGGCCTCCTCGGCGTTCCACGAAAAGAGTCCGTCGGGAAGCAGGTCTGCCACGTCGGGCGGGATACAGTCCTCCAGATCGGAATAAGCGGGAGGCATGGTTACGGCCTCGGCGTCAGATTCCTCGGCGGACGCATGGAGCACACAGGTATACAGAACACACAGCATCAGGATCATACCTGACAGAACGCGGACATACGTTTTCATAATTCCCTACCCTTTCCCCAACAGTGTGGCTACGGTATCGAGCACCGTACGAATGAGAGGAAAGGACAAAAGCAGCATTTCCAGTTTTCCCGCCATCTCCACCCAGCCCGCCAGAGATGTTTCTCCGCTGTCCCGGCAAATGGAGGCGGCGGTCTCGGTAAGGAAGGCGATACCCAAAGCTTTGAGCAGAACAGGCCAGGTCTCCCCTTCCAATGCACCCGTTCCGTTTGCCAATTCGGTCACGTAGGAGATGACGGTTCCTGCCATGGTGAGAATGATCCCCAAAGAAACCACCGTCACCGCGATACGAACAAACGGCGCCCACTCGGGCTTGTACTGTCGGAGCATGAGCAAGGCCACCAGCCCCACCAGCGCAAGCCCCCCGATCCTTGCCCCCTCCATCAAAAACCAAAGACCGTACAAATACGATCAAAGAGCAGAGCGATCTCGTCCACTAAAAGAAGCAGAACCACCACAATCCCTGTCAATGTCACCAGCATGGACTGCTCGTCCCGTCCCGATTTGGACAGGATCTGGGCGGCAACCGATACCAGGATGCCGACACCGGCAACTTTGATGATGAGAGAGATATCCATGGTGTTGCAGTCCTTTCATGAGTTCAAATTTGGGTTTGACGGTGGGTTTCTACCTTGACCCCCAATTATTGTTACCAGAGCAGTACCGCCGCGCCGATGGCGCAACAGAGGCAGAGGGTGCCGGCAGTTCGCAGACGTACGGGGAGGGTCTCGTAGAGTTTCCGACGTTGATCTGTGAGAGCTTCTATGTAATACTCACATCGGGCGACCTGCTCGGCACGGTATGCAGATCCCAACTCTCCCATAAAGGTAGTGAGCAGACGCTCGGTCTCTGGCTCCAGATAGAGACGGCTCTCCTGCACCATAGCAGAGAGCGGCGGTTTACCTACCGTATTCTCCCATGAACAAGGGGATACGAAAGGACGATCCAAGCCGAGGCAGGCGGCTAATACAGCGGGGTCGGCACGGGCGAGGATATCCGCAAGAGGCATAGCGTAGCAGTCGATCTGCCCCTTGACGTAGTAAATAAGGGAAATGTAGCCGTCCAGTACCCGCAGACGGCGGTGCTCAAAGCGGTGTACCGAGAGGGTAACGTATCCACCTGCCAGCAAAAGCAGCAGACATCCTAAAGCCTTGTAGATCACGGCACACCTCCAACGGATAGTGCCGTCTCTTCGGTGTCCTGTCCAAGGGCGATCCGATCCGCATCGGCGCGGGGGGTGATGCGGTAGATAAAATCCCCTTGCCCGTTCCGCTTAATACCCACGTAGGCACCGAACAGGCGGGCTTCGTGAAGCAAACGGATCCCCGTGCGGCGAAGGAGCTCCTCTACCGTCCCCGCATGAGCGGATGCCACCAGGGGCACACCGCCGTGGTGAGATGAGATCAAGGCCATAGCCTCCTCCACGTCCCCGATCTCGTCGCAGACGATGAGTTGTGCCGACAGGGTACGGGTGGCGATCTCCACTCCGCGGGCGCGGGGATAACCCCGGAGCACGTCCAGACATAACCGGGGGTCATCCGTCTCAAAGCCCAGCTCCCCACGGGTGTCTACCACCACGGTACGGAGAGGAGGGTGGCCGTCGGCCCCTGCCATGCGGGCGGTTACGGCGCGGAGTAGGGTAGTCTTACCCTCTCCCGGAGGAGCGTAGATGAGCACGCCTTGGGGGGCGCCTCCCTCGGCGGCCAGACGGCGGAGCAGACGGCAGATCGCCTCACCCATTTGTCCGTGACGGTGGGGGAGACGGATGCAGAGCCCCGAGATCTCATAAACCCCGATCACCCTTCCCTCCTCGCAGACTGCCCGACCCGCCACCCCCACGCGGATGCCGTCGGGCAGGGTGATGTAGCCCTGGTTGATGGTCTGGCTGTAGGCGTAGAGCGAGCCTCCACAAAGGTGGGTGAGGATGGCCGTGAGATCGGCTGAGGTCAGCACCACCGCGGCGGTCAGATTGCGGCCTTCCACGGTCAGCGTGGCACACCGTTCCGCACGGAGCCGGATCTCCTCGATCTGCCCTCTCACTCCCCGCACCGCATCCAACAGCGCGGCAGTCACGCGGGGAGGGAGCAAATCGGTTGGGAAAGCGGGGGCGGATACAGGAACAAACACGGGCTTCGCGGACAACCTCGTGGTGGATTTCAGGGCGGCGGGTGACGCGCTTGCGGTTTGATACGTGACGCAGGCGGCTTTCCTGTGGGACGGAGTTTCGTAAACGGTTTTCATGGCATCCTCCCTCCTTGGTCATACACTTCACTATATGGGCGTGTCCGAGGGAATAGAACAGGTACGGGGTGACTCACCGATTGCCGGTCAAGCCACGCGGCGGTCAGCGGTCACCCCTTGGATATTCACAGAACGGTAGGCGGTTGGGGTTCGGAAGGTTCGGAAGAAGGGGGCGTCGTGGGTGCGGGCAGAGGCTCTATAGGCTCATCCGGGTTGTTGACCTCGATGGCGATCCCCTCCAGAAGAGGCTGGTAGCACACATCGTCCGCTACCTCAATGCGGACACCGTCAATGTGGATAAAGCGAAGGGATGCATAATTATAGGTGGAAAGCCGACGGTTGAGGGCGTCGTCGGTGTGGGCGCAAATAAGAATGTCATTCGGCTCAAAGCCCGTGATGATGAGGGTGTGGTAGTAGTCGCCTTCTTCATCAGCCAGTTGTATGAAGTCTCCAAGCTCGATCTCCCGTGCCCGCACCTCCCGTCCAAAGGGGCCGATACCCGCATTTTCGTTGGCGAAAGCGGGCTGTTCGGTGATGAAATCGTAGAAAAAGGCCACCGACGTCCAAGCAGGGGCGCGATTCTCGGGGGATATGTAGTACCAGCCGAAATCCTCGGTGAAGTCCATGGTACAGCTCCCCGCCAGCAGACATTGGGAGGTGAAGTTGGTGCAATCCCCGCCCCGTCCCGCAAAATTGAGGAACAGGGGATTGCGGCGGAGCGCCCAGGTCTCAGCGTAGTTAACGGCGCGCTCGCGGTTGTAGGGTTTGGTGAGGATCATGTGAGTAGCTCCTTTCGGTTTGGGTTTTGGTATAGGATATGCGGGAGTGAATTGGGTGTTTACAAATCGGAGAGGATGTGGTATAATATATGGGATATTCAAATTTGGGTTTGTCGACCGGTTTGTTTGCACCTTTCTCTCCCTGTCGAGATGAAAGGAGAAGTGCTACGCACTTCGCCAAAGAGCGCCACTCAAGGGAGTCACCCACGGTGCCTCCCTTGAAAAACCCACCACCTTATCCGCGCGACTCTTTCGCCCACAAAAGGGCGAAAGAGTCTGATTGCGCGTAGGCTTGCCAAGACCCGAAAACCCGCACGAACGGTGGAGCACCGTCCGCGCGGGACTCGCCGC
>JAZSBH010000172.1:0-32371 GCA_045602325.1 Eubacteriales bacterium | reverse complement strand
AGAACCCACCAAAGAACCTTTTTGAAAAAAGGTTCTTTGGAATCTCCAAAAACTTTCATACAGAAATTTATGATTTCAAAAGTTCTTTGAAATCCAAAAACTTTCTTTTAAGAAAGTTTTTGGTGGGGCGCGGGGCAAAGTCCCGCATATGATAAAAATTAACCGAAAGGAAACAATACCATGCATTCTAATTCCAAGTCCGAAAGCTACGCCGCCGCGGGCGTAGACATTACCGCCGGCTATAAGGCGGTCGAGCTCATGAAGAAGCACATCGCCCGCACCAAGAACGAGGGCTGCGTGGACGACGTGGGCGGCTTTGGCGGCTGCTTTGGCCTCAACGTGGCCGGTATGACCGAGCCCGTGCTGGTTTCGGGTACCGACGGCTGCGGCACCAAGGTCAAGATGGCCATCCTCATGGACAAGCACGACACCATCGGCATTGATGCCGTGGCCATGTGCGTCAACGACATCATCTGTGTGGGTGCCAAGCCCCTGTTCTTCCTGGATTATATTGCCTGCGGCAAGAATATCCCCGAGAAGATTGCCGCTATCGTCAGCGGTGTGGCCGAGGGTTGCGTGCAGTCGGGTGCTGCTCTGATCGGCGGCGAGACCGCTGAGCATCCCGGCATGATGCCTGTGGAGGAGTACGACCTGGCCGGCTTCTCGGTGGGTATCGTGGACAAGAGGAAGATCATCGACAACACCACCATGAAGGCAGGCGACGTAGTCATCGCTCTGGCCTCCACGGGTGTTCACTCCAACGGCTTCTCTCTCTGCCGCAAGGTATTCGACATCGACAACAATCCTCCCTCTCTGTATACTCCCTGCGAGGCTCTGGGCGGCAAGTCCATCGGTGAGACCCTCCTGACCCCCACCAAGATCTACGTCAAGTCTGTGCTGGCTCTGCTGGAGAAGGTCAACGTCAAGGGCATCTCCCACATCACGGGCGGCGGCTTCTACGAGAACATCCCGAGAAGCATCCCCGAGGGTCTGGGTGCCCGTGTCCGCCGCGCCGACGTCAAGGTGCTCCCCATCTTCGATCTCATCGCCAAGACGGGTAATATCCCCGAGCGGGATATGTTCAACACCTACAACATGGGTGTGGGCATGAGTATCGTGGTATCTCCCGAAGACGTGGAGACCGCTTTGGAGATCCTGCGTGCCAATGGCGAGGATGCTTACCTCATCGGCGAGATCGTAAACGCCGCCGAGCTGGGCGGTGAGCAGATCGAGATCATCTGATCGGGAAGAGTGAAGCGTGACATGAAGACAGTACAGAACATCATAAACGGCATTCTGGCGGGTATCATGATCGCCGTGGGCGGCACCGTGTTCCTCGCCTGCTTCGGGGACGGCTCCATACTGGGTAAGACCATCGGCGCCTTCTTCTTCTCCATTGCTCTGCTCTGCATCTGCTACAAGGGCTATTCCCTCTACACCGGCAAGATCGGGTTCATCCCCGAAAAGCACGACGGAGCGGCCTTCTCGGTCCTGCTCTGGGGGCTTCTGGGTAACCTGATCGCCACCGTCGCCCTGGGTCTCGCCCTCCGCGCCGCCATCCCCAACATTGCGGGGGCGGCCGAGACCATCTGCACCGCCAAGCTGACCCAGGAGTGGTGGCAGACCCTCATCCGCGGTATCTTCTGCGGCATTCTCATGTACCTGGCCGTCAGCATTTTCCGCGACAAGAAGTCCATTTCGGGTATCCTCTTCTGCGTGCCCGTGTTCATCCTGGCGGGATTTGAGCACTCCATCGCCAACATGTTCTACTTTGGCGCGGCGGGGATGTTCTTCTCGCTTGACACGATAATCTACCTGGCCATCGTGGTTCTGGGCAATACCATCGGCGGTATGCTCATGCCCGTGCTGGCTATGATCAAGCCCAAAGAGGCGTAAGGAGGGATCCCATGGCTGAACAAAAGAAGATCGCCGTTCTGGTATCGGGCGGCGGAACCAATCTGCAGGCTCTTATTGACGCCGAGGGGCGGGGGGAGCTGGGGGCAGGGAAAATCACCCTGGTGATCGCCTCCAAACCCGGTGTGTATGCTCTTGAACGAGCGGCTAACGCGGGCATCGAGGGCCGCGTGCTGGCGCGGAAGGACTACGACAGCATCGCCGCCTATTCAAGGGCTCTGGCGGATGAAATGACAGCCGCAGGCATCGACCTCGTGGTGCTGGCGGGCTTCCTCACCATTTTCGACGAGCAGGTCTACGAGGCCTTCCCCAATAAGATCCTCAACGTCCACCCCGCCCTCATTCCCTCCTTCTGCGGCAAGGGATTTTACGGACTCCACGTCCACGAGGCGGCTCTCTCTAAGGGCGTCAAGGTATCGGGCGCTACCGTCCACATTGTCACCCCCGAGTGTGATGCGGGCCCCATCGTCCTCCAGAAGGCGGTTGAGGTCAAGCAGGACGACACCCCCGAGACCCTGCAACGCCGCATCATGGAGGAGGCCGAATGGCAGATCCTCCCCGAGGCTGTGAAGCTGTTCTGCGAGGACAGGATTACGGTTGAAGACAACAAGGTGTATATCTCATGAGCAAGGAGTTATCCACCTGCGGTCTGGATTGCGCCGCCTGTAATTTCTATCTTGAAAAGACCTGTGGAGGTTGCCGCGTCGTTGCCCCCGAGGGCAAGTGCGTGTGGGGCGGTCGTTGCGACCTCTACGACTGCGTGGCAGGGAAGAATCTTGACCACTGCGGTGAGTGTGAGACATTCCCCTGCGATACCCTCAAGGAATGGGCATCGGGCGAGGGAAGCGAACGCATACAGAACCTCATTGATCTGCGAAAATAACCTGTATTCCGGGGCGGATTCCCTCCGAGCGCGCTCGGCTATCCGCCCGTTTACCCACAGCCGTATCGGGCGGGCGCATATGGAATGCGCCCCTACGACGTATTTCACCATGTAATGAAAAATTAAGGAGAATAAATCATGAAGGTCAACACCATTGCAAACGAACTGAACTCCCTGGCCTACCACGGTCGAGGCATCATCATCGGTAAGTCCGCCGACGGTAGTAAAGCCGTCACCGCCTACTTCATCATGGGCCGCAGCGTGAATAGCCGCAACCGCGTATTCGTGGCCGAGGGCGACGCCATGCGCACTAAGGCCTTTGACGAGTCCAAGATGGTGGATCCCCATCTCATCATCTACTACCCCGTCCGCGTGCTGGGCAACAAGACTATCGTCACCAACGGCGACCAGACCGACACCATTTATGATCTCATGGACAAGCAGATGACCTTCGAGCAGGCTCTCCGCACCCGTGAGTTTGAGGACGACAAGCCCAACTTCACCCCCCGTATCTCGGGCATCATCCGCCGCGAAGCCGACGGGGACATGAACTTCGCCCTGTCTATCCTCAAGAGCGCCGAGGGTGATGACCTCTCCTGCCAGCGATACACATTTGCATATTCTAACCCGCTGAAGGGCCGCGCCAAGTTCATCCACACCTACAACGGCGACGGAAACCCCCTGCCTTCTTTTGAGGGCGAGCCCAAGACCCTGGAGTTGCCCGATGTGGATATTGATACCCTGACCGACCTGATCTGGACGAATCTGAACGAGGACAACAAGGTGTCCCTGTTCGTGCGCTACATCGACCTGGCGACCGGCGAGGCCGAGACTCGAATCGTCAACAAGAACGTTTGAGGATATTGACATGAGCGTTGAACTTCTGCATGAGCTTTGGGAAGGAAATCTGCGGTATTTCGGGGCAGATCGCTTCTTTCCAAGCGATAAATACAGAGAGTTCACTGAAGGGAAGATCGACCGCAAAGAAATCGTGTCCTTCGACTGCTGTCTCATGGATCTATACGAACTGGAATCACCCGATTCTCCCTTGCGCCCCGATACACAGCAGATCGTGGCTGTGATGCTACGTCCCGAGATCGACCCTTTGGAGTATATGGAAAAACGCGGCTTTACCTTCTGCGGCTATGATCTCGTTGAGGATGGTTTGTCCATTAGTGCCATTACCAACTGCGGAGGTGAATTTACCTCCATTCCCTACGACAAACTCACCGAGTTTGGCCTGCTCCCCGCCTACAAGGATGCCGTTCTGTCACAGCTTGCGCTGGTGGAGGAAGCACCCGAAGAGCATCACGCCTACTGCATGATCTATGAGATCTGGCGGAAATTGGTGTAACGCGCCAAATACAACTGTAGGGGAGGGGTTTCCCCTCCCGAAAAAAAGGCCTTTCCCACACATATGCGGGAGGCGAAACGCCTCCCCTACGGATGAAAGAATCATAAAAAACAAGGAGATAACCGACATGAAAGAATTCGAGCTGAAATACGGCTGTAACCCCAACCAGAAGCCCTCTAAGATCTATATGCACGACGGCACCGAGCTTCCCATCCAGATCCTCTGCGGCCGTCCCGGCTACATCAACTTCCTGGATGCGTTCAACTCCTGGCAGCTGGTCAAGGAGCTGAAGGCCGCTCTGGGGCTGCCCGCCGTGACCTCCTTCAAGCACGTCTCCCCCACCTCGGCGGCTGTGGGCATTCCCCTGTCCGAGACCCTGAAGAAGGCCTGCTTCGTGGACGACATTCCCGGTCTGGACGAGTCCCCCTTGGCCTGCGCCTACGCCCGTGCCCGCGGCACCGACAGAATGTGCTCCTTCGGCGACTGGGTGGCTCTCTCCGATGTCTGCGACGTCACCACCGCCCTCATGATCAAGCGCGAGGTCTCCGACGGTATCATCGCCCCCGGCTACGAGCCCGAGGCTCTGGAGATCCTGAAGTCCAAGCGCAAGGGTAACTACAACATCGTCCAGATCGACCCCGACTTCACGCCCGATCCCATCGAGCGCAAGCAGGTCTATGGCATCACTTTTGAGCAGGGAAGAAACAACTTCGAGATCAACCGCGAGCTGCTCTCCAACATCGTGACCGCCAACAAGGATATGCCCGAGTCCGCCATCCGAGATCTCATCGTGGCGCTCATCACCTTGAAGTATACCCAGTCCAACTCGGTCTGCTTCGCCGTGGACGGTCAGGCCATCGGCGTGGGTGCCGGTCAGCAGTCCCGTGTGCACTGCACCAGATTGGCCGGCGGCAAGGCCGACACCTGGTTCCTGCGTCAGCATGAGAAGGTGCTGAACCTCCCCTTCAAGGACACTCTGGGCCGCCCCGACCGCGACAACGTCATTGACGGCTACATCAACCAGAACGAGGAGGATGTGACCGCTGACGGCAACTGGCAGAAGTATTTCACCGAGCAGCCCGCGCCCTTCACCCGCGAGGAGCAGAGAGCCTACCTCGACACCATCGACGGTGTTGCCCTCGGTTCCGATGCCTTCTTCCCCTTCAGCGACAACATCGAGCGCGCCAAGAAGTCGGGCGTCAAGTACATCGCCGAGCCCGGCGGCTCCATCCGCGACGATCTGGTCATCGAGTGCTGCGACAAGTACGGTATGTCCATGGCCTTCACCGGCATGAGACTGTTCCACCACTAAGGAGCGATTCGTAGGGCTCTGCATGCCGAGCGAGCTCGGCGGCACCCGCTTAAGGGACTTTTTGAAAAAAGTTCCTTAAGAATCCTCAAAAACTTTGCGGAAAATCTGCTCCCTTTTTGAAAGTTCTTGAAAGTCAAGAAAACTTCTTGAAAGAAGTTTTCTTGCGGGGTTTGGGGCAGAGCCCCAAATAAAGGAGATAACACTATGAACATTCTGGTAATTGGTAGCGGTGGACGCGAGCACGCGGTCATCAAGGCCATTAAGAAAAATCCCACGGTGGAGACCATTTACTGTCTTCCCGGAAACGGCGGTATCGCCGCCGATGCGGTTTGCGTGAACATTGGTGCCAAGGATATTGACGGCATCGTCAAGTTTGCCGCCGAGAACAAGATCGATTATGCCGTGGTCACCCCCGACGACCCGCTGGTGCTGGGTTGCGTGGATGCCCTGACCGCCATCGGCATCCCCTGCTTCGGCCCCGATAAGAAGGCGGCCATCATCGAGGGCTCCAAGGCATTTTCTAAGGATCTCATGAAGAAGTACGGTATCCCCACCGCCGCCTACGAGATCTTCGATGACATGGACAAGGCTATCGCCTACCTGCAGGACAAGGAAATGCCCATCGTCATCAAGGCCGACGGTCTGGCGCTGGGCAAGGGCGTCATCATCGCCCAGAACCTCGCAGAGGCCGAGGATGCCGTCCGCTCCATGATGGCGGACAAGGTCTTCGGAGCCAGCGGCGACCACGTGGTCATTGAGGAATTCCTCACTGGCCCCGAGGTGTCCGTCCTGGCCTTTACCGACGGCAAGACCCTTGTGCCCATGGTGTCCTCCATGGACCACAAGCGGGCGCACGACAACGATGAGGGCCTGAATACGGGCGGTATGGGTACGGTTGCCCCCAACCCCTACTACACCGCCGACATCGCGGCCGAGTGCATGGAGACCATCTTTATCCCCACCATGAACGCCATGAACGCCGAGGGGCGCACCTTCAAGGGCTGTCTCTATTTCGGCCTCATGCTCACCCCCAAGGGACCCAAGGTCATCGAGTACAACTGCCGCTTCGGTGATCCCGAGACCCAGGTGGTTCTGCCTCTCTTGGAGTCCGATCTGCTCACCGTCATGCAGGCGGTGACCGCTGAAAAGCTGGCTGACGTGGAGGTAAAGTTCGCTGAGGGCAAGTCCGCCTGCTGTGTCATTATGGCCTCTGCGGGCTACCCCCAGAGCTACGAAAAGGGCTATGAGATCACCATCCCCGACGAGGTGGCCGACAGCGTCTACGTGGCCGGTGCCGCCATCAAGGACGGCAAGCTGGTCAACAACGGCGGCCGTGTGCTGGGCGTGACCTCGGTGGCAAATACCCTGCCCGAGGCGATTGACGCTTCCTATGCCAAGGTGGATGCCATTCATTTTGACAACGCATTCTGCCGCAGAGATATTGGGCAGAGAGCGCTGAAGGCAATGAAGGAGTAACACTCTTCCGTAGGGGCGAACTGTGTTCGCCAGTGCCCTCGAAAAAACAGCGGGCGAACGCAGTTCGCCCCTACGAAATCATTACCTATTCGAATCATGACGAAAGGAATAGAAAACTGTTATGGTTTATCGCGTATTTGTAGAAAAAAGACCCGAGCTCGCCCATGAGGCCAATGGCCTTCTGAATGAGCTGAGAAATCTGGTGGGCATTACCGCTCTGGAATCCGTCCGCCTGCTCAACCGCTACGACGTGGAGAACATCGACGAGGCTCTGTTTGACCAAGCCGTCCGTACCGTCTTCTCCGAGCCCCAGCTGGACACCGTCACCGATACCCTGGCCTATGCCGAGGGATCTACCGTTTTCGCCGTGGAGCCTCTGCCTGGTCAGTTCGACCAGCGCGCCGACTCCGCCGCCCAGTGCATCCAGCTCCAGAGTCAAGGCGACCGTCCCACCGTCCGCTCCGCCAAGGTCTACGTCCTGGGAGGTGAGTTGACCGAGGCCGACATGACCGCCGTCAAGAAGTACGTCATCAATGCTGTGGAGAGCCGCGAGGCTACCATGGACAAGCCCGAGACTCTGGCCATTGAGTATGCCATCCCCGAGACCGTGGCTACCGTAGAAGGATTCATTTCCCTTGATGCAGAAGGACTTTCGGCTCTGCTGGACACCCTGGGTCTGGCCATGGATCTGGACGATCTCAAGTTCCTCCAGGCCTACTTCCGCGACGAGGAAAAGAGAGACCCCACCATCACCGAGATCCGCGTGGTGGATACCTACTGGTCCGACCACTGCCGTCATACCACCTTTTCTACCCACATCGACAACGTCGTGATCGATGATCCTGCCGTGGCCGACGCCTACGAGCGTTATCTCGCCAACCGTATCGAGGTTTACGGCGAGGAGAAGGCGGCCAAGCGCCCCCAGACCCTCATGGACATCGCCACCATCGCCACCAAGGTGCTCAAGAAGCGTGGCCTGCTCCCCGAGCTGGACGAGAGCGAGGAGATCAACGCCTGCTCCATCCACGTTACTGCCGAGATCAACGGCGAGCCCCAGGATTGGCTCCTGATGTTCAAGAACGAGACCCACAACCACCCCACCGAGATCGAGCCCTTCGGCGGTGCGGCCACCTGTATCGGCGGTTGCATCCGTGACCCCCTGTCGGGTCGTGCCTACGTCCACCAGGCCATGCGCGTGACGGGTGGCGGTGATCCCCGCAAGACCCTCACCGAGACCCTGCCCGGTAAGCTTCCTCAGAGAAAGCTGGCGCAGACCGCCGCCGCAGGTTATTCCTCCTACGGTAACCAGATCGGTCTGGCTACGGGTCACGTGGCAGAGGTCTACCACGAGGGCTATGTGGCTAAGCGTCTGGAGTGCGGTGCCGTGGTGGCCGCTGCTCCCGCGTACAACGTTCGCCGTGAGCGTCCCGAGGCCGGGGATATCGTCATCCTGCTGGGTGGCCGTACCGGCCGTGACGGTATCGGCGGTGCTACCGGCTCCTCTAAGTCCCACAACATGAAGTCCCTGACCACCATGGCCTCCGAGGTGCAAAAGGGTAACGCTCCCGAGGAGCGTAAAATTCAGCGTTTGTTTCGTAACCCCGAGGTCACCCGCCTCATCAAGCGCTGCAACGACTTTGGTGCCGGCGGTGTATCGGTTGCAATCGGCGAGCTGGCCGACGGTCTGAAGATCGATCTGGATGCCGTCCGCAAGAAGTACGACGGTCTGGACGGCACCGAGCTGGCCATCTCCGAGTCCCAGGAGCGTATGGCCGTGGTGGTCGCCGCCGAGGACGCCGACAAGTTTATTGAATACGCCCAGTCCGAGAATCTGGAGGCCTACCGTGTGGCCGTGGTCACCGAGGAGGCTCGCATGGTCATGTCCTGGAAGGGGCAAACTATTGCTGATCTGTCCCGCGAGTTCCTGAATACCAACGGTGCCGATAAGCACACCGAGGTGGAGGTCACCGAGAAGGATCTGTCCGCATTCTCCAAGCCTCTCTATACCGATCTCCGCGAAATGGCGGCCGATCTCAAGACAGCATCCCGTCGTGGTCTCGTGGAGCGCTTCGATGGCTCCATCGGCGCGGGCTCTGTGCTCATGCCCTTCGGCGGCAAGACCCAGAAGACCCCCGCCCAGGCCATGGCCGCCCTGCTCCCCACCCTGCCCAGTCAGTCCACCGACCAGGCCAGCGACATGGCATGGGGACTGGATCCCGATGCCATGTGCATCGACCCCTACTGCGGTGCTCACGCTGCTGTATACAACTCCATGGCCAAGCTGGTGGCCGCCGGTGCAGACTATCACCTGGCCTACCTGACTCTTCAGGAGTTCTTTGAGAAGCTCAAGAACGAGCCTGCCCGTTGGGGTAAGCCCTTCGCCGCTCTGCTGGGCGCTATGGATGCCCAGATCGAGCTGGGTGCCGCCGCCATCGGCGGTAAGGACTCCATGTCGGGCTCCTTCCTGGATATGGACGTGCCTCCCACGCTGATCTCCTTCGCCATTGCACCCATCAAGGCTAGCGAGGTTCTGACCCCCGAATTCAAGGAGGCAGGCCATCCCGTATACCTGTTCGCTCCCGTGGACGAGACTGCCGAGTCGGTCAAGGAGACCTGGGAGACCTTCCACGCCCTGTGCGGAGAAGGTAAAGTCAAGGCCGCTTGGGCTGTGGAGAACGGACTTGCCGAGGCAGTCATGAAGATGTCCTTCGGCAACGAGATCGGCTTCAAGGCATCCGCTAAGTTGAATCCCGCCGACTGGCATCTGCCCTTCTACGGCTTCATCGTGGCCGAGTTGACCGAGGATGTCACCATGCGTGGTACCCTCAAGCTGGGTGAGACCACCGCCGAGGCCGTCATTGATCTGGGGAACGATAAGGCCACCATCACCGAGCTGATGGCTCTCAACGAGGCCACGCTGGAGGGTGTGTACCCCACCACCGCTCCTGCAATCGGTGATCTTACCGTGTTCGCCTACAACGGTGGCTCTACCGTGGCTCCTGCCGTGAAATGTGCCCGTCCCAAGGCTCTGATCCCCGTGTTCCCCGGCACCAACTGCGAGTATGACTCCGCCAAGGCGCTGGAGCGTGCGGGTGCTGACCCCGAGATCGTGGTCATCCGCAACCTCACCGCCGACGACGTGGCAAAGAGCGTGGAGACTGTGGCTTCCAAGCTGGCACAGTCCAACCTGGTGTTCATCCCCGGCGGCTTCTCGGGTGGTGACGAGCCCGACGGCTCTGCCAAGTTCATTACCGCCTTCTTCCGCAACCCCGCCATCAAGGCGCAGGTGGCTGACCTGTTGGACAACCGCGACGGCTTGATGCTGGGTATCTGCAACGGCTTCCAGGCACTGATCAAGCTGGGTCTGGTGCCCTTCGGCAAGATCATCGACACCGACGAGACCTGCCCCACCCTGACCTACAACATCATCGGCCGCCACCAGTCCAAGCTGGTTCGCACCCGGGTCTGCACCAACAAGTCGCCTTGGCTGGCCGGCACGAGTGTCGGTGACATCTACACCGTGCCGATCTCCCACGGCGAGGGTCGCATCCTCTGCTCGGAGGAGCTGGTAAAGAAGCTGGCCGAGAACGGTCAGATCGCCACCCAGTACGTTGACCTTGCGGGCAATCCTTCCATGGACACCGCCTTTAACCCCAACGGCTCGGTCTGCGCCATCGAGGGTATCACCTCCCCCGACGGCCGTGTGCTGGGTAAGATGGGTCACTCCGAGCGTATCGGTAAGAACCTCTACCGCAACGTCATCGGCGAGTACGATATGAAGCTGTTTGAGTCGGCTGTGAAGTATTTCAAGGGATAAGGAGTACGACCCTCGACCCCTTTCCAAAAACTTTTGACAAAAAAGATTGTAGGGGAGGGGTCTCCCCTCCCGCCAAATATCCGAAAATCCCGAGAAAACGGGAGGCGAAACGCCTCCCCTACCTCAAAACAAAATACGAGAGATAAAGGAGATTACCCCAATGGCATATCTGTCTGATATCGAAATTGCCCAGTCCACTCCTATGCAGCCCATTACCGAGATCGCCAAGGTCGCCGGTGTGGACGACAAGTATATGGAGCAGTACGGCCGCTACAAGGCAAAGGTCGACTACGCGCTCCTCAAGGATTCTGACCGCAAGAACGGTAAGCTGATCCTGGTCACCGCCATCACCCCCACTCCCGCAGGCGAGGGTAAGACCACCACCACCATCGGTCTTGCTGACGGTCTGAAGAAGATCGGCAAGAACGTGGTCGTCGCCCTCCGCGAGCCCTCTCTGGGCCCCGTGTTCGGCGTTAAGGGCGGTGCGGCCGGCGGCGGTTACGCCCAGGTCGTCCCCATGGAGGACATCAACCTCCACTTCACTGGTGACTTCCACGCCATCGGTGCCGCCAACAACCTGCTGGCCGCCATGCTGGACAACCATATCTACCAGGGCAATCAGCTCAATATTGACCCCCGACGCATCACCTGGAAGCGTTGCGTGGACATGAACGTCCGCCAGCTCCGCTTCGTCACCGACGGTCTGGGCGGCCGCGTCAACGGCGTGCCCCGTGAGGACGGCTACGACATCACCGTGGCCTCCGAGATCATGGCCGTCTTCTGCCTGGCCTCCTCCATCACAGACCTGAAGGAGAGACTGTCCCGCATCGTGGTGGGCTACACCTACGACGAAAAGCCCGTCACCGCAGGGGACCTGGGCGCAGTGGGTGCCATGGCCGCCCTTCTGAAGGATGCCCTGAAGCCCAACCTGGTGCAGACCCTCGAGGGCACTCCCGCCTTCGTTCACGGAGGCCCCTTCGCCAACATCGCCCACGGCTGTAACTCGGTCATTGCCACCAAGATGGCCATGAAGCTGGGTGACTACGCCGTCACCGAGGCAGGCTTTGGTGCCGATCTGGGTGCCGAGAAGTTCCTGGATATCAAGTGCCGTATGGCAGGCCTCAACCCCGACGCCGTGGTCATGGTCGCCACCGTCCGCGCTCTTAAGATGCACGGCGGTATGGCCAAGACCGAGCTGGGTAACGAGAATCTCGAGGCTCTGGAGGCCGGTATTCCCAACCTGCTCCGTCACGTGTCCAACATCAAGGACGTCTACAAGCTCCCCTGCGTGGTGGCCGTCAACCGTTTCCCCACCGATACCGATGCCGAGATCGACCTGGTCATTGAGAAGTGCAAGGCTCTGGGTGTCAACGTAGTCCTGTCCACCGTTTGGGCCGAGGGCGGCAAGGGCGGTATGGCTCTGGCCGAGGAGGTTGTCCGCCTCTGCGAGCAGCCCAACGATTTTTCCTTCAGCTACGAGCTGGATGGCACCATCGAGGAGAAGATCGAGGCCATCGTCTGCCGCGTGTACCGTGGCGACGGCGTGAACTTCACCCCTGCCGCAAAGAAGGAGATCGCCAAGCTGACCTCCCTGGGCTATGACAAGATCCCCGTCTGCATGGCCAAGACCCAGTACAGCTTCTCGGACGACATGACCAAGCTGGGTGCCCCCGAGGGCTTTACCGTCACCGTCCGTAACGTCAAGGTTTCCGCAGGTGCCGGCTTCATCGTCGCCCTGACCGGTGACATCATGACCATGCCCGGTTTGCCCAAGGCTCCCGCCGCGCTCAAGATCGACGTGGATGAGGATGGGAAGATCTCCGGTTTGTTCTGATACAATCCTATACTACGGTAGTACCGCACGGTTTTGACTGTGCGGTATTGCCTTTGAGTGAAATAGCCCGCCAAACCCAAATTTGAACTTCTCTAACCATTCTGAAACGGAGATACTATCACCATGAAACTCTTCTCCCCCAAGCTCTTCTCCTCTTTCAAGGGCTACACCCCCGCCAAGCTGGGTAGCGACCTCATAGCGGGTGTCATCGTCGCCATCATCGCCCTGCCCCTGTCCATCGCCCTGGCCATCGCCTCGGGGGTGTCTCCCCAGCAGGGACTCTATACCGCCATCGTGGCGGGCTTTGTCATCGCCTTCCTGGGCGGCAGCCGGGTCAACATCTCGGGTCCCACCGCCGCCTTTGCCACCATTGTGGCGGGTGTGGTGGCCACCCACGGCATGGATGGCCTGATCCTCGCCACCGTCATGGCGGGTATCCTGCTCATCTTCATGGGCATCTGCCGTTTTGGCTCCCTCATCAAGTACATCCCCATGACCATCACCACGGGCTTTACCGCGGGTATCGCCGTTACCATCGTGGTGGGTCAGGTCAAGGATTTCCTGGGGCTGACCTTCGCACCCGGTACCCATGCCATTGAGACCGCCGAGAAGGTGGAGGCCATTGTCAAGTCCATTACCACGGTCAATCCCCACGCCCTCATGGTGGGCGGTTTGGGCATGGCCATTCTCATTCTGTGGCCCATGTTGGGAAAGACGAAATGGGGGGGGTTGTCCACGGTTCTGGGTAAGATCCCCCCCTCCATCGTTGCGGTGGTTGCGGGGATCCTGCTGGTGGAATTCACCCCTCTGGAGGTGGCCACCATCGGCTCTCTCTACCCCGACCTTCAGGCGGGCTTCCCCACCCCCGCTCTGCCGCGTTTCGATTTTGAGACGGTCAAGGCGGTTCTCCCCAGTGCCTTCACCATCGCCATCCTGGCCGCCATCGAGTCCCTGCTCTCCTGCGTGGTGTCCGACGGCATGATCGGTGACCGCCACAACTCCAACACCGAGCTCATCGCCCAGGGCGCGGGCAACATCTGCTCGGGTCTCTTCGGCGGCATCCCCGCCACGGGGGCCATCGCCCGCACCGCCGCCAACATCAAGAACGGCGGCCGCTCCCCCGTCTCGGGTATGGTGCACGCGGTGGTTCTGCTCCTGTTTTTACTGGTACTGATGCCCCTGGCCAAGATGATCCCCATGCCCATCATCGCCGCTATCCTCTTCATGGTGGCTTACAACATGAGCGAGTGGCGTCACTTTGTCCATATCTGCCGCTTCTCCCCCAAGAGCGACATTCTGGTGCTGGTGGTGACATTTGTCCTCACAGTGGTCTTTGACCTGGTCGTGGCCATCGCGGTGGGTCTGGTGCTGGCGGCTGTGCTGTTTATCAAGCGCATGAGCGATGTCACCTACGTCCGTCGCTGGGAGGACAAGCTAGAGGGCGAGGGTCAGACCCGTACCGTTCCCAAGGGGACGGTGGTGTACGAGATCCACGGCCCCATGTTCTTCGCCGACGCCGAGAAGTTCACCGATTTTACCTTGGAAGGCGACACCAAGGCCGTGATCCTGCGTATGAGCAACGTCCCCTCCATCGACGCCACTGTTATGAAGAATCTGGAGGTTCTGCTGACCGCCTGCGAGAGCCACGGCGTGACCCTCCTCCTGTCCCACGTCAACGAGCAACCCATGAAGGTCATGAAAAAGGCGGGCTTCTGCGAGCGGGTCGGAGAAGGGAACTTCCGGAAGAATATCGACGACGCGCTGGATCATGCGGGGAAGATTTGCGGGGGAGCAAACTGAAAAGACGTGACTGACCTGCAACCGTAAGTCTTGGAGACGTATGATTTGAATCGAAAAATACAGGCGCCGCTCGGCCGAAAGGTTGGGCAGTGCTTATGTTATGGGGGGTTAAATTGGGGTTTATCGGTGCGTTTGATTGCACCTTTCTGTCCATGGCGAAATGAAAAGCGAAGCGTAAGCACTTCATAAAAGAATCGCCACCCAAGGAAGTGCGTTCATCCCTACATTTTAGACAAAATAATCCCCAAACCTTTTCATAATTCTACACTTTGCCACTTGACTATTTTCTGCTCGTATGGTATAATAATAGAAATAATCGAATACCGTTTTTGCGGAAAAGGAGTCAAAATGGAGAACATTACGGCTATGAAAAAGGCAAATATTGCTCATCTTTCTGCCCTCGGGCTGACTGCCCCCTCTGTTTTTGACGGTTCTGTTTTCTGCGGTGGGACTGCTGTTGATTTCGCTCAGTACGACCGCGGGAATGTTGTTGTTTTGCCCGGTTTTTGCGATGTGCATGTGCATTTTCGTGAGCCGGGCTTTTCTTATAAGGAAACCGTCGCCACGGGCTCTCGTGCGGCGGCCGCAGGGGGCTACACCGCCGTGTGCACCATGCCCAATCTGAACCCCGTGCCTGATTCGGTGGAGCATCTCCGGGAGCAGACCGCCATCATTGAAAAGGATGCCGTCATCCACGTCTATCCCTACGCCTCCATCACCGTGGGGCAGACGGGACAGGAGCTTTCCGACATGGAGGGCATGGCTGACGAGTGCATCGCCTTCTCGGACGACGGGCGGGGTGTGCAGAGCGACGACATGATGCGAGCCGCCATGATGAAAGCCAAAGAATTGGGCAAAATGATTGTCGCCCATTGCGAGGTCAACGACCTTCTGCGGGGCGGCTACATCCATGACGGAGATTACGCGAAGGCTCACGGCCACCGCGGTATCTGCTCCGAAAGCGAGTACGCCCAGATCGCTCGCGACCTTGATTTGGTTCGCGAGATCGGGTGTGCCTACCACGTCTGTCACATATCCACCAAGGAGAGTGTGGAGCTGATCCGCAACGCCAAGGCCGAGGGGCTTGACGTGACCTGCGAGACCGGCCCCCACTACCTGGTACTGGACGACGGGGATCTGCAGGAGGACGGCCGCTTCAAGATGAATCCCCCCCTCCGCTCCCCCGAGGATCGGGAGGCTCTCATCGAGGGCATTCTGGACGGCACCATCGACATGATCGCCACCGACCACGCACCCCACTCCGCCGAGGAGAAGGGAAGGGGACTGGAAAAGTCCGCCTTTGGTATCGTGGGTTTGGAGACGGCTTTCCCCGTTCTCTACACCTACATGGTGCAAGCGGGTGTCCTTTCCATGGACAAGCTGGTGGAGGTCATGTGTGTCAACCCCCGCAAGCGCTTCGGCATCCCTCTGGAGAATGACTTCTCCATCTGGGATATGGGCGAGGTTTATACCGTTGACCCCGAGAAGTTCGTCACCCTGGGCCGCGCCACTCCCTTTACGGGACACACCCTGCGCGGCAAGTGCCTCATGACCGTGGTGGACGGAGAGGTCGTGTACGGGGCGTAAAAAACCTTTCATTCGTTTCAAATTCATTTTATATAGATCGCAGGAGGATCAAATCATGGCAAAGAGAACTGACCTTAAGAAAATTCTGATCATCGGCTCCGGCCCCATCGTTATCGGCCAGGCCGCCGAGTTTGACTACGCAGGAACCCAAGCCTGCCTCGCTCTCAAGGAAGAGGGCTACGAGGTAGTGCTGGTGAACTCCAACCCCGCCACCATCATGACCGATACGGTTATCGCCGACAAGGTGTACATGGAGCCTCTGACCCTGGAGTATGTGGCCAAGATCCTGCGTTACGAGCGCCCCGACGCCATCGTCCCCGGTATCGGCGGACAGACGGGTCTGAACCTGGCTATGCAGCTGGAGAAGAAGGGGGTTCTGAAGGAGTGCCACACCGAGCTTTTGGGTACCTCCAGCGAGTCCATCGAGCGCGCCGAGGACAGAGAGCTGTTCAAGGAGCTTTGCCAGTCTATTGGTGAGCCCGTCATTCCTTCCGAGATCACCTACAATCTTGAGGAAGCTAAGGCGGCTGCCGAGCGCATCGGCTACCCCGTGGTGCTCCGTCCCGCCTTTACTCTGGGCGGCACCGGCGGCGGATTTGCCAACAACGAGGCCGAGCTTATGGAGATCGGTATCAACGCCTTCAAGCTGTCCCCCGTTCATCAGGTTTTGATCGAGAAGTCGGTCAAGGGCTACAAGGAGATCGAGTTTGAGGTCATGCGCGACTCGAGCGACCATGCCATCACCATCTGCGGCATGGAGAACGTGGATCCCGTGGGTGTCCACACCGGTGACTCCATCGTGGTGGCTCCCATCATGACCCTCTCCGAGCACGACCAAAAGATGCTCCACGACTCGGCCATCAAGATCATCCGCGAGCTCAAGATCGAGGGCGGCTGTAACGTCCAGTTTGCTCTGAATCCGCATGCCAGTGAGTGCTACCTCATCGAGGTCAACCCCCGCGTGTCCCGCTCCTCGGCTCTGGCGTCCAAGGCCTCGGGCTACCCCATCGCCCGTGTGACCGCCAAGATCGCCGTGGGTATGACCCTGGAGGAGATCAAGATCGCCAACACCAACGCTGCGTTTGAGCCCAGCCTGGACTACTGCATCGCCAAGCTCCCCCGTTTCCCCTTCGACAAGTTCACCACCGCCTCCAACACCCTGGGTACCCAGATGAAGGCTACCGGTGAGGTCATGGGTATCGGCTCCACCCTGGAGGAGTGTCTCTTGAAGGGTATGCGTTCTCTGGAGGTGGGTGTCAACCACATCTACCACCACAAGTTTGACAATATGTCTACCGAGGACATTCTGGACTACATCAAGGAGTTCCGCGATGACAACGTCTTTGCCATTGCCGAATTGATGTACCGTGGCGTTACCATAGAGAAACTCCATGAGATCACCATGATCACTCCTTTCTTCCTGGAGGCCATCAAGCGCATCGTGGACATGGAGGAGACCCTGAAGGCTCATCCCTTTGATCTGGAGATCCTGACCGCCGCCAAGAAGATGGGCTTCTCCGACAAGTACGTGGCCAGAATGTGGAAGTGCACCGAGCTGGAGGTCTTCGGCTTCCGTAAGGAGCACAGCCTGTTCCCCGTGTTCCGCATGGTGGACACCTGCCATACCGGTGCATATATCCCCTATTTCTACTCCTCCTACACCGGCGAGAATACTTCGGTTTTGACGAACAAGAAGAAGATCGTGGTGCTGGGTGCAGGCCCCATCCGTATCGGTCAGGGTGTTGAGTTCGACTACTCCACCGTTCACGCCGTGACCACCATCAAGAATTCGGGCTACGAGGCCATTATCATCAACAATAACCCCGAGACGGTTTCCACCGACTACACCACCGCCGACAAGCTCTACTTCGAGCCTCTGACTCCCGAGGACGTTATGAACATCATCGAGTTTGAAAAGCCCGAGGGTGTCATCGCCTCTCTCGGCGGCCAGACTGCCATCAACCTGGCGCAGCCCCTGTACGACAGAGGCGTGAAGATCATCGGTACCGACTGCCAGGCCATCGACCGCGCCGAGGACAGAAACGCATTCGAGAACCTTCTGAATGAGCTGAACATTCCCCGCGCCAAGGGCAAGGCTGTGACCAAGATGGAGGACGGCATTGTCGCCGCCCGTGAGATTGGCTACCCTGTGCTGGTGCGTCCCTCCTTCGTGCTGGGCGGCCGCGCCATGCAGATCGTGGGTAACGAGGATCAGCTCCGCCATTACCTCAAGACCGCTGTTGAGATCGACGAGGACAAGCCCGTCCTGGTGGATAAGTATATCAGCGGCAAGGAGGTCGAGGTGGACGCCATCTGCGACGGTCACAACGTCTTCGTTCCCGGTATCATGGAGCTGGTAGAGCGCACGGGTGTGCACTCGGGTGACTCCATTTCGGTCTATCCTCCCTTCTCTATTTCCAACCGGGTGAAGGGCATCATCCTGCAGTACGCCAAGAAGCTGGGCCTGGGCATCGGCATCGTGGGTCTGTTCAATATCCAGTTCATCGTGGACAAGGATGACAATGTGTTCATCATTGAGGTCAACCCCCGCTCCTCCCGTACGGTTCCGTTCCTGTCCAAGGCTACCGGCTACAGCCTGGCCGACATTGCCACCGAGGTCATCCTGGGCAAGTCTCTCAAGGAATTGGGCATCTTCGATATCTACCCCGAGGAGAAGAAGCGCTGGTACGTCAAGGTCCCCGTTTTCTCCTTCAACAAGCTCCGCGGTCTGGATGCTTACCTCTCTCCCGAGATGAAGTCCACGGGCGAGGCCATTGGTTACGATGACAAATTCTACCGTGCACTCTACAAGGCACTTCAGGCATCCGGCATGAAGCTGCAGAACTACGGCACCGTCTTTGCCACCATCGCCGACAAGGACAAGCCCGAGTGTTTGCCCCTCATTCGCCGCTTCTACAACCTGGGCTTCAACATTGAGGCTACCTCGGGTACCGCCCGCTTCCTCAAGGAGAACGGCATCCGCACCCACGTGGTCGCCAAGCTGGACGAGGACAGCGACGAGATCCGCGAGGCTCTGGCACAGGGCTACATCGCCTACGTGATCAACACCCGCGACGTGGATTCCATGGGCTCTGCCAACGACGGCGCGCTCATTCGCCGCTTCGCCATCGAGAACAACGTCACCATCATGACCTCCCTCGACACCGTCCGAGTCCTTCTGGACGTCCTGGAGGAGACTACTCTGACCATTTCCACCATTGATTCGTAAGGTGCAAACGGGCGAACCGCCGAGCTTGCTCGGATGTTCGCCTCTACATAAAGATAATGATTCGTTTCGTAGGGCGACCTTTGGTCGCCCGCAAACGAGAAGCAAGTGATAAAGATCATGGAGACAACATGAAACAAGGAATTTTTGAGATAAAGAGCAACACCGCCCTGACGGCCACCGTCTACAAGATGGAGCTTGTGGGCGACACGTCGGCCATCACCGGCCCCGGTCAGTTTGTGAACATTCAGCTGGATGGCTTCTACCTCCGCCGTCCCATTTCGGTAAACGATTGTGTGGGAAATGGCCTCACCATCATCTACAAGGTGGTGGGCAAAGGCACCGAGGTCATGGCGAAGATGGCGGCGGGTCAGACCCTGGACGTGCTGACCGGTCTGGGCAACGGTTACGATCTGGCGCCTGCGGGGGACAAGCCCCTGCTCATCGGCGGCGGTGTGGGCGTGCCTCCCCTATATATGCTGGCCAAACAGCTCCGTGCGGCAGGGAAGGACGTCACCGTTATTTTGGGCTTTAACACGGGGGACGAGGTTTTCTGCGAGGAGGATTTCAAGGCTCTCGGTTGCGAGACCTTTGTGACCACCGTGGACGGCTCCTACGGTATTCAGGGCTTTGTCACAGGTGCCCTTCCCGAGAACTACACCTACTTCTACACCTGCGGTCCCGAGCCTATGCTCAAGGCTGTGTACCGCGCTACCGCCACCAGCGGTCAGTTCAGCTTTGAGGAGCGCATGGGCTGCGGCTTTGGCGCCTGCATGGGCTGCTCCTGCAAGACCGTCACCGGCAACAAGCGCATCTGCAAGGAAGGACCCGTTCTGGTCAAGGAGGACATCTTATGGGACAAGTAATTCGCAATACCAAAGTGACCCTTTGTGGCATTGAAATGGACAACCCCATCATCCCCGCCAGCGGTACCTTCGGCTACGGCTACGAGTTTGCCGAGCTGTACGACATCAACTGCCTTGGTAGTTTTTCCTTTAAGGGAACCACCAAGGATCCCCGTTTCGGCAACCCCACGCCCCGCATCGCCGAGTGCTCTGCGGGCATGATCAACGCCGTGGGTCTGCAGAATCCCGGTGTGGAGAAGGTCATCTCCGAGGAGCTTCCTCGCTTGGCAAAATGCTTCCACAAGCCCGTTATGGCTAACGTCAGCGGATTCTCTATCGAGGATTACGCATATACCTGTGAGAAGCTGGACAAGGAGCCCCAGGTTGGATGGCTGGAGGTCAACGTCTCCTGCCCCAACGTCCACGGCGGCGGTATGAGCTTCGGCACTCAGCCTGAGGCGGCGGCAGAAGTGACCCGCGCGGTCAAGGCCGTGACCACAAAGCCCGTGATCATCAAGCTCTCCCCCAACGTCACCGACATTGTCTCCATCGCCAAGGCCTGCGAGGAGGCGGGGGCTGACGGTATCAGCCTCATCAATACCCTTCTGGGTATGCGGATCGACCTGCGCACCAAGAAGCCCGTCATCGCCAATAAGATGGGCGGCTTCTCGGGCGCGGCCATCTTCCCCGTGGCAGTCCGTATGGTCTATCAGGTGGCTCACGCCGTGAATATCCCCGTGGTGGGTATGGGCGGTGTGACCACCGCCGAGGACGTCATCGAGCTGATGCTGGCGGGAGCGACCGCTGTGGAGGTAGGTGCGGCCAATCTGGTCAACCCCTACGCCTCCCGCGACATCGTAAACGATCTCCCCCGCGTCATGGAGAAGTACGGCATTCAGTCCCTGACCGACATCATCGGTCAGGCATAAGGATAAGGAGGACGGAACATGCTGTTCGAGAAGATTCCTCTTTCCTCTGAAAACCATCAAGTCTATTTGGAGACCTACGTGGCCGACCCTGTGGGCGGTAAGCGGTGCAAGGCTCTCCTGGTGCTCCCCGGCGGCGGCTATGCGGGTGTCTGCTCCGACCGCGAGGGCGAGCCCATCGCCATGGCGTTCCTGCCTTACGGCTTCAACGCTTTCGTGCTCCACTACACCGTGGCACGGCGGGACAAGTACCCCGTTCAGCTCCGCGAGGTGGCGCGTGCTATCAAGCACATCAAGGACAACGCCGACAGATACAATATCGACCCCGATCAGCTCTTTACCGTGGGCTTTTCGGCGGGCGGCCATCTGGCGGCCTCCTCGGGGGTATTCTGGAACCGCCCCGAGGTGACCGAGGGATTGGATATGCCCGAGGGCTACAACAAGCCCCGCGGCGTCATGCCCATCTACCCCGTTATCAACCCCATGGGGCACCCGGGTAGCTTCTACAATCTGCTCTGCACCGATACCCCCACCCAAGACGAGCTGGACTACGTCAGCGTAGACCTGCACGTGGACAGCACCAGCTCCCCCGCCTTCATCGTCCATACCGCCGACGATCAGGTGGTGGATGCCCGCAACTCCCTCATTCTGGCTCTGGCCTACGCCAATGCCGGGGTGGAGTACGAGCTTCACATCTTCCCCCACGCCCCTCATGGCGTTGCTCTGGGCAATGCGGTCACGGATTGCGGAAGTCCCGCGTGGAATGATCCCATGATCGCGAAATGGGTGGAGATGGCGGCTTACTGGGCGGAGAAGCTTTGTCAGTAATCCCGAATCGCTTATCCTTTGCCAAGCAAGCTCGGCAAAGGATAAGCCGCCCGACTTTGTTGAAAATTACACACATAAAGGAGAAACCAAAATGGGAAAAGACGTCATCGTAGCCTGCGATTTTGACAGCGCAGCAAAGGTATTCAGCTTTCTCGACCTCTTCGAGGGTTTGGACAGAAAGCCTTTCGTAAAGATCGGTATGGAGCTGTACTATGCCGAGGGTCCCGCCATCGTCCGTGAGATCAAGGCTCGCGGCCACAAGATCTTCCTGGACCTCAAGCTCCACGACATTCCCAACACCGTCAAGAAGTCCATGGCTGTCCTGTCCCGCCTGGACGTGGACATGACCAACCTCCACGCGGGCGGTACCATCCCCATGATGGAGGCTGCTCTGGAGGGCTTGACTCGTCCCGACGGCACTCGTCCTCTGCTCATCGCCGTGACTCAGCTCACTTCCACCGATCAGGAGCATATGACCAATGACCTGCTCATCAACGCCCCCATGCCCGAGGTGGTCATGCACTACGCCCACAACGCCAAGGTGGCCGGTCTGGACGGCGTGGTCTGCTCTCCCCTGGAGGCAGGTAAGGTGCACGAGCGTTGCGGCGACGGCTTCGTTACCGTCACCCCCGGCGTTCGTTTCGCTGACGGGGATATCGGCGATCAGAAGCGTGTCATGACCCCTGCCGAGGCCAAGAAGATCGGCTCCGACTACATCGTTGTCGGTCGTCCCATCACCGCCGCCGCCGATCCCGTAGCCGCTTACAACCGTTGCGTGGCCGAGTTCTGCGACTAAAGAACGAGGAGAACGGCCTCCGGCGGCTTAAGAACCCTTTTGCAAAAGGGTTCTTAAGAATCTCCCAAAACCTTTAAAAAAGATTATTTAGGGAAATAACCCATGAACAAAACGCACATTCTGTTCGATCTGGACGGCACTCTGACCGACCCGGGCATGGGCATTACCAATTCGGTGGCACACGCGCTGGCTCATTTTGGCATCACCGTGACCGACCGTGCTCAGCTGTACCGCTTCATCGGCCCGCCGCTGATGGATTCCTTTATGGAATACTACGGCTTTACCGAGGAGCAGGCGATCGAGGCGGTGAAGGTCTACCGCGAGTATTTTGCAGACCGCGGCTGGGCGGAGAATACTGTCTACGAGGGCATTGAGATCCTGCTGGCCGAGTTGACCGCCGCGGGAAAGACCCTGCTGGTGGCTACCTCCAAGCCCCAAATATTCGCCGAGCGGATCCTGATCCATTTTGGCCTGGACAAGTATTTCGCCCATATTTGCGGGGTGGCGTTGCAAGCCCCCCGCGGATACAGCAAGGCTGATGTGATCCGCGTGGCTTTGAGCAAGGCCGGTATGATTGACCTTTCCACCGCCGTGATGGTGGGGGATCGCCACCACGATATCGATGGCGCGAAGGCCGTTGGCTTGGACTCTGTGGGCGTGCTGTACGGGTACGGCGACAGGGAAGAACACGAAAAAGCCGGGGCGGATGCCATCGTGGAGAGCGTGACCGAGTTGCGCAAAGTCCTTTTGAAATAAACGACGGTAGGGGAGGGACTTGCTTCTCCCGCAAAATGAGAATGTCCCCATAACGGGAGGCGAAACGCCTCCCCCAGCGCTGAATGTGTAAAAAAATTGCAAGGAGATATAGAAAATGGAAAGCTACAAGAGAGAATTTATTGAATTCCTGCAGTCCGCGGGCGTGCTGAAGTTTGGCGACTTCACCGCCAAGAGCGGCCGCAAGATCCCCTATTTCATCAACGCCGGCATGATCAAGACCGGAAACGACATCGCTACCCTGGGCGAGTTCTACGCCAAGGCTTACTTTGAGAAGCTGGGTGCCAAGCAGGCTGTGCTCTACGGTCCTGCCTACAAGGGCATTTCCCTGTCGGTATCCGCCGCTGTGGCTCTGTCCAAGAACGGCTTGAACGTGCCCTTCTTCTTCAACCGCAAGGAGGTCAAGGATCACGGCGAGGGCGGCACCTTCGTGGGCTACGTGCCCACCCCCGGTGAGGAGATCGTTATCATTGAGGACGTCATCACCGCCGGCACCGCCATCCGCGAGAGCATGGAGGTCCTCTCCCACGTGGAGGGCGCCAAGGTAGCCGCTACCTTCATCATGGTGGACCGCAAGGAGAAGGGTCAGACCGACAAGGGCGCCATGCAGGAGATCGAGGAGCAGTTTGGCTTCCCCGTGTACTCCATCGTGGACGTCTACGACATCATCGAGTACCTGGAGGAAGACCCTGCCAACGAGGAGAACGTCACCAGAATTAAGAATTACCTCGCTGTTTACGGCGCCAAGGCATAAAGAGTGACCGGGAGGAACTTCTTGGAAGAAGTTCCCCCCGGACCCCCTTCAAGAACTTTCAAAAAAGATGTATTGAAAAGCAAAGCAGTATATCGTAGCTTTGAGAAAGGAACGCTTATGCCAAGAAGCCTCATCAGTATTCTGGATCTGTCCATTTCCGAGCTGGACGGTCTGATTGCAACCGCAAACGATATTATTGAAAACCCCGAAAGGTACGCCGAGGTCTGCAAGGGCAAGAAGCTGGCGACCCTATTCTTTGAGCCCTCCACCCGTACCCGTCTCTCCTTCGAGGCGGCCATGCTGGAGCTGGGCGGCTCGGTGTTGGGCTTCTCAGAGGCCAACAGCTCTTCTGCCTCCAAGGGTGAGTCGGTAGCCGACACCGCCAAGGTCATCAGCTGCTATGCCGACATCATCGCCATGCGGCACCCCCGGGACGGCGCGCCCTTCGTGGCGGCGCAGAACGCCACCATTCCCGTCATCAACGCGGGTGACGGCGGCCACAATCATCCTACCCAGACTCTGACGGATCTGCTCACCATCTCCCGCGAGAAGGGAAGACTGGATCATCTGACCATTGGTCTGTGCGGTGACCTGAAATACGGACGCACGGTTCACTCCCTCATCGAGGCTATGTCCCGCTACGAGGGCGTGCGATTCGTTCTGATCTCCCCCGATGAGCTGAAGGTGCCCGACTACATCAAGTACGAGGTCATGGACAAGCACGCCACGCCCTACGTGGAAACAGCGGATCTGGAGGCGTCCCTCCCCGAGCTGGATATTCTCTACATGACCCGTATTCAGAGAGAGCGGTTTGCCGATCCCTACGAGTACGAGCGGCTCAAGGACAGTTACGTGCTGACCCCCGAAAAACTGGTCAACGCCAAGTCGGATATGGCCATTCTCCACCCCCTGCCCCGTGTCAACGAGATCAGCGTGAAGGTGGACGACGATCCCCGCGCCTGTTACTTCCGTCAGGCACTCTGCGGCAAGTACATCCGCATGGCGCTCATCTACAAGCTTCTGCAGGAGACGGATCAGCCCTCCCCAGCGAAAGTCCATCCTTCCGATTACCTGGTGAACACCATCACCTGCCACAATCCCCGTTGCATTACGAACGTGGAGCAGGAGCTGGATCAGGTGTTCTACCCCGTCAACCTCGAGCATGGCATCTACCGTTGCCTCTACTGCGAGGAAAAGGCGAAATATACCCAGGCATAATGCTTGCTTGAGGTGTCTTCGCGACACCTTCCCCACCATAATGTATAAAAAAATCACATATCAATTTGAAAAAGGAGAACAAAGACATGGCCAAGTTTATCAACGAGCCCTCCCATACCTTTAATGAGTACCTGCTCATCCCCGGGTACTCCTCCGCCGAGTGCATTCCCGCCAACGTCAGCCTCAAGACCCCTCTGGTCAAGTACAACAAGAAGGCCGGCGAGAAGCCCGCTATCGAAATGAACATCCCCATGGTGTCCGCCATCATGCAGTCGGTCTCGGGTGACCGTCTGGCCGTGGCTCTGGCCACCGAGGGCGGTGTGTCCTTCATCTACGGCTCCCAGACCATCGAGGACGAGGCCGCTATGGTCAGACGCGCCAAGTCTCACAAGGCAGGCTTTGTCAAGAGCGATTCCAACCTCTCCCCTGACATGACCATGGCCGATGTGGTTCGCCTCAAGGAGAGAACCGGTCACAACACCATGGCGGTTACCGACGACGGCACCCCCGACGGTAAGCTGGTGGGCATCGTCACCGGCCGTGACTACCGCGTCAGCCGTATGGATCCCACCACCAAGGTCTCGGAGTTCATGACCCCCCTGGAGAAGCTCATCACCGCGCCCGAGGGCACCACCCTGAAGGCTGCCAATGACATCATCTGGGATCACAAGCTCAACTCCCTGCCCATCGTGTCTGAGGACGGCAGACTGTGCTACTTCGTCTTCCGCAAGGACTACGACACCCACAAACAGAACCCCAACGAGCTGCTGGACGCCTCCAAGCGTTACGTGGTCGGTGCGGGTATCAACACCCGTGACTACGCCGAGCGCGTGCCCGCTCTGGTGGAGGCCGGTGTAGACGTGCTCTGCATTGACTCCTCCGAGGGCTTCTCCGAGTGGCAGAAGCGAACCATTGCTTGGATCCGTGAGCACTACGGCGAGACCGTAAAGGTTGGTGCCGGTAACGTGGTGGACGCCGCAGGCTTCCGCTTCCTGGCCGATTGCGGTGCTGACTTCATCAAGGTGGGTATCGGCGGTGGCTCCATCTGCATCACCCGCGAGACCAAGGGCATCGGCCGCGGTCAGGCTACAGCACTCATCGAGGTCTGCCAGGAGCGCGACCGTTACTACGAAGAGACCGGCATTTACATTCCCGTCTGCTCCGACGGCGGTATCGTCTACGACCACCACATCACCCTGTCCCTGGCCATGGGTGCCGACTTCGTCATGCTGGGTCGCTACTTCGCCCGCTTCGGCGAGTCCCCCTCCAACAAGGTCTCCATCGGCGGTACTTACTACAAGGAGTACTGGGGTGAGGGCTCTGCCCGCGCCCGCAATTGGCAGAGATACGACCTGGGCGGCGACAAGAAGCTGTCCTTCGAGGAGGGAGTGGATTCCTACGTGCCCTACGCCGGTAGCCTGAAGGACAACGTGGCCATGTCTCTGGCCAAGGTCAAGTCCACCATGTGCAACTGCGGCGCGCTGACCATCCCCGAGCTCCAGGAGAAGGCCGTGCTGACGCTGGTCTCGGCTACCTCCATCGTGGAGGGCGGTGCTCATGACGTCATTCAGAAGGATAAGAGCGGGACAATCAAGTAATTCGGTTGAATCTTTGAATTATCCCTATGGACTATATCTCTTTGCTTCAATCAGCTCGCTTGGAAACGTTCTTGAACAGCGCGCTTGAAATCGGCATTGCTTTACTGATCTGCCTTGTGAGCCTTGGGGCATCCTATCGGAGCAAGAAAAGATCTGATCTTGACGAGATAGAGGATGGCGAGCTTCGCCGTCCTCTCGGCTCTCGTCAAAAAATATCGGCGCCCTCAACGTTGCGCCCCTTGATCATTGGTATTGCTGCCGCTGTACTTACGGTGTCCTTTGGCGTGGACATTGCCATTGATATAGCGAGAATCAACCGCGATATCAGCGAGGAAAGTTATATCGTCTACGAGGGAGAAGCCAAGATTGTGGGATACCGCAAAATTGGTCTGTCCTTTGAGAAAGACGGAGAAATCGTTGAGGTGCTGTGGCAAGCAGACCCCTCTGATGAAGCCGAGGCACGTTGGACAGAAATCCTCTGTCCCGAGGAGGACGATGGATTGCCCGTTTCTGTACGGGTTGTCTACGGCCAACATAGCCATGTGATATTGGATGTAGAATACGAAGACAAAAAATAAGAAAGACCGCGCTGTCCCGTTGGGGATGGCGCGGTTTTCGGTATCGGTTGACCCGTCGTAGAAGGGTGCCCTATATATAGTCCACATCCGTTCGGTACCCGTACACGGTCACCTCTTGATCCGTGACTTTTCCGGGCACATGGATTCTTTTGAGAATGGTCAACACGGTGGTCCGATTCTCGGGGGTTAGCTTGATTTTGAGCCATTCGATTTCTTTACCAGTATCTCCTTTTTTCCAAAAATGCGTCCAAGTTTCATCCCAACCGTATACAAAGCCATCTGTCGTACAGGTCATCCAAGGAATCACCAAACGATTTTCTTCGGGCAGATCGGAGGATTCCAATGCCCAAAAGGCATTGTTGATCTCAAACCATTTCGTCTTATTCACGGTTCTGCTCCTTTTCAAACTGTTTCCGAACTTCTTCTATGTTTTTCGGATGGGGTGGATCATCCTCATATTTCCCGATAGCCTTTTCCAACCAAGTCAAATCGTACCACCGTCCAAACTTACACCCCGCGTTGTGGAAGGTTCCCACGGGAGTATAGCCCATGCGGAGGTGAAAACGGATGCTGGCGTTGGTGAGGTAGGGGTCGTCGTGGGATACGGATGCTACGGCGGCGGTGACGGTGCGGATGCCCATGGTTTTGAGGATAGCTTCCAGTTTTTCGTAGAGGGCTTTGCCTATGCCCAGCCCCTTGCAGTCCTCGCGGATATAGATGGCGGTCTCCACCGACCAATCAAAGGCGGGGCGGCTTCCCAGGGGACAGGCGTAGGCGTAGCCCACGGGGGTACCGTCCAGCTCGGCGACCAGGTAGGGGTATTTGGCGGAGTAGGTTTCAATACGCCGCGCGAACTCGGCGGCTGAGGGGATCTCGTACTCATAGGTGATGGCGGTTTTCAAGATATAGGGGGCGTAGATGGCCACCAGAGCCTCGGCGTCGGCGGGCGTGGCGAAGCGGATGTTTGCGGCGGCGGTCATGATTCCACCTCACTCAACACAGACTTTCTGACCTCCCCGTACATATACAGAGACCCCAGGCACAGGAGGGCTTTCCTCTCTCGCTTGGCGGTTTCCATGGCGGCGTGAACGCCGTTTGCCACAGTGGGGTAGCCCTCGGCGGGAATACCAATGGCGCGGAAGGACTCGGCGTACTTTTCGGGATCAAGGGCGCGGTCGTTGGCGGGGCGCACGCAAAATGCACGGTCGGCGACCTCTCCCATGCGGGCGACCATGTGAGTGTAGTCCTTGTCCGCCATGACACCTGTGAGAAGGAGAATTTTTTCATCCTTGAAGTAAGTTTTGATACTGGCGATGGCGGCGTCGATGCCCTCGGGGTTGTGACCGCCGTCGGCGATGATGAGGGGGGAGCGGGACATTATCTCAAACCGCCCCGGCCAGTAGACTGATGAAAGTCCCTCTCGGATGGTCTCCTCGGGGGTGGTCAGGCCTCGGGTACGGAGAATATCGATGACGGTCAGCACCGTGGCGGCGTTGTAGGGCTGGTAGAGTCCCGCCAGGGGGATGCGGAGGGCTTTGCGGTCGCCGAAATCGAACTCGGCGCCGAACAGGTCGGCGTGGATATTGGCGAGCTTTGCGTGATCGGTCTCGATATAGGGCGCACCCATCTCGGCGGCTTTGGCCTGGATGACACGGGCGCAGGCGGCGGAGTCAGGGGTGGGGATGGATTCTCCCACGGGCGGATGATTGCCGCCAAAGACCACGGGGACGCCTGCTTTGATGATGCCTGCCTTCTCGGTGGCAATCTTTTCGGGGGTGTCGCCCAGGAAGGCGGTGTGATCCATGGCGATGCCGGTGATGACCGAGGCCAGAACCGTCTCGGCATCAATGATATTGGTGGAGTCCAGCCGTCCGCCCATGCCCACTTCGAAGACCACGTAGTCGCAGTTATGGCGGGCGAAGTATGTGAGAGCAATGGCGGTGATGAGCTCGAACTCGGTGGGGGTGTCACTCATGGCCTCGGCGTGGGGCTTGACGGCCTCGGTAATGGCGGCCAGCTCGTCATCGGGGATGTCCACTCCGTCGATGCGCATCCGCTCGTTGAAGCGGAGGATGAAGGGGGAGGTGTAGAGGCCGACCCGATAACCTGCCTTGTGGAGCACCGACGCCAGCATGGCCGAGGTGGAGCCCTTGCCGTTGGTGCCGGCGATGTGGATGAATTTCAGTTTATCTTGCGGTCTGCCCAGGCGGTCGGTCAGATCAATGGTGCGGGAAAGACCCGGACGGCTACCCTTCCAGCAGACCGAATGGATGTAGTTGAGGGCTTGGGTGTAGGTCATATATGCTCCTTTTCAAGCGTTAAATTTGGGTTTATCGGTCAGGGACTTTGCCCCTGGACCCCACCAATGAACCCCGCTCTGCAAGCAGAGCAGAAAAAAGGTTCTTGGAACTCCAAAAACTTTTACAAAGGGTTATTTATCAATAATTATTTAAAAGTTCTTGGGATTCTTAAACCCTTCTTTCAAGAAGGGTTTAAGTGGGGGTCGAGGGGGCAAAGCCCCCTTGATAAACCCCAATTTACATTTTTTCAAACAATTTCCGAAACGACCCCTGCTTCCAAAGCAGGCAAAGCAGAAAGATTTCCAGCGGCGCGATCATGAGATAGAGGGGAATACGGATCAGCACCGCCCACTGGTAGAACTGGTAGAGTCCGATGGGCTTGATGATCATGGAGCCGATCAGATGCGCTGCCGAGGCGGACAGAATGATCTGCTTGAGTCCGTGTTCGCGGACGGCGTATTTGGCCATGAGTCCCGATACCACGCCCACGGCACAGGCGCCGAGAGTCACGATGAGGTTCGGGGGGTACACCTGTCCCGATAGCAGGTAACTGGTCAGGTCGGAGATGATGCCAACCATGCCGCCCGTCAAGGGACCGAGGAAGATACCCGCCAGGATGATGGGCAGATTCTCAAAGGTGATGCGGAACAGTCCTCCACCGAAATTCAGGAAATTCTTGCAGACCATACCAATGACCACGCTCATGGCGGCCAGCATGGCGCCCAGAACCAGACGTTTGATGACGGATCGGGCGGCGGAACGGCGATGGTGATTTGTGGTTTGTGTGGGAACGGACATAAAAATACCTCCTTTCCCTGCAACATAAGGCAATAGGAAAGGAGGCGTCATACCCTTGCAAAAGGGGAAACAGCAACCTTGAATTGACCGAACGAAGCGGGATGCAAAGCGCGAACCGCAGGAGGCTCATGACAGCCCCTTTCGTCCGACCGGCAACTCCCCGTCCCGTCGGCACTTGACGCGCGCGCTTTTACTCTTCTGTAAAGTATGCCTTTATTATACACGTTTTACCCCTGCCTGTCAAGATATATCCTTTACAAAATATAACAGGGAAGGGAGAAAATTTTCGTCGAAGGGGCAAATGGGCTTGCATTTAGGAAAAGGGTATGATATAATGAATATAGTGGCTCAAATTTGGGTTTATCATGCAGGGGTGTTCAGGGGTGGCACGTACCTTGAAGGCTCCCTCCCGGAGGGAGCCTTAGAGAACGGCATCGCCTCTATAAACCTCAATTTGTCTTTATCCCCGATTTTTACGGAGGTTTCTATATATGGTCTTTTCCAGTCTCTTTTTTCTGTTCGCCTTTCTGGTGCTTTGTTATGGGATCTACATATTCATGCCTTCGGTAAAGGCGCGCAATACCCTGCTTCTGGTCTTCTCTCTGATCTTTTACGCCTGGGGTGGCCCGCCTCTGGTGCTGCTCCTCTGCCTGGAGACCCTGATCTGCTTTTTTGGTGCACACCTGATCTGGGCGCAGAATCCCTCGCCCATGCGGGGAGAAGGGCAGGCCCGTATGAAGAAGCTCTGCCTGGGAGTCACGGTGGGGGTGTGCCTGGGACTTTTGGTGATTTTCAAGTACACGGGGCTTCTTGTGAATACTGTGACGGATATTCTGGGGGTGGATAATCTCCTGCCCGCTGTCGCCCTGCCCATCGGTATCTCCTTCTACACCTTCCAGCTCATTTCCTACGTCATCGACGTCTACCGAAACGAGACCCCTCCCCAGAAAAGCTATGGCAAGCTATTGCTCTACGCCGCCCTGTTCCACCAATGCATCGCGGGTCCCATCGTCCGTTACGTGGACGTGGCGAAAGAGATCGACAGCCGTACCATTACTCTGGACGAGACCTGGCTGGGAATGCTTCGCTTCACGGTGGGCCTTGCCAAAAAGGCGGTGCTGGCCAACACCTGCGCCGTCATAGCGGATACCCTTCTGGCAGCGGACAAGCTCACCGCGGGCTCGGTGTCCTCTCTGGGCGTATTTTTGGGCATGACCGCCTATATGCTCCAGATCTACCTGGATTTCTCGGCCTACTCCGATATGGCCATCGGTATGGGTATGATGCTGGGCTTCCACTTCAAGGAGAACTTCAACTACCCCTACACGGCGGATTCGGTTACCGACTTCTGGCGCCGATGGCACATCTCCCTGTCCTCCTTCTTCCGGGATTACGTCTACATCCCCCTGGGCGGCAACCGTTGCTCCAAGGGACGGCATATCTTCAATCTTTTGGTGGTCTGGGCACTGACGGGATTCTGGCACGGCGCGTCCTGGAATTTCGTCCTGTGGGGACTTTACTTTGCCCTGTTTCTGGTGGTGGAGAAGTATCTGTTCCAGTGGAGAAAGCAGGGGCAAGGCATTACCCGCCATCTGCGGCGACTCTACACTCTGGCCGTGGTGTGGTTCGGTTGGTTGCTCTTCCGCTTTGACGACATGAAGCTGCTGGGTCACGCCGTCAAATCCCTCTTTGGATTCGGCAAGGGATTTGACAGCGACAACGCCCACTATACCCTGCTCAACTACCTAAGTCG
>JAZSBH010000171.1:0-32804 GCA_045602325.1 Eubacteriales bacterium | reverse complement strand
TGATCCAGCGCGTTGATGTCATCCACTCGAGCCTGGTGACGGCCGCCCTCAAAGGGGGTGTCAATGAACAGATCCACCATGTCACAGGCCAGACCGTAGCCGATTACCCGCTCGCCAAGGCAGAGCACGTTGGCATCGTTGTGCATTCGGGTCATGCGGGCAGAGAAGGTGTTTTCGCAGGAGGCGGCGCGAATGCCCGCGTGCTTGTTGGCGGCCATGGACATACCGATGCCGGTGCCGCAAATGAGGATACCCAGGGGGGCAACTCCGCTCGTTACCGCCTCACACAGGGCGTGGGCGAACACGGTGTAGTTGCAGGATTCGGGGGCATTCGTGCCCACGTCCAGAACCTCAATGCCGCGGGATTGCAGATGGGCCTTGACCTTCTGCTTGAGACCAAAGCCCGCGTGATCCGAGCCTATGACGATCTTTTTGATTTCCATGATACTTGTATCCTTCAATTCCTATTCGTATTATGCATTCCCGCCGTTCAGTTTTTCCATCCTTACGCGTTCAGCCTGGGAGGGACGGAGGTAGACGGGGGCAAGCTCTGCATCCGTGGTGCGAACTCCCTCCTGCCAAAGCCGCAGACCAGCCCGGGCGGTATTGTAGCCGCTCTGGTGGATCAGTCGCTCGGGGAGAAGAATCAACCGCTCACCCATGGCCTCAGAAAGCGCGTCGTATACCAGTTTTGCCCCGTCACCCATGAGATACACAGGTCTGTCGGAGTATTTCGTTGCCAATTCCTCGCCCAATTCTGTGATGGCCAGCGCGCGGTCGTCGCAAAGACGGGTCAATTCACGGCCATTGCAGTTGAACAGCGCATTGTAAACCTGTTGGCGACGGGCGTTCATGGCGGGGCAAAGGATGCCGTCCAAGGACACGCCGTTGAGCGCCAGCGATTCCAGGGTGGATACGCCAATGCAGGGCTTGTCCTTACCAAAGGCAATACCCTTAATTGTAGCCGCCCCGATGCGTACCCCCGTAAAGGAGCCGGGACCCGCGGTGCAGACGAACAGATCTACGTCGTCCACGGTGTAGCCTGCGATCTTCAGAACTGACTCTACCATGGGGAGCAGGGTCTCGGAGTGGGTGTGCCCCGTGTTGATGGTGTACTCCGCAATCAAGGTTTCGTCCTGACAGAGAGCCACCGAGCCAACTTGGGCGGTGGAATCCAAAGCCAATATCAGCATAACGGTGCCTCCTTTACTGCGATGTGAATGATGCGCTTGTCCACCTCGGGCGGGCATTTTTCAATGCGCACCTCAATGAAGACGTCAGGCAGAGCGAAGGGGATCTTCTCGCACCACTCGGCCACGCAGACCCCTGCGTCGGGGTAGTCCTCAAAGCCAATGGACCAGAGATCGTCCTCCGACTCGATGCGGTACATATCAAAGTGAAACAGGGGCTTTTTCCCCGCCACGCGGTACTCGTTGACCAGCGCGAAGGTGGGGGATCGCACCGCCCGCCCGGGAGCCATGACCGAGGCCAGTCCCCGTACGAAGGCGGTTTTACCCACACCTAAATCGCCGTACATGGCAATGAAGGTGGGGAGGGAAGAGGTGCTTTCCATCAGCCGCGCCAGAGCCGCCCCCACCGCCTCGGTCTCCTCGGGGGTGTGGGTGGTGATCTCAGCGGGTAGGGAAGTGTTCAAAAAATCAAATTCTTGCATAGCCGTACTCACGATTTCTTGCCTTTACTCTTGTCCTTGACCTGCTCGCGGGTACCGTCGGGACGCACGATCACCGTGTTGTCCAGAATACCCGTCATGGAGGCGCGGAATTCCCGAATGTATTCGGTGCGCAGAGCGGCACGCTCCTCCAGTTCAGCCTCGGTCAGAGTCTCCCCCGCCTTGACGCGGCGGGCAAATTCGTTGATACGGTCGAGTTTTGCTTGTTCCATTATAAATCCTTGCTTGAAAATCTTTTTTTAAAAGTTTTTGGGGATTGGCAAGAACCTTTTTTCAAAAAGGTTCTTGCGTAACCGGGGCATAGTCCCGGTTAGGCTCTCAGCTTCAGACCCAGCTTGAATTCCAGATCCTTGAGGATCTTCTTGGAGGCCTTGTCGGCTTCCTCGACGGTCAGGGTTCTGTCGGCGGCGCGGAGAGTCACGCGGAACGCGACCGACTTGTTGCCCTCACCGATGGAAGCACCGCGGTAGATGTCGAACAGAGCCACGTTCTCCACCAACTTGCCGCCGGCCTTGCGCATGACCGCCATGACCGAGCCCACTTCCATCTCCTCGGGGCAGATGAAGGAAAAGTCACGGGTGGTGGCGGGGAACTTGGGCAGAGGCTTGTAGTCGATGATCGTGTTGGTGTGTGCCCACAGAGCTTCAAAATCAATGGCGGCGCAGTAGACGGGCTGATTGAAGCCGTAATCGTTGGCAACCACGGGATGGATCTGACCGAAGATGCCCAGCTCGACGCCGTCCTCGGTCAGCACCTTGGCGCAACGGCCGGGATGGTAAGCGGGATCGCTGTCGCAAGCGGTGAAGGTGGCATCCTTGATGCGAGCCAGGGTCAGAATGTTCTCGATCACACCCTTCATGGCGTAGAAGTCCACACCGCCGTACATACCGAGGGTCAAAACCTTCTTTTCGGCGGGCAGATCGGTACTGTTGTCAGCGGGGATATAGACGGTAGCGTCCTCAAAGAGACGGACGTTTTCGTTGGAGAAGTTGTTGTTCCGCTCCAGAACCTCCAGCATGGAGGGGAGAGCGGTGGTACGCATGACCGAGGTGTCCTCGCCCAGAGGGTTGGAGATCACCACAGACTTACGGAGCGCGCTGTCGGCGGGCATGCGGATACGGTCGTAGAACTTGGGGGAGATAAAGGAGAAGGTCTGGATCTGATCAAGACCCATGCCGTACAGAGCGCGATCCAGCGCTACCTCAAAGGCCTGCTTGGGATTGCGGCCGCCCTGGGTGGTCTCGGCGTTCATGTAGGTGGCCTTGATCTCGTTGTAGCCGTAGATACGGATGATCTCCTCGGCAATGTCGTTCATGCTGAGCAGGTCGCCGCGGAAGGAGGGAGGAATAATCGTATTGCCCTCAATGCGGCACTCCAGCTGCTTCAGAACGTCCACCATGTACTCGCGGGACAATTCTACACCTAGGAACTTGTTCATGCGCTCCACCTCCAGGGGAATGCGCACCTCGGGCTTGTGGGTGGGGTAGCAGTCAATGATGCCGTCCACCACGTCGCCGGCGCCCAGCAGCTCAACCAGCTCGCAGGCTCTCTGCAGAGCGGGCATGGTGTTCTCGGGATCCAGCTCCTTCTCGAAGCGGGCGGAGGACTCGGTACGCATCTTGTTCTTCTTGGCGGTCACACGGACAGAGGAGCCCAGGAAGCAGGCAGACTCAAAGACCACGGTGGTTGTGCCGTCCTTGATCTCGCTGTTGGCACCGCCCATGACACCGGCCAGAGCGCAGGCCTTCTTCTCGTCGGCAATCACCAGCATGGAGGAATCCAGCACGTGATCCACGTCATCCAGAGACTTGAAGCACTCACCGTCAGCGGCGCGGCGCACGCGGATGGCGGCACCGTCCAGCATGGTGTAGTCGAAAGCATGCATGGGCTGACCGTACTCCAGCATGACGTAGTTGGTGATGTCCACGATGTTGTTGATGGGACGGACACCGGCGGCGCGGAGGCGGCGGCGCATCCACATGGGGGAGGGAGCGATTCTCACGTTCTTCACCACGCGGGCAGAGTAGCGATAGCAGAGATCGGGTGCCTCGATGCCCACGGTCAAATAGTTCTCGATCTTGTCGCCGTCGTTTGCACCCTTGACCTCGGGGGTGTGCAGGTTCAAAGGACGGCCAAAGGAGACGGCGGTCTCGCGGGCCAGACCGATGACGGACAGACAGTCGGGACGGTTGGAGGTGATCTCGAATTCCACCACGGTGTCGTTCAGATCCAGCGCCTCGCGGATGTCCATACCGATCTTGTCGGCGTATTCCTCACCCAAGATCAGAATGCCGTTGGCCTCCTTGCCGGGGCAGTCGTGCTCGGTCAGGTTCATCTCCCCGAAGGAGCAGAGCATGCCGTTGGAGGGCACGCCGCGGAGCTTGCCCGCCTTGATGGTGATATCGCCGGGCAGGTGCGCCACGGGCAGAGCGGCGGGAACGATGGCGCCCTCGAAAACATTCTGGGCACCGGTCACGATCTGCTGAATGCCGTCAGCGGCGGCACCGCAGTCCATCTGGCAGATGAAAAGATGATCCGAGTCGGGGTGACGCTCCATCTTCACGATGCGAGCCACCACCACGTTCTGAATATCGTCGCCCAGAACCTCATACCCCTCCACCTTGGAGCCGGTATAGGTCAGCTTTTCGCAGTAGTCGCGGATGTCAATATCCTGTACGCTGACGTAATCCGCCAGCCATTTCATAGATAAATTCATTTTATGATACCTTCTTTTAAGACATATTTGTTTTGAAAGTTTTGGAAGAGCCGCGGGAAACTTTTTTTAAAAGTTTCTCGTGCGGGGTTTGGGGCAGTGCCCCAAGCGTTCTCCCGCTCCTTAGAACTGCGAGAGGAAGCGGACGTCGTTCTCGTAGAGGTGACGGATGTCGTCGATGTGATACTTCAGCATGGCGATACGCTCCACGCCCAGACCGAAGGCAAAGCCGCTGTATACGGTGGGATCAATGCCGCCCATCTCCAAAACGTGGGGATGTACCATGCCCGCGCCCAGGATCTCGATCCAGCCCTCGTTCTTGCAGAGACGGCAGCCCTTGCCGCCGCAGACGAAGCAGGAGATATCCACCTCGGCCGAGGGCTCAGTGAAGGGGAAGTGGTGGGGACGGAAGCGGATGCGGGTGTCGGAGCCGAACTCCTGCTTGGCGAAGGTGTCCAAGGTGCCGCGGAGATCACCCATGGTGATGCCCTTGTCGATCACCAGACCCTCCAACTGATGGAACAGAGGGGAGTGGGTGGCGTCCATGGCGTCGGAACGGTACACGCGGCCGGGGGAGATGATGCGGATGGGAGGCTTCTGCATTTCCATGGTCCGCGCCTGGACAGAGGAGGTCTGTGTGCGGAGCAGGATGTTTTCGGTGATGTAGAAGGTATCCTGGGTGTCACGCGCAGGATGCTCCTCGGGAATATTCAAGGCCTGGAAGTTGTAGTAGTCGTACTCTACCTCGGGACCCTCCACGATGGAGAAGCCCAGACCGATGAAGATGTCCTCCAGGTCGCGCTGAACCAGGTTCAGGGGATGCACGTGACCCATCTTGGCGGCAGAGCCGGGCATGGTCACGTCCAGCTTTTCGGCCTTGAGCTGCTGCTCCAAAGCCTGTGCGGCCAGGATCTCCTTGCGGGCGGCCATGGCGTTCTCAATGTCGGCGCGAACCTCATTGGCGATCTGACCAACGACGGGACGCTCCTCGGGAGTCAGTTGACCCATGCCGCGCAGAACGGCAGTCAGCTCGCCCTTTTTACCCAGGTACTTGACCCGGAGTGCTTCCAGATCGGCGCCGTCCGCTGCAATGGCGGCCAAAGCCTCACTTCTGATCTGTTCCAAATTTTCTTTCATGCTCATGATGATTTGTATTTCCTTTCGTGTTGTACTCACTCAATTCAAGCCATTGATTATGCCGGTTGTAGGGGCGCACTGTGTGCGCCCGCGGGCGTTCACAGAACGCCCCTACGGGAGATCAAGGTTTCAAAAACTTCGTATAAAAAACAAAAATATGATTGCCCAAGGGGACGAAAAGAGACTCCCGCCCCATGGACGGATAAATGATACACCTATCCGAATAAACTGGGACGGGAGTTCTCCCGCGGTACCACCCGGTTTCCGTTCCGCTGTAGCAGGGAACGACACCTTATATTGAACAAATAACGGTGTTCCACCGGACAGGGCTACGCATACTCCCGTGGGAATACTTAACCGCGTCAGCTCCGAGGCGAAATGCCGCCGTCACAAGCCCATACCGCTTTCAGCCACCCGCAGGGGGACGGTATTTCTCTGTTCGACTTGTCCTTGACGGGGGCGAACCTCATCGTAGCATTGGATATTATTATGGAGTTTTTTGAGATTCTTAAGAACTTTTTGCAAAAAGTTCTTAAGCGGGGTTTGGGGCAGAGCCCCAAGCGCACTCCTAACCCGCAATGACCTTCACGAAATTTTTCTTACCCTTACGGAGCATCTTTCCCTCGCCGAGATCAGCGGGAGCGAAGGTGGTGCGGGGATCGGTGACCTTCTCACCGTCCAGGGTTACGCCGCCCTGCTGAATGGCTTGGCGCGCCTCGGACTTGGACTTGGCAAAGCCGGCCTTCACCAGCATGGTGGGCACGTCACAGCGGCCGTCCATGTAGAAGTCCTCGGGAGCGAGGGTCAGCACAGGTGCGTTGGCACCGTCGCCGCCGCCGAACAGGGACTTAGCGGCAGAGCGGGCCTTGTCAGCCTCCTCGTCGCCGTGAACCAGCTTGGTCAGCTCATAGGCCAGAATGTCCTTGGCTTCGTTGAGCTGAGAGCCCTCCCAGTTGTCCATTTTGTCAATCTCCTCCACGGGAAGGAAGGTCAGCATGCGGATGCACTTGAGAACGTCGGCATCCTCCACGTTTCTCCAGTACTGGTAGAAGTCGTAGGGAGTGGTCTTCTTGGGATCCAGCCAAACCGCACCGCTGGCGGTCTTACCCATCTTCTTGCCCTCGGAGTTGAGGAGCAGGGTAATGGTCATGGCGTGGGCGTCCTCGCCCAGCTTACGGCGGATCAGCTCGGTACCGCCCAGCATGTTGGACCACTGGTCGTTACCGCCGAACTGCATGTTGCAGCCGTACTTCTGGTACAGATAGTAGAAGTCGTAGGACTGCATGATCATGTAGTTGAACTCCAGGAAGGACAGACCCTTCTCCATTCTCTGCTTGTAACACTCGGCGCGGAGCATGTTGTTGACAGAGAAGCAGGCGCCCACCTCGCGGAGCACATCAACATAGTTGAGATCCAGGAGCCAGTCGGCGTTGTTGACCATGATGGCCTTGCCTTCGCCGAAGTCAATAAAACGCTCCATCTGCTTTTTGAAGCAGTCGCAGTTGTGCTGGATAGTCTCGCGAGTCATCATAGATCTCATGTCGGTGCGACCCGAAGGATCACCGATCATGGCGGTGCCGCCGCCGATGAGCACCACAGGCTTGTTGCCCGCCATCTGAAGCCGCTTCATGAGGCACAGCGCCATGAAGTGACCCACGTGGAGAGAATCAGCGGTGGGGTCAAAGCCAATGTAGAAGGTGGCCTTGCCGTTGTTGATCATCTCCTTTATTTCTTCTTCATTCGTTACCTGGGCAATCAGACCGCGGGCAACGAGTTCGTCGTAAATGGTCATGGTTTTAATTTCCTTTTCTTGCAAAATATATTCGATATATTTTATCATAAATAGCCATGGTTGTCAAGTGCTTTTTCTATTTATGGATAGAAATATTTATATGGATTTGCCGCTGTGTACGAAAAAGGGCGAAAAATGTCATGGATTTTTGCAGATGCCTTTACAAAATTCCAATTTCGTGTTATAATAGTCCCATTCCGAAAAGAGAGGTATATACCCCCATGAACGATAAAGAAATAGCCGAGCTGCGGAGACGCTTCCGCGCCGATAAGACCAGTATCAGCCGCATCCGCGGTGCCTACGTCAACGAAAAGCGGGAGATCATCTCCGAGATGGATCAGTCGGTGGCCATGATGACCGAGACCGAGGCTGACGAGATTCTGTCCTTGCTGAAAAAGACCCTGTCGGGTAAGGTGGATACCAACCTGATCGACATCAATTTCACCACTAGGCAGGTTATGGAATCCCCCGAGCATAAGCTCCTCTGCAACCTCCGCGAGACCGCCCTCCAGGACGAGGAGGTCATCCACAGCTTCTACAAAAAGATCATTGACAGCCTGGAGCTGGAAGGGAACTACATGATCCTTCTGGCCTACGACTGCTACGACGTCTTCACCTACCGCAAGGACGGTGCAAAGGACGACGAATCGAGTGAAATGTTCCGCTACATCCTCTGTGCCGTCTGTCCTATCAAGATGGCCAAGCCTACTTTGAGTTACTACGTCCGGGAAAACTGCTTCCGCAACGTGGTGGCGGATTCAGTGATCTCCCCTCCTGCCCTGGGCTTTATGTTCCCGGCCTTTGATAACCGCTCCACCAACCTCTACGGCGCCCTCTACTACACCCGCGCCACCGACAACAGCCACAAGGAATTCACTGATGCCATCTTCAACACGGGCGAGCTTCCCATGCCCGCCACAGAGCAGAAGGAGACCTTCCGTTCGGTTCTGGCCGACTCTACGGGGGAGGCCTGCTCCTTGCCTGTCATCCGCTCGGTCCACGCCCAGCTCAACCAAGCCATGGAGGACCACAAGATCTCCAAGGAGCCCGAGCCCCTGACCGTGGACAAGTACGTCATCCGGGATATGCTGGGCTTCTGCGGTGTGCCCGAGGAGAACATTGAGCAGTTTGAGGAGAAGTTTGACAAGGGCTTTGGTCAGAATGCCGCCCTTTCCCCCCGCAACATCGTGGATACCAACAAGTTTGAGGTCCGCACCCCCGACGTGGTCATCAAGGTCAATCCCGCCCGCACCGATCTGGTGGAAACGCGGATCATCGACGGCGTCAAGTATGTCCTCGTCCGTGCCGATAACGGCGTGGAGGTCAACGGAATCGATGTTCGCATCGAGGCCGAGGAAGAATCATAATAAACGGGTCGGAGGACGTGTGCCTCCGACCCGTTTGTCGGTGCTTATCGATTGCATGTTTTTCTTTACATATTCAAATTTGGGTTTGTCGGTGGATTGGCACAGCCTTGAGGCTCCCTCCGGGAGGGAGCTGTCACGAAGTGACTGAGGGAGATTGCGCGAGCTAAAAGCCTAATTCTCTTTATCGGAAAAGAGCTTTTCGCTTTATGCACGCGGGCTCCCCCACCGCTGCGCGGAGCCCCCTCCCAGAGGGGGCCTCATAGAAAGTGCCCGCCGTTAAACCCCAATTTGCATCATTTTAAAATTACCTATTCCGGTTCCAATACAGGCAACGAATTATGCCTGAGATGAGCAGGAAGAACCATACGCCCGCCGCGAAAGGCACAAGAAAACTCGCCCCCACCAGCCCCACATCTCCCAGAACAGCGTAACCGTCTCCTTCAAGCGGGGCAGGAGTGGGCAATAAAGCCATCAGATCGAATATCCCCAGGAGCGCAAGACACACACAGGCCGTGATGAGTCTGGCGCTCTTTGTTCGTATCAGTAGGCAAAGAATCCCGCCGCATACGAACAGAAGCGCCCAGATCCACGCCGCATACTCCCCGAAATCCAGGAAAAATCCGCTTCGTATCAAGGCGATCATGACGCGACCTCCTCGTCCAGAAGCATATCCAAATACTTCATGAGAAGGTTGGTGTCCCCCGTAGAATTGACGTCCAGGACGTAGAGATTTCCGCCGTAGAGGAACTTCGCCTGCCCGTGCATCATGCCGTCTTCGATGAGGGAATAGACCACGGTGATCTCCCCGTACTGTTTTGAGAGTCCTTGCTCGTCGTAACCGCCGATGTAGCTGTCCTCCACTCTGTCGCGATCAAAGAGGATATAGAGATCTACATAGGTGGTGACGTCTATGGTAGAGAGGCTGTTATCATGCTCGATCGCTATATACCGTGCGTTCAGCATGAGCGGCTTATCACCGTGGGTACCGTCCTCGTATGTGGGGAAGGTCACGTGAATGTCCCGGTCTCGGGCCAAGGGATCATCCAGCTGTTCCAGGAGTAAGTCTTCGCCCAAAAAGTCTTCTACCGCTTCAGCTGAGGTGAAATATTCGGAGTGGGGAGCGATACCGTGACTGTCCGTGAATACGGTTTTGGCGTAGAGTCCCGCCGCCAAAACCACCGCCAAACAGGCAGCCAAGGTGCTCAACCGTTTTACCGTCAGTGGCTTGAGCCTCCGCGCAGTACGGGGCAGTAGCCGTGCCCGCTTGCACAGTGCCTCGTCCAGAAAGTCACCGTTCAGTGCGGTGATGGCATCCATCAAAATCTCTTGCGTCATAAGGAAAAACCCTCCTTTTCCAAGTGTGTCCGCAGTCCGTCCTTGATCTTTTTCAGCTCCTTGTATACCGCCGAGGAGGTGATCCCCAGCATGGCGGCAATGCTGTTGGGAGGGTCGGCGCAGTAGTAGCGGCAGACAAAGATCAACCGCCGCCGTTTGGGGAGGGAAGCAAGGTAGTCCGATATACACCGCGCCAGCTCGGCGGACTCCTGCTCCCGTTCCGCGTCGGACGCCAGGGTTTCGGCCAGATCCTCCAAGGATATCGTCATCTCGGAGGGAACCCGCTTTTGTCTCGTCCGCTCTCGATAGCGGTCAATGGAGATGACGCGGATGATCCTGGTGAGATAAGCAGACAGCCTTGTGGGTCTGTTCGGCGGGACGGTGTTCCAGGTTCGGAGATAGGTGTCGTTCCGACATTCCTCACAGTCTTGGGGATCGTGGAGGATGTTGTAGGCGACGGTGTAGAGATACCCGCCGTACTTGCGGTCAGTGGCGGCAATGGCTTCCTCGTTGCGCGCCCAATACAGATTGACGATTTCGTCATCGGGGCAAATATGTTTCTGTTTGTCCATATAGATAGACCTCCTTTCGGGATGGTGTTCTCCCTTACCCTATATGTCGCCAAATCTGCTTGGAATTGGAACCCGAATACAAAAAATCCGCAGAATATGCCTCTGCGGATCTTTCGGGATGTCTTTCTGTCATTGCATGGCCGCCGCCACGGTGTTGTGAAACAGCCGCCGCACCCGGAAAAACTCGGTCTTGTCCCGCCCCAGGTGTACCGTGTTGGTAAGAAGTACAGCCCACACACCCGTCTCGGCGTCCACGTAGAGGGAGGTTCCCGTAAATCCCGTGTGACCGTAGGAGCCATAGGCGAACAGATCACCCGCCGCCGAAAGCGCGGGAAGGGGAGGGCGGAGCTGCAGTCCCAGACCGCGTGACTCGTTTAAACCGGGGGTATAGTCCTGTACGGCCAGATCAAACATCCGCCGGGACAGGTACCGTCCGCCATTCACAGAGGCAGGCATCTCCCCTCGCAGGGAGAGCATTTGGGCGAACTTCACCATGTCGTCCAGCGTGGAGAACACACCTGCATTACCCGACACGCCGCATAGGAAATGGGCGTTCTCGTCGTGGACGTGGCCGCGGATGTAATACTGATGGATGGAGGAAAACTCGGTAGCTGCGGCGTTGCAGTCGGGCTTGTTCAGATTGCTTCCGAAGGGCAGATATCCCGTAGAGGCCATGCCCAGCGGGTCGAATACGTATTCCTTTGCCAGAATGTCCAGCGGCTTTCCGCTGATCCGCTCCAGAATTTTTTGGAGCAGGATATACCCCATGCAGGAGTAATGCACCTGCTCCCCCACCTTGCAGAAGGGCGCGGAGCGTAAGATAACGCCCGCCACGGCAGAGTCAAATTCGGGTGCGCCCACAAGCTCATGGGGAATAACGTTCCATAGAGCGATGCCGGGGGTGATCCCCGATGTATGGGTCATCAGATGAAAGACAGTTGCGTCGGCCCGCCCTTCGGGGGCTCCCGCCAGCTCTTCCTCGGAGAAAAAGCGGGACAGGGGATCGGTCAGCAGGAGCCGCCCTTTCTCCAAAAAGCGCAGAGCGACCATGGTGGTGGACAGCACCTTGGTGAGGGACGCCATATCAAAGAGGGTATCCTCTCGCAAGGGCTCCCGTGACGGAAACAGGGAGCGAGAACCTACAGCTTCCCGGATATACACGTCGTTACCCCGTCCGACAGCATAGGCGGCGCAGGGGATGATTTGCCGTTCAACGGCATCGTGAATCAAAGTTTTCGTATATTGAAAATTCATAATATCCCTTCCGAAAAAGCAGAAGCGGGCTCGTTAAGCCCGCTTGCTTGGTATGGGTTCCGGGCTTAAGCCTCTTCTTTGCCGAGAGCCTGCTCCAGCCAGATCAGGCCGTAGCCAAAGGCCTCATACAGCCCTTTCTTTTCGCCCTGGCGGACGATCTTGTTTTGATCCTCGCTCTCTACCACCTGAACCAGGATGGTATCGGGCACCTTAACGCCGTTCTCTTCCTTGTAGCTGAAAATCTCCATGATGAGAATATATTTCTCGGCCATATCTCCGTAGCAGATGGTGTCGCCCTCGCGAACCAGGGGACGATCCTTGTACATCAGGTACTTGCCCTCAACCAGAGGGGCACCCGTCAGATTCAATGCATCGGCACTCATGTCTGAATCCTCCTTATCGCATGAAATAATTGTTCAACTTATAGTATACCACACATTTGGAGAATTGTCAAGGGTGATTTTTTTGGTTGTGAATGAATATTTTATAAATTTTTTCGATGATTTGCATTGACATGTCGGTGGCACTATGGTATAATTCTTTTATCACATTTACTGGAGGTGAGCACACATGTTCAGCTTTGGTAGTAAAAGATTTATCGCTTTTTTCTTAACGATAGCATTTTTAATTGCAATGCCATATAATTGTATGGCCGATTGTTTTATGACAACTGCGAATGTAGAAGAAACGAGCGGAAGTGATCTGGAAGATTTGTATTTGTATTCGTATTATCCGGAAACTGAAAGACTGACCCGATTTAAGTATGCTCCTACAGCGTCATCTTCTTCCGATAACAATACGCCTTGGGATATTTCAACCACCTCAACCGCATCGGATGAGGAAAATGAGAGTTCTAACCGTGGTATTGTAGGCAACGATGGCCGTAAACCGGTTACTGATGTATCGTTAGCTCCTTATTCAAAAATTGTATTTCTAGATATTCTATATCGTGACGAAGCAGGAAATTTGATACCAACTCAAGGGACAGGTGTCCTTATAGGTCCCGATCTTGTTTTAACAGCAGCCCATGTGGTGCGTACTCGTCTGGATTTTGTTGAACAATGTATTATTTACACAGAATATAACAGCATGAGTGATTATGGGGAACGTTGTTCGGTTGAACAATATATTATTCCTAAAAATTTTTATGAATCTAGGGATGATGATTACGATTGGGCAATTGTGAAGACCTCAACAGATATTGGAAATCGTCAAGGATGGATGGGTTTTGATTGCCATACAAATTATTCGGACTTCGTAGATGACAGAGTTGAGATTGCTGGATTTCCTGTAGTTAAGCCTGTTGATTATATTGGTACTTCGTATGTAATGTTTCGTGCTAGAGGTACTATTGTGGCTTGCCCCAATAAATACATTGTCCAATCCTATATCGATACATCTGCTGGTCAAAGTGGCGCGCCTATGTTTGATGAACGACAAATAGTGTGGGCGGTTAATAGTAGCACGATTAAATTAGTATCGACCGGAGAAGTTCTGTATAACAAAAGTGTAAAAATCACGCCTGAATTGTACAGCTTGCTGCTATCGGAAAAGGAAGATAGCCTTGAAGAATGGAATTCATAATAAGGAGACTTGACTATGAATCGACATAGATATAAATGGTTATGTCTGTTACTGATGTGCTTGATGGTTGTGATTTTGCCCATGACGGCTTGTGGAGATCTCATAGCCATGAACGGTGATGATACCGCATCGAAAGGAACTGTGACTGAGGCGGACACCGCCGCAGAAAATGTGTACGCAGAGACCGATTCCGAAACAGAAGAGGCCGAGACCGTGGCCGTCGAGACGGTACCTACGGAAACAGAGCTCGCGGAGACCGAGGAGGTGACCTCCGACGTATCGGCAGACGACGGAAAAGAGCACGAGTTTACCTTGGTCATGGATGAGTCGGTATATCCCGTGGATTTTCACCGTGTAACTTTCTACGTGGTGTGGAATACTCCTGGCGAAACATTTTCAATCGATGAGACTTTCTATGTGGCACGCGTGGAAGGTGATCGGGAAATTGAGGTCGGACAATGTGGTGTGGAGATGTTGTGGACGGTAAAACCGCCCGATGAAAACACATGTGCGAGGTTTGGATTGGATTTTGGTCAGGGTCTTTTCAAAAAAGAACCTCCCATGGAGGGAACGTACCGCATCCGTCATTTCTATGATCGGGATGTATACGTGGAATTTGAGCTGAAAAACTGATCGCTAACATATGTAAAGCGGACTGCTTTGATTGGCAGCCCGCTTTTCTTTGAGTATTGTTGTAAATAGAATCGGATCAATATCCTTCGCTATTCCCTGAAAGTCTCCGCCACACCTTCCGCAAAAACTCAGCAGGGAATACCGTCAGAGCCAGAAGGAACGTCACGCCAAGCTCTTCCTTGGTCAACGGAGCCGTCCGCAGAACCGCCCCGCCGATGTACACGAACAGGATCTGCACCGCCAGTACCGCGATCATGATGAAGCAGAAGCCTTTGTTGCGGGGAAGTCCCGCATAGATGTTGAGTCGGTCGGTGCGTGCATTGAAGCAGTTGAACACCGAGGCGAAGATGAACAGGGCAAAAAACGCTGTCAGCAGATATATGTTATCCTCGGCAGGACGGAACCGATCCGTAATCACAGGCAGTTTCAGGAATAGGAGGCAAAGCGCCACCGTAAAGCATCCCAGCCAGACGATCTCCTCCATCATATAACGGTTGAGGATGGGTTCATCCCGCCGTTTGGGTTTTTCCTCCATGTAGGAGGCGAGCGGTGCCTCTCCCGCGAAGGCCAACCCGCCCAGGGTGTCCATGATGAGGTTGATCCACAGCATCTGCACCACGGTCACGGGGGCGTCGATGCCGATGAAGGGACAGATCATGGTCACTCCCACGGCACAGAAATTCATGGTGAGTTGAAGGGTAATGAACTTGCGGATGGACTTGAATATGGTGCGTCCGTAGAGCACGGCACGGACGATGGAGGAGAGGTTGTTGTCCAGAATGATGATATCCCCTGCATCCTTGGCTACTTGGGTACCCGCTCCCATGGCAAAGCCGATGTCCGCCCGTTTGAGGGCGGGAGCGTCGTTGATGCCGTCCCCCGTCATGCCCACCACCAGCTCGGCTTCTTGAGCGATGCGTACCAAACGGCTCTTATCGGTGGGCAGAGCGCGGGCGACAACCCCCAATTTGGGTAGAATATCCCGTACCTGACGATCGCTCATGCGGGACAACTCCTCGCTGTCCACCACCAAATTCACCCCTTGTCCCAAAATCCCGCAGGACTCAGCAATAGAGCGGGCGGTGTCGCGGTTATCTCCCGTCATCATGACCACGTGAATACCTGCCCGACGGAGCTTTCTCACCGATTCGGGGGCTTCCCTCCGCACCTTGTCGGTGAGTAGAAGAGCGCATACCAGGGTCAAGGCTCCGTAGTCTCCGCCCTCCAGACGTGTGCGTGTGGGGATGTTTACACGCCCGGCCACCGTCTCCGCGCAGAGGATGACTCTCCCTCCTTTGGCGGTCAAGGCCTGTATTTTTTGCATGAGTGCCGCTCTGTCTACACTCCCCCGCGTGCCGTCGGGACGGTAGGTGTCCACGAGCCGTGCCATGAGCCGTTCGGGGGCTCCCTTAACCAGAAGCACCTCGCGCCCGTCCCGCTTGATCACTGCGCAGGAGCTTTTTCGCGTGCTGTCAAAGGGAACCCGGAACAGTACCTCGTGAGAGGGGGCGGCAAAGGGAAGCACTGCATCCAGAAGCGCCCTGTCGGTAGCGTTCCCGCCCAGTGCCCGCCGTTTCCCTCCCTCGCCCCGGCCGGCTACAGAGGACGTATTGCAGGTACAGCCATCGGCGAAACAGCCGAACAGACGGGGTGCACTTCGGCGGAAATCCTCGGCATCGAGACAGGAACGCCCATCTCCCGTGATGATCTTGCCAATACTCAATTTCCCCTCGGTCAGCGTCCCCGTTTTATCGGTAAAGAGCAGGTTCATACTCCCTGCCGCCTCAATACCCACGGGCTTGCGAACCAGCACCTGATCCTTTACCATCTTTTTGATGTTGGAGGACAACACCACCGCGATCATCATGGGAAGCCCCTCGGGAACGGCGACCACCAACACGGTCAGTCCCAAGGTCAGCGCGTGGAAGAGCTGCTCCCACACGTACCGCCAGTCGGAGAGCTTTTGCAGGATGATGGTCGAATCGAATCCGCTGTCCAGGAGGAAAACTCCCAGCAGAAATACCATTGCAACCAGTGCCGCTGCCACGTAACCCAGACGGCTGATCTGCCCTGCCAGCTTGGCCAGACGGAGCTTGAGCGGACTCTCGCGGGTGTCCTCCTGCACCTCCTCGGAGATATGCCCCAGGAAGGTGTGATCCCCCACCCGGGTGACCAGCATTTCCCCGCTGCCGCCCAGAATCACGCACCCGCGGAACAGCGCACAGGTATCGGACGGTATGGGCTCGGCGGGGAAATTGTTCCCATCCCGCAAGGGCTTTTTCTCCACCTCGCGGCTCTCACCCGTCATGGCGGACTGGTCCACTTGGAGCGATCCCGTAAGGAGAATGCCGTCCGCTGGAATCATCTCTCCTGCACCCAGAACCACCACGTCTCCCACAGCCACGTCCGCCAGCGGGATCTCACAGACCGTGCCGGTAGCATTGCCCCCCTCCATGCGCCGCCTGACCCGACAGGACACCTTGGCGCACTCCTCGGACAGCCGCGCAAAGGCCGCCTCCGAGCCGTACTCCGACAGGGTGGAGATCAGGGTAGCCAGCAACACCGCCAGCGCGATCCCCCCGGTCTCAAACCAATCCGCCCCCTCGCCGGTCAGGGAGAACAGGATATTGAGCACCAACGCCCCCAACAGGATGCGGATGACGGGATCGCCCAGGTTCCCAAGAAACTGACGAAAAAAACTTTTGCGTCGCTTGACCGATAGCTGATTGCTCCCGTGCTCACGGCGGGAGATCTCTGCCTCGGAGAAGGTCAGCGGTGTACTGCGTGAACGTTTGGACATGATGGTACCTTCCTTTACATAGCTTGTTCGGCTTGTCTCGGTCAAGTGTATGCGAAATGAGGGGAGGGAATGACTGAAGGGCATTAGAGATGCCCTGAAATTTACCGCTTACCCAGCCAAACAGACCGCATACCGAAATCCGCTTGACAAAAAAATTTTTTGTGCTATACTGGACTCACAAGGAGGTACCGCCTTATGAAACACACAACCATCATCGACCCCAACTGCGACGAGGAGGTCATCATCCACGCCCGCCGCCGCACCAAAGCCGTGGAAGAGCTGGAGTCGTTCATTGAGCAGATGGGCACCGAGCTCGTAGGCTACGGGGAGGCAGGGAAGATTGTCCGACTTACCCCCGCCGAGGTGCATTGCTTTACCGTGGAGGGCGGCAAGGTCTACGCCCTTACTGAAAAAGAAAAACTCACCGTCCGTTTTCCTCTCTACGTTATTGAAGAGATGCAGGACGAGGGATTCGTGAAGATCAACCAGTCCTGCCTCGCCAATATCCGCAAGATTGCCCGCTTCGATGCTTCCATAGGCGGCGCGCTCATGGTGACCTTCCAAAACAACCACCGCGACTATGTCTCCCGCCGACAACTCAAAAAAGTCAAAGAAAGGATGGGTATGAAGAAATGAAGCGTCCCGTTACCCAAACACCTGTGAAAGATTTCTTCTTCCGCGGATTCATGTTCGCAGGCTTCGGCCCCGTGATTATGGGCATTATCTACCTGATACTCCAGCTGACATTGGAGAATTTCACCCTGAGCGGTGTGGAGGTATTCACCTCCGTTATCTCCACCTACCTTTTGGCCTTTGTCCACGCAGGTGCCAGTGTTTTCTATCAGATCGAGTCCTGGTCTTTGGGAAAATCCTCGCTGTGCCATCTCAGCTTGCTCTACGTTGCGTACGTCCTGTGCTACGTCGTGAATACTTGGCTCCCCTTTGATCCTCTTTCCCTCGGTATCTTCACCGGTATATTTGTAGGTGGATACGGAGTCATCTGGCTGATTATCTATTTTAGTATCAAAGCGACCGTGAGGAAGCTGAATCAAAAATTGCGGTAAACAGTTGACATAGGGAGGCATGAAAATGAACGCGATCAAAATAGATGAACTCACGAAGCGATACAAGGACGTTGTTGCCGTGAACGAACTTTCTCTTTCCGTGGAGGAAGGAGAGCTGCTCTCCCTTCTGGGCGTGAACGGAGCAGGCAAGACCACCACCGTCAAAATGCTCTCCTGCCTCACAAAGCCCACCGACGGAGATGCCTACCTGTTGGGACACAGCATCCGAAGGGATGCCGCCGCCGTCAAATCCCTCATTGCTGTATCTCCCCAGGAGACCGCTATAGCCCCCGGTCTTACGGTAAAGGAAAATTTAGAACTCATATGCGGTGTGCATGGCTTTTCCAAGGACAATCGAAACCAAAAGATCAAGGAGCTGACAGTGCTTCTCGGTCTGGAAAGCGTGATCAACCGCAAAGCAGGTAAGCTATCGGGCGGCTGGCAGAGACGGCTCAGCATCGCCATGGCACTCATCAGCGAGCCGAGAATCCTGTTTCTGGACGAGCCCACCCTTGGGCTGGACGTGCTGGCCAGAAGTGATCTTTGGGATATGATCCGTGCCTTGAAGGGCAGGGTTACCGTGATCCTGACCACGCACTATATGGAGGAGGCCGAAGCCCTCTCCGACCGCATAGCCATTATGAAGGACGGAAAGCTCCTTGTCTGCGATACCGCCGCAAGGATCAAGGAGATCACCCAAACGGATGACTTCGAGCAGGCCTTCATCCGTATCGTGAAAGGAGTGACGTAATGAGAATGATGACCTTCGCAAGACGAAACACCAAAGAACTCCTTCGCGACCCCATTACCCTGTTTTTCGGGTTGGGCTTTCCCCTGGTACTGCTTTTGCTCATGAGCGCGATCCAGGCAAGCATCCCCGTGAGTCTCTTTGAGATCGGGCGCCTTACCCCCGGTATCACGGTCTTCGGCCTCTCCTTCATGACTCTCTTTTCCGCCACAGTCATATCCAAAGACCGTAGTAGCTCTCTCCTGCAACGGCTGTACACGACCCCTCTGACACCGTCGGATTTCATTTTGAGCTATGCCCTCCCCATTCTGCCCATTTCCATGGCACAGAGCGCGATCTGCTATGTCGCCGCCATCCTTCTCGGCCTTGACATATCGGTCAACATCCTCTACGCGATCCTGCTCATCATTCCCATCTCGGTGCTGTATATCGCCCTGGGCCTTTTGTTCGGTAGTATCCTGACCGATAAGCAGGTGGGCGGCATCTGCGGCGCTCTGCTCACCAACCTGTCGGCGTGGCTGTCGGGTGCTTGGTTCGACCTGGAGCTGGTGGGTGGCGCATTCAAGAAAATTGCGTATGCGCTCCCGTTTGTTCACGCCGTGGAAATGGAACGGGCTGTGCTGGCAGGGCAATACGCGGATATTGTTCCTCATTTATGGTGGGTGTTGGGGTATGGCGCCGTCCTGCTTTGCGCAGCTATCCTGCTGTTTTTGAGGCAGATGAAGCGGCAATGACATGGCCAACACGAAGAATTTCATAAAAGCAAAAGAATACGGCTTGCCCTCGTGGGTACTCCGTATTCTTTCTGTGTGATTCACTTCAAAACCCAATGACAAGGCAACCCATCCACGTACTCGGGATACCGCTCGCCCTTAATCAGAGGCAACAGATACTGCAAGCATTCATCCGTCACGTGGTTACCCCGCTCGTTGATAAATTCGGCGGGCACGCACCTCGTCTGATTGGCGATCTTGAAAATATCCTCGTGTCCGATCTCAAAGGCGTAGGGGTCACTCGATACGCGTTTAATGGTCATCATCTCACGGCTGACACCCGCCACAGCGGCCATCACTGCGTGACGGCCCACCTCCAGGGACTCGGCAATATCCTGTGCCGACACCAGATGACCGGCGCAGCGCTGAGGCAGATTCAGCTCCACCGAGCGCACCTTACAGCCAAGTTCGGCCTTGACCGCCAGCTCCAGCGCCTTACCGGTGCCCTCTAGATACTTGTGCCCGAAGGCATCCACCGCGCCGCTCTGGGTGCTGGCACCCACCAGAGTCCCGTCAGCACATTCCAGACCCTCGGACACAGCTACTACCACATTGGGATGGCGAGCAAGAGCCTCTTTGAGGTCAGCGTAGAAATTCTCGTAAGAAAAGGGAACCTCGGGCAGATACACCAGATCGGGCTCAACATCGTTGACAATGCGACCCAGCGCCGCCGAAGCCGTCAGCCAGCCCGCGTCACGTCCCATGATCTCCACGATGGTGACGGCGGGAACGGTGTAGACCGCGGTGTCGCGAAGGATCTCCTGCATGGTCACGGCAATATATTTAGCCGCCGAGCCGAAGCCGGGGGTGTGGTCGGTACCCACCAGGTCGTTGTCAATGGTCTTGGGCACGCCCATGACACGGATGGGGTAGTTCTTCTTCTCAGCATAAGCCGAAACCTTGGCGACCGTGTCCATGGAGTCGTTTCCGCCGATGTAGAAGAAGTAACGGATATCGTACTTTTCAAAAATGCCGAAGAGCTTGTCCATGACCTCGGCCTCGTCCTTCGCCCCGGCGGCAGGGAGCTTTCTGCGGCAGGAGCCCAGCGCAGCGGCAGGGGTCAAGGTCAGACGGTCAAGGGCGGCATATTTGCCGTCCGGTTCGGGAGCGAAGAGCCTGTCCAGCTCCACGATGTCCTCGCGGAGAAGCCCGTCCACGCCGTTTTTCATGCCGTACAGGCGGGTGATGGCCGCGCCGTCGGCGCCGTCCTTTTTGGCAATCTCATCCAGCGCGCCGCGGATGACACCCGCGAGGGTAGCGTTAATGGCGGCGGTAGGGCCGCCCGACTGGCCGACGATAGCATTTCCGTGTAAGAATTCCATATTTTCATGTCCTTTCGGTAGGGAAGTATTCGATGGTAATAGGATACCATAAAATATTGTGTTTGTCAAGAAGCTGCGTAGGGGAGCTTTTGAATCGCTTTTGGCGGATTTACGGGAGAAAAAGGGAGATGGCAGGATATTTGGCGGTTTGCACAGAAAAAAACTCATAAAATCCTGCATTTTTCCCTTCATACCATTTGACTTGCGGGGTTTTTTGTGGTATAATAAAATGATAAAATATGCACGCGGAGGAAAAATATGATCATTCTGGGTATCGACCCCGGCTTGGCCATCGTGGGATGGGGGGTTCTGGACTACCAAAATACCCGCTTCCGCCCCCTGGCCTATGGGAGCATCAACACCCCTGCCGGAATAGAGACTTCCCGGCGCCTCGCCCTGATCCACCGCGACCTTTGCGCCATCATTGACAAATTCAAGCCCACCCAGATGGCGGTGGAGGAGTTGTTCTTTACCAAGAACATTACCACGGGTATCCGGGTAGCCGAGGCCAGAGGTGTGATCCTCATGACCGGGCAGGAAAAGGGCTTGGAATTGGCGGAATATACCCCCATGCAGGTCAAGCAGGCGGTGGTTGGCTACGGTGCAGCCGACAAGAAACAGGTCATCTCCATGGTGACCCGCATCCTGAACCTTCCCGAGCCCCCAAAGCCCGACGATACCGCCGATGCCCTGGCCATTGCCATTTGTCACGCTCATAGCGGCTGCTCGCGGCTGGGCGGGTACTTCAATAAAATGCAGTAAGAAACAAGGAGAAAACATCTATGTGGTGTGCCGATAACTGGAAAGACTACGAACTCATCGATACCGCCGATGGCGAGAGATTGGAGCGGTGGGGCAAATACATCCTCATCCGTCCCGATCCCCAGATCATCTGGAAGGATTGCGCTACCTCCCCCCTGTGGAAGAAGGCGGACGGCATCTATCGCCGTTCCCATACGGGTGGCGGTGCCTGGGTCAAAAACGACCTCCCCGCCCAGTGGCAGATCGGGTACGGCGAGGATCTCCGCTTTGTCCTCCGTCCCATGGGCTTCAAGCACACGGGTCTGTTCCCCGAGCAGGCCGCGAATTGGGATTGGTTCTCGGGTCTCATCCGTAAGGCGAAAACAGAGGATCCCAACCGTCCGATCAAGGTGCTGAACCTCTTTGCCTACACCGGAGGTGCCACCATGGCCGCCGCAAAAGCCGGTGCGGCGGTAGTTCACGTGGACGCCGCCAAGGGTATCGTAGCCCAGGCCAAGGAAAACGCCCAGCTTTGCGGGCTCGGTGAAGCCCCCATCCGCTACATCGTTGACGACTGCAAGAAGTTCGTGGAGCGGGAGATCCGCCGAGGCAACAAGTACGACGGTATCATCATGGATCCTCCCTCCTACGGCCGCGGTCCCGGAGGTGAGGTCTGGAAGCTGGAGGATTGCGTGGGCGAGCTGGTGGAGCTTGCCGCAAAGCTGGTGTCCGATGACGCCCTGTTTTTCCTCATCAATTCCTACACCACCGGTCTCTCCCCCCTCACCATGACCTACCTTCTCGACCTGAAGGTCAAGAAGCCCCACGGCGGCCGCACCGAGGCGGGCGAGCTGGGTCTGCGGGTCAGCGCTACGGGCTCGGTACTGCCTTGCGGCGCATCCGCCCGTTGGCAGAGGGATTGATCGCTATTCTCCCGAAAGGAGTATTCCATGGAAAATAACCCCTTTATTCATATTAAAAATCTTTCTTACGCCTACGTAGGCGAGGATGAAAAGCCTATTCCCGTGCTCAAGAATGTCTCATTGGATATCCGTGAGGGAGAATACGTAGTCATCCTGGGGCACAACGGATCGGGCAAGTCCACCTTTGCCAAACTGCTGAATATGGTCATCGACGACTACACCTTCGCCGAGGGAACCATCCTGGTGGACGGTCTGGACGTCATGTCCCCCGATATCACCGATGAGGACGTGCTGACCCTCCGCAAGAACGTGGGCATGGTCTTCCAGAACCCCGATAACCAGTTGGTTGCCACCGTGGTGGAGGAGGACGTGGCTTTCGGCCCCGAAAACCTGGGTGTGCCCCAGCCCGAGCTCCGTGCACGGGTGGATAACGCCCTGGCTACCGTCGGTATGTCCGCCTACGCTCGCCACGAGCCTCACCGCCTGTCGGGCGGTCAGAAGCAGCGGGTGGCCATCGCCGGCATCATCGCCATGATGCCTCGATGCATGATCTTCGACGAGTCTACTGCCATGCTGGATCCCGTAGGACGCCGAGAGGTCATCGAGACCATTGAAAAGCTCAACCGTGAGCAGGGAATTACCGTCCTGTCCATCACCCACTATATGGACGAGGCCGCTCGCGCTGACCGTGTGATCGTGCTCTCGGACGGAAAGCTTTTGTTGGACGGTACCCCCGGTGAGGTCTTTACCCACAGTGATGCTCTTCGGAAAGCCGGTCTTGACCTCCCCCAGTGTACCGCAGTGTCCCAGTATCTCATCACCCAAAATCTCCCCGTCCACGGTGAGATCAACACGCCCGAGCAGTGTGCCGAGGCTATACTCAATGCCTGGAAGAAGATCTGAAATCCGCATATCATCAACCTTGATCAAGGTGAGGACCCTATCATCATGAAAAAAAAGAATCAGACCCGTCCGAACCCGCAAGCGGTCGGGACGGATACGAGTGCGGCAGTAGCCGTTCCCATTATGAACCAAACCGAACATCCCAAGCTCCGCTTGGAAAACATCACCTATATATACGGCAAGAACTCCCCCTTTGAAGTGCGCGCATTGGACGGCGTGTCCCTGGATATCCACGCAGGGAAGCTGACGGGTATCATCGGGCACACCGGCTCGGGCAAATCCACCCTGATCCAGTTGCTTAACGGCTTGACCCGCGCCGAATCCGGCCGCGTCCTGCTGGACGGCGAGGACATCTGGGCTCACCCCAAGGAGATCGGTAAGATCCGCTATCGCGTGGGACTGGTGATGCAGTACCCCGAGTACCAGCTTTTTGAGGAGACGGTCTACGCCGATATCGCCTACGGCCCCCGCAACATGAAGCTCTCCGAGGAGGAGATCAAGGAGCGTGTGGCCGAGTCTGCCGCCTTTGCGGGACTGAACGCCGATATTATGGATAAATCCCCCTTCGACCTATCGGGCGGTCAGAAGCGCCGCGTTGCCATCGCAGGCATCATGGCCATGCGACCGGAGGTATTGGTGCTGGATGAGCCTGCCGCCGGACTGGATCCCCAAGGCCGTCACACCATCTTCCAAGGAATTCGTGAATACAATCGCCGCACGGGATGTACCGTCATCATCGTCAGTCACAGCATGGAGGATATGGCCCAGTACTGCGACGACGTGGTGGTCATGGCTCATTCGAAAGTGCTCATGGCCGGCAACCGCGACCATATCTTTGCCCGTGCTGACGAACTGGAGGCCGTTGGCCTGGATATCCCCCAGATCACCAAATTGTGCCTGCTTTTGCGGGCGGGGGGCATGCCCATGCCTGCCGGTCTCTACACCACGGAATCCGCCGAGGCCGCCCTTATGGACATCTTCGCCGATGCTAAACGGAACGGGAAAGGGAGGGAACGTGCATGAAAGGCTTTGCTTTTGGGCAGTATTACCCTGCCAATTCGGTGCTCCACCGTCTGGATCCCCGTACCAAGGTTATCGCCGCCGTGGTGTATATCGTGGCGTCCTTCCTGTGTAAAAACACATTTTCCTTTGTCCTGCTGCTCCTGTCGGGCTTTGCTCTCATTCTCATCTCCCGGATCCCCGTAAAGGTGGTTCTGCGCTCCATCCGAGCCCTCATCTTCATCATGGCCTTTACCGCCGTGCTTAATGTTTTTTGGGTCGTGGACACCGCCGAGGATGTCAAGCCGTTGGTGGATTTTTGGATCATTACCATCTATCCCAAGGGCATCTATCACGCCGTATTTATCCTGGTGCGCATCCTGGCCATGGTCATCGGAACCAGTTTGTTTCTGACCTACACCACCACCCCCATCGCTCTCACCGACGCCATTGAGAGTCTGCTCCGTCCCTTGGCCAAGATCAAGGTGCCCGTCCACGCTTTCGCTATGATGATGACCATTGCTCTGCGCTTCATCCCTACCATCATGGAGGAGACCGAGAAGATCATGGCCGCCCAGAAGGCGAGAGGTGCCGACTTTACCCAAGGCTCCCTGATGCAACGGGCGAAAGCGCTCATACCCATCATCGTCCCCCTCTTTGCCTCGGTCTTCCGCCGTGCCGACGAGCTGGCTACTGCCATGGAATGCCGTTGCTACCACGGTGGGGAAGGACGTACCAAACTGCGTATCCTCAAGTATCACGTCCGTGACGTGTTCACCTTGCTATTCATTGTGCTGTTCGTCGCGGCAGTCGTGGCGATCAATATCTGCGGTGCGCGATTTGGCTGGCTCTATACCATGTAACGGCTAAAACCCTTGCAAGCATTGCGATTTTCGCTGTTTTATGGTGGATTAGGACGACTTTTGTTCTAAAACGGTCAAAAAATTATTCACAAATTTTTTACTGATTTTTAAGTCATTTTGCCAGAAAACGAGAGGGTTTTCCGTCAAAACAAACAAAAGGGCGGCTTTTGAATGTGTATTTTGTACACAACGAGAGCCGCCTTTTGGTAAAAATGGCATTCTTTTACAAAATTCGCCGAAAATTTGCACTTGACATTATGCAAATTCATGATATAATATTGTTAATAGGACAGAAAAATTCGGTAAAAAAGGAAGCCCTTTCTGCCGGATCATCTGAACGGAAAAGGTGCGCGGCATGAAAGAACTTCATCCAAAACCCGAACAGGATACCCCCCATACCCCCGATCCCGCTTTGCGCGAATTGCTCTTGCAAGCTCAGGCAGGCAGTCGGGAGGCATACCTTGCACTCTGTGCCAAATACCGCCCTCTGTTGGAATCCTCGGTCGCCCGATTCGGTGCATCCGAGATGACCCTGCAGGAGCGGGCTGACATGCGGGAAGAGGCCGAGCGGGTGTTTCTCGGTGCCATTTCCTCCTTCGATACCGAGCAGGAAGCGGTGGATTTCGGCTTGTACGCCAAGATCTGTCTGCGTAACGGTCTGATCTCGGAGTGGCGGCATATCCATGTCCGCCGCCGTGTGACAGCCGTTCCGCTCACCGAAGAGGATGTGACGGGTCAGGAGGATCTCGCCGCCCGTGTGGTGGAGGACGAGCGCTTCCGCCAGCTCTGCCGTACCGTTCGCGGACACCTCTCGGATTTCGAGAACCGCGTATGGTGGCAGTACGTGACGGGCGTGCCGGTGGCTGATATTGCCCACGATCTTGGCTGTGACGAGCGTTCTGTCCATAATGCCATCTACCGCATTCGCCGTAAGCTCCGTGAGCGGCTCACACCGCCCGAGGAGTGACGTGGGTGGGTAGTCCTATGTCCCGATGGTACAAAGAGAACGCGAGGTAACCAACTTCGAGATGGCGGTGTAAGTCCGCCGCGGGGCAAAAAACCATTTTAAGCGAGGTAAAAACCAATGTACGAAGATGAGATCATGGACGCGAACGTGGAGACTCCCGTTTACGAGGACGAGACCCTTGTCTGCAAGGAATGCGGCAATGAGTTCGTGTTCACGGCCGGCGAGCAGGCTTTCTACGCTGAAAAGGGCTTCCAGAACAAGCCCAAGACCTGCAAGGCTTGCCGCGATGCCAAGAAGAACGCCGGTAAGCCCGAAGTTCAGTATTTTGAGGCGATCTGCTCCGATTGCGGTGGCGTTGCCAAACTGAAGTTCCAGCCCAGCGCCGACAGACCTGTATACTGCAGCGCCTGCTTCGAGGCAAGAAGAAGAGACCGTTGATGTCCCCATTCTGAAAGCGGGAATCAATCGACTGTACGATTTTTCTGCGTCGTCTGCATTCTGGTTTTTGGACATATACGGCCAAAAAAGGTGTCATCCCCTGCGGAGGGTGGCACCTTTTTTCTGTGACTTACTCGTATTGCTCCACGAGTCTGCACATTTCCTCGTGAGAGTAGACCGGGATCCCCACCTTCAGCGCCTCCCGCTCTGCCTCGGGCAGGGTCATAATGAAAACGTTGACGGTTCGCAAAAGCTCCCCCGAAGCATCAAATACCCCGATCACGCCATTGTGCTCAGTTAAGAGATACAAGGCCACGGAGGCCTCGGTTTCGGGGGCGTCAAGGATGGGGGACTGGGTCTCGGGCGCCTTGTGGGCGGGAACCGTTACCGCCTCGGTCACCCATCCTTCGGTTTCGGTCGTCACGTCGGTGGAAGGATCGCTTTCGCAGTCGCCTCCTACGGCCTCGGAGGGAGGATTTCCGAAATTCAGCAGACTCGCAGTCAACTCGGATTCCAGTTCCCGTATGCGGGTCCGCAAATAGATGATATCGCTCCGACTTTCACGGCGCAGACGCGTCAATTCCTCGGATACGGTTTGGGTGTACAGGGTGGACAGGATGGACCAACCGAGAGCCACGATGGCCACTGTGATCACCAGTCCCTTCATGATTTTTTTCATAAATTTTCCTTTCTGCAATCTGTCGGAGACATATAAGCCCAAATTGCGTAAAAATCTGGCGGAAGTGTCTCTATTATCATGTCCCGTCTGCGATTATTTATACGAAAGCGAGACACAATAATGGGTGAAATTCAAGATCGCGAAAGGAGAAAGTCATGAAGCGGGGAAAAAAGATCGCGGCCGCCCTACTGTTGGGCGTACTGCTGATGGGGATACTCGTACTGGCAGGCGCGGCGGTGTACGTGCGGCCTTACGAAAACGAGACAATGGATATGACCCTCCTGAATATTCCCAAGGTCAACGAGCCGTCTGTTTTGTACGTGTACGATCCGGCTGACCGAGCCGCGCGGGACGGCAGTCTCCATCCTGCGCCCAAGGCGTCCTTAATGACCGCGCAGCCTCGTATCTACACACCGTACGATGAGATTCCCGCCGCTCTCGTGAACGCATTTATCTCCATTGAAGATAAGCGCTTTTGGCATCACGACGGTGTGGATCTGTTCCGCACGGCTCATGCCGGAATCAATTATCTGTCGGGAAACGCCTCGTTCGGGGGGTCTACTATTACCCAACAGCTCGTGAAGAATCTGACGGGGAACGACGATCATTCCCTCGACCGCAAGCTCACCGAAATATTCAAAGCCCTGGATCTGGAGAAGCAGACGGATAAGACCGTTATTCTGGAGGTATACCTCAATGTCATCAATCTGGCGGAGGGGTGCTACGGCGTGGGAGCGGCGGCCGAGCGGTACTTTTCCAAAACCGTTTCCGAACTCACCCTCCCCGAATGTGCCTCCATTGCCGCCATCACCAATAACCCCGCCCGCTACGATCCTCTGACCCACCCCGAAAACAACCTGTCACGGCGTAATCTCATCCTGCGGGAGATGGCGGCGCAGGGGTATATCACCGAGGCGGAACGGGATGCGACGATGGCTTCCGAATTGGGGCTGGATCCTAGACCCGCGCCATCCCCTGTCCCCGTGACCTCCTGGTACGCCGACATGGTGGTTGCCGACGTCATCCGTGATCTGCAGGAGAAGCTGGGTTATACCTACACCACTGCATCCTTGCTTGTCTATCAGGGCGGGCTCACCATCGAGACCGCCATGGATGAGATTCTGCAAAGGGAGGTTGAGGATTATTATACCCAACCGAACCATTTCCCAACCGGGGATAACGGTCGTCCCCAGTCCTCGGTAATCCTGATCGACCCCTATACGGGAGATATTCTGGCCGTGGCGGGGGCGGTCGGGGAGAAAAAAGCCAATCGTCTGCAAAATTATGCCACCGACACCCGCCGTCCAGCCGGCTCCTGCATCAAGCCCCTGTCGGTCTATGCGCCCGCCCTTGCAGAAGGGCTCATCACCTGGGCTGATATTTATGAGGACGAGCCGATCTCCCAAAAGGGTGGAAATCCTTGGCCGGCCAACGCAGACGGCCTCTATCGAGGCCGGGTTACCGTTGCGCAGGGAATGGCTCATTCCCTAAATCCCGTTTCGGTACGCATCCTGGAGCAGTTGGGAACCGAAAAAGCCTTTTCGTTCGCCCGTGAACGTCTGGGGATGCGGAATCTAATCCCGGCGGAGGGGAACGCCGCCCATGATCTGACGGTCTCCTCCCTCGCGCTTGGCCAACAGAGTCGCGGAGTCACTGTTCGCGAATTGACTGCCGCATATACCGCCTTTGCCGACGGTATCTACCGCGTCCCCGTATCTTATCACCGGGTTCTGGATAGGGAGGGGAAGGTTCTTTTGGAAAACAAACCCGCCAATGAGTCGGCCCGCGTGCTTTCCGCCGAAAACGCCGCCCTTATGACTCGTCTCCTGTCTATGGTCACGCAGGAAGGAACCGCCGCCCGTTATATGACCCTCACCGATATCCTCGGTATCGAGGCCGTCGGGAAAACCGGTACGACTCAGAATAATTGTGACCGCTGGTTCATCGGTTATACGCCACGTCTCCTGGCAGGTGTCTGGATGGGGTACGATTATCCCACGGAGCTCAAAGGTATCCAAGGGAATCCCTGTGTAACCATCTGGGACGATCTGATGAAGGTCTGTGAACCTCTCTACCTCGGTGCACCTGAAAAGAAAGCATTTACGATTCCCGAAGACCTGGTGGAGGTGGATTTTTGTCCGCTGTCCGGTTCGCTTCCCAATCCATATTGTACCGATCCCGTTTACGGCCATCCCGTCGAGCATGGATGGTTCATTCGCGGCACCGAACCGAAGGGAACGTGTACGCTTCATAAGGAACCGCCGATCCGTCTTATTCCCACTGACCCGGGCGATCCCGACCGTATTCCCGTTTTGCCCAACGATCTTCTGCCCGAAACAGAGGCGCTGCCACCCGTGGTAGTCCCCGAGGAGCCCTGGTACAGCCGTTGGTTCTCCTTCTTTTCACGGAGGGATCACCATCCCTTCCGCCGATTCCCGTCATAATATTGACCGTTCATGCATAGTGTCTATCAAAGTCGTGAGGGGGATACTGCCATGAACACCACCAAACAAACCGCTCGTTTTCTGACCATTCCTGTCCTCATAGGCGGCGGTATTGTCCTGGCCGCCGCCCTTCTGACCCGCCTGGCCGTTGGTAGCCCCCTGGCGGTCATCCATAAGCTGGGGGCATCCATTCTACTGCCGCCCCTGTGGTTCACGAGTCTTCTATGGCTTGCGTCGTACGCCTTGATGGGGGCAGCCGCCGGATATCTTCTGTCCTGCCCGACAGGGAATACCAGGCGGGAAGCCTTCCTGTGGCGGGGGTGTACATTTTTGGTTCTGGCGGTGGTATTTTCTCTTGTCTGGTATACGCTTTTATTTGGAAAGCTCTACCTTCTGTCCTCCTGGATCTGCCTATTTTTTTCTGCTGTCGCCGCCCTGATCTGTATGATCTCCTGGTGGCAGATCGGGAAGTGGGCGGCTATCGTTTCCCTGTGCTTCGCCGTGTGGCAGGTTTGTTTGTTTCTCCTCCAGTTAGCGGTGATCCTGCACGCCTGAACTGACACAATGCACAAGAAACCACCCCTCCGATTTGGGCATAAAGTGAAAATTTTCCATAAGCCGTTGACAATTTCTCCCCGATGTAGTATAATAAACCCGTCAAAAAAATATTTTGGAGGAATTCAACATGAAACTTCTGAAGATTTTGGCCGTGATCATGGCCGTTTGCCTGCTGGGTAGTGCGTTCATCGCTTGCGATAGCGGTAACAAGAACGGTGAAACCACCGTAGCCGAGACCACTGCCAGCACCACCATTGAGGTCACCCTGATCATCAAGGACGGCTCGTCCACCAAGTACGAGGAGACCGTAAAGTGCAAGGGTACTTTGGGTGACGCCATCGAGATGTTCTGCGCCGGCGAGTTCGAGGATGAGTTCGAGATTTTCGACGGTAACGGCCTGCTGGCTACCATCGGTGATCTGTCTGCCGGTAACGGTAAGGCTTGGAAGGCATACTACGAGGACGAAGGTCAGAGCAAGGCTTTCGAGTCCATCAAGGATCAGGTTCTTGAGGCCGGTAAGACCATCGTGGTTGTTCTGGAGTAATTTCCATATATCCAACATGCAAAAGGACCGTCACAAATGCTCCATACTCTTAAGGACAATTTTTGAGAGTCAAGATTAATGAGCATTGCGAAGGTGAAGAAAAATACGAGAACATTTCGGTGTTTCTCGTATTTTTCTTTTTTGGAAATTGCATTTGTTAAAGTTCCACAAATAGAATTGCTTGATATTCATTGCATCGTAGTTGGTGAACCTATTAATTTTAGTGTGCCTGTTTTGGGGGAAGACCAGATTGCATTCGTTTTCTTGCTCAACGGAAGCAAAAAGGAACACGCCCGTGGTCTATCTAAATAGGGCAAATTGTTGTAAAATGCCCTCCAGCATGATAGGCGTACATACCAATATGGTGTGTACGCCTAAAAACATAAAAACATAATTTGTAAATTTTTATTAATAATATTGATTTTTCTTTTGTAATATGATACAATATTATGGTAATCTTGTTTGCTTATTTGTTTATTGTGCCAATGAGTGGGCCCATAATTAACAAAAATACATTTATGGGAGCCACAAAAATTCCCAAGTAGCGACTAAGTGTTATCGACTGGTGAGGTTGTCGTAGCATACCTGTACCTTTTTGCGGGAAACGCCCGCAATTTAGGGGCTTCAACCCCGATAAATATATGAAATTAGAGTTTGGAATGCGATTCGCCGCTCCTATTTCATTTTTTTCACCGTTGAATCGCAAAATAGCGAAGGGAACGAATTCTTTGAGGTTCCCACAAAGGCTTTTCGGGAGGGAAATCAAATGAAAACAAACTTTTTAAGAGTGACAGCGTTGATACTTTCTGTGCTGTTGATGCTCTCTGCGTTTACCGGTTGTGCGAAAACCGGTGAACAAGGTCCAGCCGGACCGCAAGGCGAAGCCGGACTTGATGGTAAATCCGCGTATGAGCTTGCTGTTGCCAATGGTTATACAGGAACATTAGAAGAATGGCTGTCTTCCCTTATAGGTGATAGGGGCGAAGCTGGTCCGCAAGGTGAAAAAGGTGAGCAAGGTATCCCGGGCGAAAAAGGTGAACAAGGTATCCAAGGCGAAAAAGGTGAGCAAGGTATCCCGGGTGAAAAAGGCGAGCAGGGTACTGCGGGCAAAAATGGCGTTGATGGAAAAGATGGTAAAAACGGTGCAAGCGGTAAATCCGCGTACGAACTGGCTGTCGAAAAGGGCTATACCGGCACGGTAGAAGAATGGATTGCTTCTCTTATAGGTGAAAAAGGTGAGCAAGGTGTAGCTGGCAACGATGGTGTTGATGGTCAAGACGGTAAGGATGGCGTGAACGGTAAATCTGCATACGAACTGGCTGTCGAAAAAGGATATACCGGCACGGAAGAAGAATGGCTTGACTCTCTCATCGGTGACAAGGGTGAAACCGGTGCACAGGGTGAAAAGGGCGAGCAAGGCGAAAAGGGTGAACAGGGCGAAGCCGGAGTGCCGGGCGTTGGCATCTCAAGTGCTTACATTGATGACGAAATGCATTTGATTTTGGTACTGACAGATGGCACGGAAATCGATGCGGGTCGTGTGACTGCAGAGCAATTTACTGTTACCTTCGAAACGAATGGTGGGAGCCATATCCCCAGTCAAACTGTGGAGTTAGGCAATTACGCTGTAAAGCCAAACACGCCAACAAAGGAAGGTTACACCTTTGCTGGATGGTACACAAATGAAGAATTAACTGTAGCTTACGATTTTTCCACAATTGTAAATAAGAATTATGTTATTTATGCAAAATGGGTTGTTGATACTGTAATTGGAGATGTTTTTAATAACAATTACGTATATGTTCCAAACGAATACAACATTACATTTGATACACAAACATCAACTCTGTATTTTAACAATTTATTAAATGTTTTTACTAATGGTTCATTAAGTGAGAGTAGAATTAACAGTTTGTGTGATTTGGTCGATGGTACACTTGTAGGTGAAATTTCGCAAAATA
>JAZSBH010000170.1:0-16399 GCA_045602325.1 Eubacteriales bacterium | reverse complement strand
CTCGTTTCCACCACGAAAAAACTCCTTGTGCTTTGCACATGGGGTTTATGTGGTGGAAACGAGGGGGCTCGAACCCATGGCCTCACGGATGTGAACCGTGCGCTCTAACCAGCTGAGCTACGCTTCCGCAACATTGATATTATAGCACATCCGGCATGAAAAGTCAATAGCTTTTCTGAAAAAAATCGCAAATAATTTCGATAATTTTTGATGCTTCCCCGCCCGGCGGTGTTCACCGCAGGACGGGGTTATTTGGTTGGTTAGTCCATCTTGGGCAGACCTGCGAAACCAACGGCCAGATCCTCGTCGGAGGGGACGTAATCGGTCATAATGCCGTTGTTAAACTTCTCGTAGGCGACCATATCGAAGTAGCCGGTACCCGTCAAGCCGAAGAGGATGGTCTTCTCCTCGCCGGTCTCACGGCACTTGATGGCCTCGTCCATAGCAACTCGGATAGCGTGGCTGGACTCGGGAGCGGGCAGGATACCCTCCACGCGGGCAAAGTACTCGGCGGCCTCAAAGACCTCGGTCTGCTTAACCGTGGTGGCCTCCATGTAACCCTCGTGATAAAGCTGGGAAAGGATGGGATTCATGCCGTGGTAGCGCAGACCGCCCGAATGGTTGGGGGCGGGGATAAATCCGCTACCCAAGGTGTGCATCTTGGCCAGAGGGCAGATCATACCGGTATCGCAGTAATCATAGGCGAACTTACCGCGGGTAAAACTGGGGCAGGAGGCCGGCTCGACGGCGATGAAGCGGTAGTCCGCCTCGCCGCGAAGCTTTTCACCCATGAAGGGGGCGATGAGACCGCCCAGGTTGGAGCCGCCGCCGGCGCAACCGATGATGATGTCGGGCTTGATGCCGTACTGATCCATGGCGATCTTGGTCTCCAGACCGATGACCGACTGGTGGAGCATGACCTGATTGAGCACGCTACCCAGCACGTAGCGGTAATTGCCCAGGTTTCCTGCGGCCTCCACAGCCTCGGAGATGGCGCAGCCCAGAGAACCGCCGGTACCGGGGTGCTTAGCAAGGATCGCGCGTCCCACCTCGGTGGTCTCGGAGGGAGAGGGAGTAACCTGTGCGCCGTAGGTACGCATGACCTCGCGGCGGAAGGGCTTTTGCTCATAGCTGACCTTGACCATGTACACGCGGCAATCCAAACCCAGGTAAGCGCAAGCCATGGACAGGGCGGTGCCCCACTGACCGGCACCGGTCTCGGTGGTAACGCCGTCCAGCCCCTGCTTCTTGGCATAGTAAGCCTGGGCGATGGCGGAATTGAGCTTATGGGAGCCCGAGGTGTTGTTACCCTCAAACTTATAGTAGATCTTGGCGGGAGTCTTCAGCTTTTCCTCCAGGCAGTATGCACGCACAAGGGGAGCGGGGCGGTACATCTTATAGAAGGAGCGGATCTCCTCGGGAATTTCAATGTAGGGGGTGGTGTCGTCCAGCTCCTGCTTGATGAGCTCGTCACAGAACACGGGGCGCAGGTCGTCGTAGGACATAGGCTCCATGGTCTCGGGATTAAGCAGGGGGGCGGGCTTATTCTTCATATCGGCACGGAGGTTATACCATGCCTTGGGCATATCGTTTTCGCTGATATAAATCTTATAGGGAATTTCTTTCTTCATCTCTTGTGCGCTCATGATCTATTCTCCTTTTATTGTGAATCTTTTTCAGGTGGGCGGGTGAACGGTAAGAACGGTAAGGGTCACCATCGCCGTCCGCTTCTTCGGATAGGATACATATTGCCTCCTTTCGGAGCCAAATAAAAAGCCCCGAACAAAGTGACGTTACTTTGTTTCGGGACGAATTCCAAGGAATCCGCGGTACCACCCAAATTGATGCCCTCGTAGGGGGCGCTCCACTCATGCATACGCGCAACGTATGCCAGGCATACGGCAATATATGCTACACGGGGTAACGGGTGTGCAACCCGTCAGGCACTACGCCTCCAATAAGGGGTTTCGTCCTGCCCTCGGAAGTCCATTCACACGGGGCTCGTTACCGCTTTTCCACCGTCAGCGGCTCTCTGGAGGCGGGCTTTTCCGTGTTACTATTCTTCGTCGTCGGTTTGATGGGTGTATTATAGCATACTCCCCCCGGTTTGTCAAGACTTTTTTGCAATTTTTTTGCCCGCATCCTTCATATTTGACGATACTTCCCCGCCGTCCCTCTCATATACACGCAATTCCCGACGGATCGCTTCGGCGCGGTGTGCATCCACGGCCGAGTACTTCCCTGCCTCGCCGATTTCCAACATCTTCCCCACGTGGTAGTAGCCCCATACGCGGGGCGGCACGTGGGTCACGATATCGTCCAGATTGCGGATGACGGTAAACCTCTCCCACCGCGCACGCAGATCGCTTACTGACTTACCCCACAGGACTCGTGGACAGCCAAAACCGTATCCCTCCAGGCTGTCGCGGAGATTGGGGCGGTGATACCATACGTATTCGTGGCAGAACACCGCCAGAGCCGCACCGTGGGAATATCCCACCACCGTGACCCGTTTCACGCTTGGATCGGAGAACAAGGGTTCTACGCGGGGGATCAGGGTTCTCCAGACCTCCAAAAAACCCCTGTGGGCGTACCACACGGTTTTCCCGTCTCGTCTGTAGGCGGCAGCGGGAAAGTCCAGGTTTCGGATCCAGTCCACTACGCCGTCGGAGTCCTGAAAATAGATGTAAAGATGGTTGCCAACGCGGTCGTAGGCGTAATCGGCGGAGGTTGGCGTGTGGATATAGGAACGGTTCACACAACGGGCAAATAAGGCTGACAACGTCATGACGCACCTCCTTTTTTTCATTGTATGCAGGAAAGAAAAATGGGTTATAAACGTTCAAATTTGGGTTTATCGGTGAGTTTGTTTGCACCTTTCTCTCCCTGTCGAGAGAAAGGTGCCCAAAGAGCGCCACTTAAGGAAAGTACCCACGGTACTTTCCTTAAGGATCCTATCCCCTTATCTGCGCGCCATTTCGCAAAAGCGAAATGGCTTTACGCGCTGTCTGGTCGCAGTTTGCCATAAAGCCGCGATGTTGGCGGAGCGCCAACATCGCGGTTGGTTGCCTGTTTGGCAGAAGCCCAAAGTTTTTCTTTATCCGACAAGAAAAAATAGCAACTTTTGGCAGAAGCAAGGGGCGAGTTCCGCGCGGGCGGCGCTCCGCCGTTCGTGCGGGATTTCGGGTCTTGGCGACTCATACGCGCGGTCAACTTCTTTCGCCCACTGGCGAAAGAAGTGCGCGCAGTAGGATGATGGATGCTTAAGGAAGAAACCGTGGGTTTCTTCCTTAAGTGGCGCTCTTTGGGCACCTTTCTCTCGACACGGAGAGAAAGGTGCAAAACAAAACATCCCGACAAACTGCAATTTACAATCGGTCCTCCATTGTATGCATATGAATCCACAAAAGGGGAAAAAGCGGGTCGGCTCATTCGAGCCGACCCATTACAGGATACCTTACTTCTTATAGACTTCAATCTCCATTAACGAGAACAAATGTCCGTCGCCAAAGCCGGCAAGATCGCGCAGGGAGTAGCCTACGATTCGGACATAGCGTGCCTTGACATTGTCCAGCTTGCACTCGTAGGGCTGTTGTCCGCTTCTCTGTTCCATGCATTCGCCATCATAGACTTTGGTGAAGTTCTTACCGTCCTCGGAAACCTCAATGCGAAGCTTGTAGGGGAAATATTCATCGCCGCTTCGACCGTATAGAACAACCTTATCAATATCGTAGCTGTAGGCCAGGTCAACCATGACCCATTCCTCACCGTCTGCGGTGGAATGGCGGTTGAGTCCGGAGGTCCATCCCGAGTTGAGATTTCCGTTAGTCAAGGTAGCGGGCTCCCATCCGGTTACATGGCTGGAGGCTGTGACCTCTCGCTCCAAGGCAACATTAGTGCCTGAGGGCTCGTTTCCGGGGATAAGGTAGAGGCTGTCATTATCGGGCGCGGGAATACTGCCGTCATCGTTGTATACCTCGATTTCGGCGATCTCAAAGCCACCCTTAGCACAACCCTTGGTGATATTCATGCGGACATACCGCACCTCCGCTGCTTCAAAGGTGAAGCTGGGGATGGCGGTCAAACAGTCGGTATAGCCACTCTTTTCCACCACCTTGATCCAGGTCTCGCCGTCGGCAGAAACTTCAATGGTGAAGTCCTGCGGGAAGCTCTGGCCGCGGGTGAATTTTGTACCCGTGGGGTAGATATCCACACGGTTGACGGCGGTTACACGACCCAGATCTACCTCAACCCAGCCCGTATCCTTGGAGGAGCGGTAGCCCAGGGCAGTAAGAATATTATTTTCGCGGTTGCCGTCGGTGAGACAGTACGCGTAGTAGCCGTTACCGGGGTTGACGGCGTCCACAGCGGGAGCCTTGCCCTCGGCCATATTGGCGCCCTTGTCCCAGACCTTATTCACCACGTTGTCGTGCTGCCCCACTGCGAGCAGATAGAAGCCGCCGGGCTCAAAGGTCAGCTCCACCTTGCCTGAGGAGATGTCCAGCTCGACGTACTCGCCGCTGTTGAGGTTGTAGAGGTGGGTGATGGCGTCGGTGAGCTGAAACTCATAGGTAACTTCCTTGCGGTAGTTCTTGTTGACCAGCATGATGTAGTCACGTCCTGTCTCACGATCCTCCATGAGGGATATGATGACTCCGTAGCGGCTCTTGGGCTTAGCGTACAGCGGGACGTCCTCGGGTTGACAACGGGTAATGCCGGTCTCGTTACCGCCCGTATGGTGGATCTCCAGGGCATCCAGGCGGGCCAGCACGGGGCCGACCTTGAGGATCTGGCCGTTGATGGAGGCTACGTCGTCGTAGATGTCGGTCTTTTCACCATAGGGGGAGATGATGGCATAGTCCTTGGGATCGCAGAATCCGGTGGTCCACCAGGTGAAGTAGGTCATGGATTTCAGACCGTAGGCCAGGCCTGCCGAGGTATGGTAGCGGATCTCGCCTCCGTTGGTGCGGCGGAAGTTGCCGCCCTCACCGATGGACTGGATGTAGAAGGCGGTAGGGACGTCGTATTTCAGGCCGATCTCGCGGAACAGGTTGAGGTTGTAGAACATATCGGGGTCGCCGCCGTTGTAGGGGAAGGGGTACTGGTCGTAGCAGAGGGTGCCGAAGTTTTCCTTCCCTGCCGCGATGACGGTGTCCTCCACATGGCCGTTGTAGTTCTCAAAGACCCAGGTGGCCCAGTAAGGAAGGAAGTTGAGGCGAGGATTGACACCGGCCTTCGAGATGGCGGCGCAGGCGGCGGAATAGACCCAGGGCTCGGCAGGCTCGTCGCGGACGTGGATATCCGTGATAATGGGGTTCTTCTTGAGCTCGCTTATGTAGTCGATGATCTCCTGCTCGCTCATGCGCAGAAGATCCTTCCCGTCCACCCCCACAGAATAGGCGACCTTGAGGCCCCGCTCACCCGCCAGTTTGAGCTGGAGGTCAGAGGCTTCCTTATGAATGGCCCCCTCGCGGTTGGTAATCTCAATAAAGGTGACATTTGCGTCACGGATCCAGTCATACTGCTCGGGGGTGGTGTACTGGTAGGGAGGCTCCCAGAAGATGCCGATCTCGATGTTCTTGTTTCCCTCGGGGAAAACATTGAGGGCAGGATCTTCCAAGGGCTCGGTTACCGCTTCGGTAGCTTGTTCAGTCTCGGTCATGGCTTCGGTTTCCTCCTCTTTTGTGGGATCTTCAGGGGGGGTGGGAGACGCTTGCGTGTCTGTTGTCGGTCCCTGCGGATCACCCGTACAGGCGGCAAAGCAAGCCGCGAGCAAGAGAAGAACCATGATAGCGAGCAGGGACAGGACGGAATGTTTCCGGTAGATGTTCATGGTTATATGCTCCTTTTCTTGTAAGTATCAGATCATTTGATTATGGAAGTACACCGCTCGTTTATGGGTGGAGTCCCGCATCATTTCGGAGATGGCATCGCGGTCGTCGGCGGCGATGGCATCGCGATAGTCCTGCAGATGGGCGATCAGTCCGTCGATTTCAGCGAGCAGATTGTCCTTGTTATCCAGGAAGATCTCGCTCCACATACGGTCATTCAGGGCGGCTACACGGGTCATATCGCGGAAGGAGCCTGCTGACAGGCCTTCGTGGCGGGCAGCGGTCTCACTGCGGATATAGGAGGATGAAAGCACGTGCGCCAACTGGGATGTGCAGGCGATAACGGCATCGTGCTCCTCGGCGGTGACCTTGGTGATACGGCCAAAGCCCAGGGACGTAAAGTAGTCGCTGACGTAGGCCACGGTGGTCTTGGGCTCCTCGGGGTCGGGGGTAATGATCATGGACGCTCCCTTGTACAAGTCCGCCTTGGCAGACTCGTAGCCCCAGCACTCCCGTCCTGCCATGGGGTGACCGCCGATGAAGGTGAAGCCATACTGCTCGGCCAGCCGCTTTCCCTCGGCGCAGATGGCGCGCTTGATACCGCAGCAGTCCATGACGATGGTACCGCGGCGGATATGGGGCGCGATCTCCCCCAATACCTGCAGGGCGGTGCGGGGATAGAGAGCGATGAGGATCATGTCACAGACGTGGGTGTTGGCGTCGGTCAACCTACCGTCTACCGTACCGCTACCCAGCGCGGCGCGCATGGTATTCTCATTGGTGTCCCGTCCAAGGATGGTATCGTGTGTGTTTTCATGAATGCAGGCGGCCAGGGACGCTCCAATGAGTCCGAGACCGATAATACCGATGGTCATAGTAGTGGATTCCTTTATTTATGGTAGATTTTACACTTCGTCTGCTCTGTAGATCCAGAGGGGCAGGGGGAACCAGAGCTTGCAGAGATCCGAGAGGGTCTCACGCTTGGGAGAAATGGGGGCGAAAAGTAGGTTCATAGCCTCCAGATGGTTGAGTTCAAAATTCACAGGGGCATCGTCGGGCAGGACAGATACCGCAGGAACGCCGTCAGTTACCCGAATACAGAGCCGCTCGTCTCCGCCGCGTCCGTGGATCAGAAGGGAGATCTCTCCGTCGGGGAGGCGGGTGTAGGTTGATTTCAGCTTCATGAATGCAGAGAGCACACGGCGGTAGTCCAGTATGGTATACATCATGGAGCACCCCTCGTTGTCACCCTCGCACACGGGGGCGATGGCGGCAATATAAGCGGTCTCATAGGGAGGCAGAGCGATGTGAAGCCATTCTTTTTCGCCGTGTACCAGAATGGAACGCACCACCGCCAGGAAATCCTCGGTTTGTGCGGCGCGGATCTCGCTGATGCCGCCGCTTTGATCCATAACGGCGTAGCCCTTCAGTTCACCGCCGTGGGTGACGGCAACCAGATCACAGTGCCAGGAGTTGCAAATATCCAGAAAATCCGCACGGGAGCGAACGGGGGAGACGGTTGCCGCATCCGAAAGAGCCTTGACGGCGTCCAGCAGAGGATCGGCGTTGTCGGTGATGACCTTGTACCCGTCGAAGGGGGCGGTCATGTCTCCCCACACGTGGCGGAGATTGTCGCGGTTGAGGGAAAAATTGTAGCAGGGGCCACTGCGGTCGTAGGAGAAATACTGGTAGCGCTGGCGGCGGCCGCCCAGAGAGGAGATCGCGATGCCGTCCTTGACCATATCGTCGAGGGAGGCCTCCATGGCCAACTTCATGTAACCGCGGGAGCGGAACTCGGGATGAACCGCCACGTTGCCAATGCCGCGGCAAGAGAGGGTTTCTCCACAGACGGTCAGCTCATGGTCGTAGGCGCCAACTGCGGCACAGAGGATGCCGTCCTCGGTGACCACGTAGTTGGAATCCTGGGGGCGGCGCTCCTCGCGGTAGAGCTTGGGGAGAAGCCCCAGAAACTGGCTCTCAGGGGTCTCGAAGCCGAAGGTGAGGTTGATGAGATGCATGTAGTCGGCGTAGGGGATGTGGTATCCGCGGCCGCAAAAGATGTTCTTTTCCATGTGGTACTCCTTTCTGTTTTACCATTGAACTTCCGCAAGGGTCAGGCCATTCCCCAAAGGAATGACGATCACAGACCCGGCGGGGGCTTCCACGGTGGTGTCGTAGCTTACGGTGATGCTTCCCGTCTCGTTGCCGCTGCCGTCGAAGATGTTAGCGGTCAAGCCACCATCGGGCAAAGACACGGCCAGAATACGAACGCGGCCCGATTCACCCACGGTCACGCGGAGGGAGTGTCCCTCGGCGCCCTTGGGAGCGAACAGGGAGAGAATGTGTCCGTCCTGCAAGAGCAAAAGCTCGGTACGGGGGACAAAATATTCGTCCAGTGCCAGATTTTCGGACACCTCGGCGTCGCCGGTGGCGGAGAACTCCGATACGGTGATCCAGTTGGTCTGTGCGGCCTTGACGGTAACCCGGAAGTAGCGAGCCTGGATGGATACATCCATCACGGTCTCGCGGCTGTTGACCTTGCCCAGTACCGTCCAGTTATTTCCGTCCGCGGAGTAGGACAGCTCGCCGTTATAGACATAATCGGCGGTATGACCGGCAACGCCTGCCTTAAAGGTGATTCGGGAGACGCCGATGACGGCGCCCAGATCAAGCTGGAGGTAATCCCCCACCCGTCCTTCTCTCCCCGACCAGAAATAGGTGTTCTCGTCACCGTCGCAGGCGAAGGAAGGAACGTAGGTCAGGTAGGTGGGGAGGCTTGTGGTGAAGGTAGCCGACGCGATGGGCTCGGCGGCCATGGTACGGCTGGTATTGACCTCAAAGGCACGCACCTTGGTCCAGTTGGTGTTGGCGCGGTCGGTCTGCTTCATGCGAACGTAGCGGGCTTGGACCTTGAGTCCTTCTATAAGGATCTCGTCCTTGTAGGTTCCTTGCTCGATGGCCGTCCACTTTTTGCCGTCGGTAGAGTATTCAAAGGCGCCCTGATAGAGTGCGTCACTGCCGCCTACGCCGGTCGCTACGTAGATATTCGTCACGGTGATGACCTCACCGAGATCCACACCGAAGTAGCCCACGCCGTTATGCGAAGCCTGGGAGAGGGTTCCCGCCGTCCAGAAATAGGTGGAATCGTCTCCGTCGGTCATGTACTTGGCGTAGTAGTCCTCGTAGTGGTCGCAGTCGGTATAGGCCGTAGCGGGCGCGAAGGTGATCTCACCGCCCATGCCGAGGAGGGTGTTCATGCGGTTGTTCAGGGTATTGAAATACGGGGTCAGTACGTAATTGGAAACGTAGCGGAGATTGGCTTTCACCGAGGTCTCGGCGGCCTTGTAGATCCCGAGATTCTGCAAAAGGATATTCATATCCTTCCCACCTGCGTATTCCTCCTCCATGGCGATAAAGGCCAGTCCCATCTCGCCGTAAGCGGCGTATTTCTCCACCCAATCGGCAATATCCTTGTACAGATCCTTGTTTTCCATGTTGGCCAGGGTTTCGGCGTTCTCCACCATACGGGTAAAGTAGGCCTTGAGGGCGGCCAGGGTCTCGGACGTGCCGTTCTGCTTATGAGCATCCAGGAGTGCCTTCAGCTCCACGCTGTCGGTGTGGTTGTTCATGGGAGATTCGCAGGTCATATGGATGAAATCCAACAGCGCCTGCGCCGCATCGGGGGCTATGGCATTGCAGGCGGCCTCAAGGGCGGAGTCTTTTTCGTAGACCGTAGGATTCCAGAGATAGTCGGAGGTGGTGAACAGGGGGACGAGGGAGGCGTAACCCTGGTTCATGGGGTTAGCCACCAGACCCGTGATGGACTTGTACAGATCCGCCTCCAAGCCCTCGCAAGCACCCATATAGAGGTTATTGATCAACACGTCGTTGACGGGGTAGTTCCACCAGATGAAGACGTTACGGTTGTAGCGCTTGATGATCTGACGCAACGAGGCGTTGGTGATGGAAGCGGGCACCACGCCGGGCCCCGTCCACATGAGCTCAATATCCTCGTGGATCAGGGGAGCGATCTTGGTGGTGTAATCGGTCAGGAAGGCGTCTGTGTACTCGGTGGTAATGGCCACCAGGTCGGACATACCCTCGTGGGTATCCACGAACTTGCTTTGGAAGTCATTGAGCAATTTTGCGTGCCCCTCGGCGTCCAAGGTGGGAATATCGTCCAGAAAGATGGCGAAGTCTCGCACGCCCAGCCCGTACATCTGCTCGCACTTGGCCATGAGCTTCTCAAAATCTGCCTCGTAGCCTGCGCCCAGGTTGATGTCTCCGCCGGGAGAGATGGCGTAGATGAATTTGACGTAATTCTCATTGGCGGTGGTGATGAGATCCTCCATCCGCTTCAGCTCGGTGCCTGAGTAGAGCACCCGCCACTGCGCGCGGTGCTTGGGGTCATCCTTGGGCGCATAGATGTAGGCGTTCATCTTCTGCTCACCCATGAAGGCAACGAGATCCTTGCGGTACTGATGGCTCCATGCGGTGCCGTAGAAGCCTTCGATGACCCCGCGCAGAGGATTGCGGGGGGCATCCTTGACCGTAACCACGGGGGCGGCGGTGCCGTCCAGCAGTTGGGCCAGAGTCATGACCGCGTAGTAAGCCCCTCGCTCGGTCTGCGCCTCTATGGTCACGCCCTCGGGGATAACGGTAAGGATATAGGCCTCCTCTGCACCGTAAGCAAAGTCAGAGGACAGATCACGGTAGGTGACGGTGACCGCAGTTCCCCCTTCGCCCACGGTCAAGCCCGCGGCGGTGAGGACGCCTTCAAAGGCTTTGGCTTCCGCACCCGGGGTCACGATGGCCAGCGAGACGCTTCCCTCCCCCACGGTCAGCTCCATCGGGGTGGGATAAACGGGGTTCAGGGAGACGTCGTTATCAGCCTCCGTATCGGCAGTGGTATCGAGGGGTTCGGTGACCGTTTCGGTACTCTCCGAGGTGTCGGAGACAGACGGCTCGGTCAAAGCGGGAACTTGGGTCACCGGCTCGCCCGAAACCGTTGTTTCGTCGGGGGACGTGGTTGGCCGGCAGGAAGTCATAAAGCCGGCTACCATGCAAGCGAGCAAAAGCGGAATGAAAGAAAATAGAAGGAATCGTTTTCTCATACGGTTGGTTCCTTTGGCATGGATTTGTCTTTCAGGTAGGCATCGATGGCTTTGGCCGCCGTTTTACCGGCACCCATGGCGAGGATGACGGTGGCGGCACCCGTAACGGCGTCACCGCCGGCGTACACGGCGTCACGGGAGGTCTTACCCGTGGATTCTTCCACGATAATACCGCCCCGCGCATTCACGGATAACCCTTCGGTGGTAGATTTAATGAGGGGATTGGGGGAGGTACCGATGGACATGACAACGCAGTCCACGGGAAGCTCGTATTCCGAGCCGGGTATCTCCACGGGACGGCGGCGTCCCTTCTCGTCGGGCTCACCCAACTCCATGCGGACACACTTCATGCCCTTGACGAAGCCGTTTTTCGGGTCGCGCTTATCGTCGGGGTTGTGATAGCCCAGGATCTCCACGGGATTTTGCAGCAGGCGGAAGACAATCCCCTCCTCCTCGGCGTGCTCCACCTCCTCTTTTCGGGCGGGGAGCTCCTCCAGGGAGCGGCGGTAGACGATGGAGACTTCCTCGGCGCCCAGACGCAGGGCGGTGCGTGCCGCGTCCATGGCTACGTTTCCGCCGCCCACCACGGCCACGCGGCGTCCGCGGAGGATGGGTGTGGCGGAATCCGTACGATACGCCTTCATAAGGTTGGAACGGGTCAGGAATTCATTGGCGGAGTAGACACCGTTGAGGGACTCGCCGGGGATACCCATGAAGCGGGGCAGACCGGCACCCGAGCCGATGAACACGGCCTCAAAGCCGTCCTCAAAGAGTTCGTCCACGGTGATGGTCATCCCGATAACGATATTGGTCTGAAAATCAACTCCCAGCGCCCGCAGGGTGTCGATCTCCTTTTGCACGATGGCCTTGGGCAAACGGAATTCGGGGATGCCGTACATCAGTACTCCACCGGCTACGTGAAGGGCTTCAAAGACCGTGACGGCGTACCCTGCCTTGGCCAGATCCCCCGCACAGGCAAGTCCTGCAGGGCCAGAGCCCACGATGGCAACACGATGGCCGTTGGGAGCGGGACGGACGGGGGTTTCCTTCACATAGGTATTGTGCCAGTCGGCCACAAAGCGCTCCAGGCGCCCGATGGCCACGGGCTCGCCCTTGATACCGCGGACGCATTTCGACTCACACTGGGTCTCCTGGGGGCAAACGCGGCCGCAGACGGCGGGAAGCGAGGAGGAATTGTGGATCACCTGATAAGCGCCCTCAAAATCTCCTTCATTGACCTTGGCAATGAAATCGGGGATGCGAATATTCACGGGGCAGCCCGTGACGCAGGGCGGATTCTTACAGCTCAGGCAGCGTGCCGCCTCAGACAGCGCCATTTCCTCGGTATACCCCAGGGCGACCTCGTTAAAATTTCGGGCGCGCTCGACGGGGCTTTGGGAGGGCATGGGATTCTTTTTGGGATCCATATTACGATGTACAGCCATGTTACCGCACCTCCTTGTTCAGCAGATTGCAGGATGCGTCTCTGGCATGGGCTTCAAAATCCCGATACGTGGCCGCGCGGGTCATGGCCTCGTCAAAGTCCACCTCGTGTCCGTCGAACTCGGGACCGTCCACGCAGGCGAAGCAGGTCTTCCCCCCCACAGTCAGCCGACAGCCGCCGCACATCCCCGTGCCGTCGATCATGATGGGGTTCATGGAGACGATGGTCTTGATGCCGTAGGGCTTAGTGGTCGCCGCCACGAATTTCATCATGATGAGAGGACCGATGGCGATCACGCGGTCATAGTTCTCCCCTGCCTCAATGACCTCCTGCAGGGGCAGGGTCACCACGCCCTTTCGGCCGTAGGAGCCGTCGTCAGTCATGATGGTGAGTCGGTCGGAATTGGCGTTGAATTCGTCTTCCAGAATGAGAAGCTCCCTGGAGCGGAAGCCCACGATGGCGTGTACCTCACAGCCGGCCTCGTGGAGTGCCTTAACAACGGGCAGGGCGATGGCACAGCCCACGCCGCCGCCCACCACGCAGACCTTTTTGAGTCCGTCGATCTCGGTGGGTCTGCCGAGGGGGCCTACGAAATCTTGGATGAAATCCCCTGTCTGCTTGCGGGCAAGGGCATCGGTGGTGGCACCGACGGTCTGGAAAATGATCCGAACCGTGCCTGCTGCAGGATCTGTACCGGCAACGGTAAGGGGAATGCGCTCACCGTCCTCGTCTACGCGGAGGATGATGAACTGTCCTGCCTTGGCTTTTTTGGCGACGAGGGGGGCTTCCACGTCCATCTGCACCACGGTGGGGTTTAATTGTTTACGCTGAATAATCGAATACATGGGTAATTGCGCTTTCTGAAATGATTTGTTTTGAGGAGATATACGGGCTTACAGGGACTGTAAAAAGCCTGTCAGCCGCTCGGCAACGCGGTAGGCGCCTGCGTCGTTGGGATGGAGACCGTCGGGCATGTACAGAGCCAGCTGCTCGGGCACACGGGGGCAGATGCCCGCGGTGCGATAGAGGTCAAGGACGGGGAGAGAGTAGTGGGCGGCGACTTCGATGATGGTATCCACGTAGTCGATGAGGGGCTTTCCCGTATTGGCGCTGGGATTCTGGTCATAAGAGGTCTGGAGGGGAGTCATGACCACGATCTTGGCGGTGGGATACTTCTTGATCAGCCCTTCAAAGAGGACGTGGCAAGCCCCCACGAAGGTATCCGCGGTACGGTCGCCCCAAGAACCGAAGGGAGCGTTGCCGTGGCCGTAGTCATTGGTGCCGCCGAAGACGATGACCAGATCTGCGTCGTCGGGCATATCGAGATAACGCTCGGTGAAGGGGGCACCGTAGATGTCGGGGCCGTTCTGCTTGGCAAAGCGGGTGCCGCCGATGCCGAAATTGCGGACCTCCTTAGCACCAACCATGCGTCCCATGACGTTCTGGTAGATGTGCTCGGGGGCGGAGGTGCCGTGACCCTGGGTAATGCTGTCGCCCAGGACGTTGATGATTTTACCTTGCAAGTTCATGATGGTTTCTCCTTATCATTATCATTGTTTTTTTATAATCCGTTTCGTTCAAAACACACCATAAGGGTGGGGAAAATCCAAGGAAAGGCCGTACAGATCAGATCAAAGACGGTAGAATAGTAGTTTTTTTCCAAAAGCAGTCCTCGTCTGTTCTTGCGGACATGCCGACCCAAAAGAAGAAAACGGCTCCCAAAGAGGCGAAGGTTTGTGCGGAGGCGGGTATACAGAATGAGGATCGAACAAAGTGCAGTCAACAGGGTTATGGCGGCTATATCGAGAACAGCAAGAAGATTCCACCAACCCAAAAGCATGTGAAAACCAACTGCGAAGCAGAAGACGAGAGGATACGCGCAAGTCAACTTTCCGTACAGTCCCAGCCCATAGGCAGTATCCACTTCGGTATAGAACCAGAAGTTCTTCATGCCCTTGAGTTTTTGTCGGATGTCGCGTGTGCGGATGACACGCGACTGCAGTTCATCGATTATTTCGTTGCGAAAATACGGATACAGCAATACAAAACAGATACACGCTACAAAGCCAATTGCGTACCGTGTCATCTTTCCCCGCCTTCCAGCTCTGTGAGGGATTTTCGAATATCACCGTGCTTGTCGATCAGCACTGTAGCCGTCTCGAGGTCGCAAGCACCCAGCTCCATGAGGATGCGGATGCAACGGTCGCGGAGCTTGGCGTTGGTGGGCTTTACATTGACCATAAGGTTGCCCACCACCTTGCCGGTCTTGACCATGACACCCGTGGAGAGCATATTCAGCACCAGCTTCTGGGCGGTGCCTGCTTTCAGCCGCGACGAGCCTGTGATGACCTCGGGGCCAACGTAGGGCGCGATGGTCACGTCGCAGAGGGGGTGCATACGGCTGTCGGGATTGCAGGTAATACCCAGGGGGATAGCCCCCATCTCGCGGGCTTTTTTGAGGGCTCCCAGCACGTAGGGCGCGCCGCCCGAGGCGGAGAGACCCACCACCACGTCACCTGCGGTCACGCCGTCGGCCACAAGCTCGGCGGCACCTCTGGCCTCGTCGTCCTCGGCACCCTCCACGGCGCGGAACATGGCGCCCTCGCCGCCCGCCATGATACCGCGGACCAGGCGGGGATCCACACCGAAGGTAGGGGGACATTCGGAAGCGTCCACTACCCCCAGTCTGCCCGACGTACCCGCACCGATGTAGATGAGGTGACCGCCTGCGTTCAGCCGCTCGGCGATGATATCCACCGCGGCGGCGATCCGAGGCAGCTGGGTGGCGATGGCGTCCTCCACCACCCGATTTTCGTTGTTCATGACGGTCATCATATCCAACGTGGACATCTCGTCAATATGCAGGGTATTCGGATTGCGTCCCTCGGTCTTGAGTGAGCCAAGGTCATTTCTTATATTCTTGAATTCTTCCTTCATGATGCGGTGGTTCCCCTTCATTTCATTTCCTTTTGCTTCATGGCCCAGACCTTTAATACCGCCGCCTGGGTCTTGGCATCCCGAATCTCACCGCGCAGGATCATGTCTACCATCTCCTCCAGGGGGATCTTGACGATCTCCAGAAACTCGTCCTCATCGGGGTCTGTCTCCCCCTCGGTCATGTCCTCAGCCAGGTACATGTAGATGATCTCGGTGAGAAGGGCGGGGGAGGTGGCCAACGGGCCGATGTCGGTGAGCTTGCCGGGGGTATAGCCCGTCTCCTCGCGAAGCTCACGCAGAGCGGCCTCGCGGTGATCCTCGCCAACGTAGTCAAACTTGCCTGCGGGGATCTCCAATGTCACGCAGTCAAGGGCGTAGCGGTACTGGCGGACGCAGACCACCTCACCCTCGGAGGTCAGGGGTACCACTGCCACCGCACCGTTGTGCTTGCAGTATTCCCGCATGCTCTGTCCACCGTCGGGAAGGTTGATGATATCCTTATATACGTGGAGAACCTTGCCGTCGAAGATCAGTTCGGAGTCGGCGGTGGTCTCCTTGAAGTAGGATTCGGGCTTTTGATAGCGCATGGTGTGTCTCCTTTTGGTTCAAATTTGGGTTTGTCGGGGAATTCGTTATGTACTTTTCTCTCTATGTCGAGAGAAAAGTACCAAAAGAGCGCCACTTAAGGAAAGTACCCACGGTACTTTCCTTAAGGATCCTTTCCCCTTATCTGCGTGCCATTTCGCAAAAGCGAAATGGCTTTACACGCTGTTAAGTCGCAGTTTGCCGTACAGCCGCGATGTTGGCGGAGCGCCAACATCGCGGTTGGTCGCCCGTTTGGTGGCTACCCAAGGTTTCCTCTTGCCCAATAAGGGAAACAGCGACTTTGGGGCAGAGACCGAGCGGCGACTTCCGCGCGGACGGCGCTCCGCCGTTCGTGCGGGTAATCGGGTCTTGGCGACTTTTCGCGCGATCAACATATTTTGCGTATAGCAAAATGTGTGCGCGCATTAGGAAGTTAGATACGTAAGGAAGAAACCGTGGGTTTCTTCCTTACGGGGCGTTCTTTTGGT
>JAZSBH010000169.1:0-13730 GCA_045602325.1 Eubacteriales bacterium | reverse complement strand
GCCCGCGCGGAACTCGCCCCTCGGCCTCTGCCCCAAAGTCGCTGTTTTCCTTGTCGGGCAAGAGAAAACCTTGGGTAACCACCAAACGGGCAGCCAACCCCGATGGTGGCGCTCCGCCAACCTCGCGGCTATATGGCAAACTGCGACTTGACAGCGTATCAGACCATTTGCCCACTGGCAAATGGGCACGCAGATGAGGTGGATGGATTCCCACGGAAGGCACCGTGGGTGCCCTCCTTGGGCGGCGCCTCTTTTGGTACTTTTCTCTCGACGAGGAGAGAAAAGTACATAAATCTAACAGACCGATAAACCCAAATTTGAATATTTTGCAATCGAATATGGTACCATGGATATTACAAGCCGCGCGCCTTTAGATCCGCAACCAGTTCCACGTAAAACTCTCGCACGTCAAATCCCTCGATATTGGTACGGTTGAGGTCGATCACGTCTCCGTGGGAGATACCGCGCTTACCCGAGGCGATGAGGAAGGTGTAGGACTCTCCCCACTTGGCAGAGGTCTCGGAAACCAAACCGTCGTTGGGTCCATCAAACAAACGGGCAATCACGTAAGAGAAGTTCAACGGGAACTGTCCGCCCGTAGCACGGTCCATTCTGGAGCCGATACTTTGGCAGAGGATCCCCTCGGTGTGTCCGGCCTCGCCTTCGGTGACTTTATTGAAGGCGGAACAGCTCGATGCGGTCAGATCATGGGCGGCGGCAAGAAAGTCGGGCTGTGTGTCGCCCAGACAGCGCGCAGCCGTGTTATAGGTTGTTGCCACTTTGTTGCGAAGGGATTCGGGGGCGGTATGCAGTAAGTAATCGGCAAAATGACAGCCGCCATGGGGCGAGTTGACTGTGGTAACCGAGGCCACATAGGGGGCCACGTCCTCGAAGGCGAGGGCGGCGCGCATATCCAGCCCACCCTTGGAGTGGGCAATGACATTGACCTTTTGGCATCCCGTCTCGGCAACAATTTCACGAATACGATCCGCCAGTTCCTTGGCGCTGTCACGGATGGCCGCCGCCGATTGATGCTGACCGAAATACACCGTCGCACCGTTTGTGATCAGATCAGAGGGGATACGTCCCCAGTAGTTTAGGTGCTTGCTGTCACGGAAAAAGGCGCCGTGTACCATGAGAATGGGGTACTTCGTGGCACAAATGCGATCCTTGTGCCGCTCATTGTTGCGGATCATGTGGGCGCACTCCACCGCCACCTCATCGGTCACCACCCGCATAATGCGACGGAGGGCAATGAGCTGTGCGACGGGGATCATCCCGCACAACGCTCCCACGATACGCCATTTGATCCCCAACTGAACCGAGTAGACGTATACGCAGATCATGCCGTTCCAGAACACAACTGCCTCCACGAGAAAGGCGATCCCCGCCGAGATCAGCCACTCAACCCAGCGGCCCTGCCAGAGCAGAGGAAGACGAATCAGGTGGTAGATCACGGTGAGTGCGGCGGATAGCAGGAATACGTGCAGGATCTCTACCCCATGCGCGCAGGAGCGGAGGGTGTGGCGGGAGTGATTGAAGGACAAAAGCGTAGGTTTTTCGCCAACAGGGCGAGGAATGCGGCTATACAGCAGATAGGGCAGGGCGTTGACGAGCAGGAACAGAGGGATAAGGACGTACAGAATCGCCAACGGGCAAAGCCCCTTCCACAGGGGAATATAACAGACCGACACCGCCGCCACGGCGAGTGCCGACATGATACGAGACGTATACAATAGCGGGGCAGGGGGCGCGCAGTTGAGGCGTTTTTTCTTCATAGTCGGTCTCCTTTCGATAATTCAAGATCAAAAAAGCAACAAACGGCACACCGTCCTCCGCCCCTGCCCGAAATGGGCACGGACGCAGACGGCATACCGTTTGCCGTATGGTTATACCATGCTGGCCTCCAGAGCCTTCATGGCGGCGCGGAGGACGATCTTATCGTTTTCATGGGTCAGCGAACGCTCGGCATTATCCAGTGGCACCCACTCCACGTCGGCGATCTCGCCGTCATGGGGATGCGTTGCCTTCTGGTCGGTCATGGCCATAAAATAGACCACTTCCTTCTGGACGCCGGGCATGGGGCTGTAATGTACCTTCTCGCAGAAATCCGAGGTGATGCGGATCTTGACAGCCGTCTCCTCCTCCACCTCTCGAATGGCGGTCTGATGCTCGGTCTCGCCGGACTCCACGTGTCCCTTGGGGAAGGAACGGTGTCCTCCGTGCTTGTGACGGATCATCAGTATGTACATACGTCCCGTTTTGGGATCCTGGCGGAATACCAATGCACCGCAGGATTTTTCATACTTCAATGCCATGCTTTCGCCTCCTTTCAGGGGTTAAAGGAACGAGGGGCTCCGCCCCTGTCCCCCGCTTAAACCCCTTTTGCAAAAGGGGTTTAAGAATCCCGAAAACCTTTAGTAAGGGATTCTTTCAAATGGCAAGCAAAAATTTCAAATGAATTGATGAAGGGTCAGTCGAAAAGACTGCCCAAAACCCGGCCGATGGGCTCGCGGATGATGAGATCGGCGTCACCGTCGGCGGCAGTGGCGTCCCGGTTAATGATCACCGTCCGATCTCCTCGGAAATACTGCACCAGGCCCGCGGCGGGATAGACCGTCATGGACGTACCCCCGATGATGAGCAGGTCGGCATTTGCGATGGCGTGGATTGCCCCGTCCACGGTTGCCTCGTCCAAGGGCTCGCCGTAGAGCACAACATCCGGCTTGATCATGCCGCCGCAGGCACAAAGGGGTATGCCGCCCGAATCTTGTTCACTCTCGGTGATACGGGTTAGAGGATAGAATTTTCTGCACCGCGTGCAGAAATTGCGGTGGATGGAGCCGTGAAGCTCGAATACTCGCTGGGATCTCGCCTCGGTATGCAGTCCGTCAATGTTCTGGGTTACAATGCCCGTTCGATCCATTTTCCCTTCGGCTTCCAGCCGTGCCAGCGCCACATGGGCGGCATTCGGACGGATGCGGCCGGGGTCAAAGATCATCTTATCGCGGTAAAAGCGATAGAAGGCGGCGGGCTTGCTGTAGAAAAAGCTACGGGAGAGAATGGTCTCGGGAGGATAGTCGTACGTCTGATTGTACAACCCGTCCACGCTCCGAAAATCGGGGATCCCCGATTCGGTAGACACCCCTGCCCCGCCGAAAAACACCACCCGACGGGCAGAATCTACCCACTCACGCAGCTTTATCATTTCAGCCGAAACACGGTTCTCCATACTTCCTCCCCATGGGTTCAGAAGTCCTCTTCCCCCATATTCATATATGTTTCAAAGGTTTTGGGAAGTCCAGAAACCCTTTTGTAAAAGGGTTTCTGGCGGGTCCAGGGTGGAACCCTGGTTATTGAGGAATCTCCTCCATGACGAAGGCTTCGAGAATGTCACCGACCTTGATGTCGTTGAAGCGGTCGAGACCGACGCCGCACTCGTAGCCGTCGGCGACCTCCTTGACGTCGTCCTTAAAGCGGCGGAGGGATGCAATCTTGTCCTCGAAGATGACCACACCGTCGCGGACGATACGGATCTGGGCGGAACGGATGATCTTACCGTCGGTGATATAGGAACCGGCGATGGTACCCACGTTGGGTACGTGGATGGTCTGGCGGACCTCGGCGTGACCCAACAGGTTCTCACGGAACTTAGGAGCCAGCATACCCTTCATAGCAGCCTGGATCTCCTCGATGCACTCGTAAATGACGCGGTAGGTGCGGATCTCCACGTTCTGTCTGTCGGCGCTATCCAGAGCCTGACGGTCGGGACGAACGTTGAAGCCGACGATGATGGCGTTGGAGGCGGCGGCGAAGGTGACGTCGCCCTCGGTAATACCGCCGCAAGCGGCATGGATCACGCGGACGCGGACTTCCTCGTTGGACAGCTTCTGCAGGGATGCCTTCACGGCCTCCACGGTACCGTCCACATCGGCCTTGACGATGACGTTCAGATCCTTGATGCCGGCGGAAAGCTGGTTGAACAGATCGTTGAGGTTGGCGCGGGCATTGGCCTTAAAGACCTCTTCCTTGGCCTGGGCGCGGCGCTGCTCGGCCAGTTCGCGAGCCATACGCTCGTCGACAACGGCCTCGAACTCGTCACCTGCATCCGGCACGTCAGCCAGACCCGTGATCTCCACGGGAACCGAAGGACCTGCCACCTTGACGGTGCGGCCGTTGTGGTCGGTCATGACACGGACACGACCCACAGAGGTACCGGCGATGACGATGTCGCCGTTATGCAGAGTACCGTTCTGTACCAGGACGGTGGCCACGGGACCGCGGCCCTTGTCCAGCTTGGCCTCGATGACGATACCCTTGGCGCGGCGGTCGGGGTTGGCCTTGAGCTCCTTGACCTCGGCGACCAGCAGAACGTTCTCCAGCAGGTCGTCGATACCCATGCCGGTCAGCGCGGACACGGGGACGCAGATGACGTCGCCGCCCCACTCCTCGGGCACCAGCTCGTACTTGGTCAGCTCCTGTTTGACGTTATCGGGGTCAGCAGAGGGCTTATCCATCTTGTTGATAGCCACAACAATGTCAATACCGGCGGCCTTGGCGTGGTTAATGGCTTCCACGGTCTGGGGCATGATACCGTCGTCGGCGGCTACCACCAGAATGGCAATATCGGTTGCCTGGGCACCGCGGGCACGCATGGCGGTAAATGCCTCGTGGCCGGGTGTATCCAGGAAGGTAATATCCTGTCCGTTGATTTCCACGCGGTACGCACCGATGTGCTGAGTGATACCGCCTGCCTCACCGGCGGTTACGCGGGTGTGACGGATGGCATCCAAGAGAGAGGTCTTACCGTGGTCAACGTGACCCATGACGCACACGACGGGTGCGCGGGGCTTCAGGGACTCAGCGGTGTCCTCGGTGGTATCGAAGAGGCGCTCCTCGATGGTGACCACCACTTCCTTCTCTACTTCGGCGCCCAACTCGTCGGCAACGAGGGCGGCGGTGTCGAAGTCCACGGTCTGGTTGACGGTGACCATCATACCCATCATCATGAGACGCTTGACCACCTCACCCACGGTAACCTTCAAACGAGAGGCCAGATCACTAACCACGATCTCGTCGGGAATCTCCACGTGGAGGGGCTGCTTCTTGACGGGCGCCTGCTTCTTGCCGGGCATGGGCTTGCCACCCTTCATGAGGGGCTTCTGACCTGGCTTGGTTCCCTGCTGTTGGGTATTCTTCTTGGTGAGCTTCTGGTTGCCGCCGCGGGTATCCTGCACGCGCTCGGAAACAAAGGTATCCAGCTTCTCGTCGTACTTGGACAGATCCACGGAATCGGTCACGCGGGTATCCACCACGCGGGTTGCTCCACGGGGCTTCTGCTGCTCCACGCCCCCCTTGGGAGTCTGGCCGCGGACGATGGCCTGCACCTGGAAATGCTCCTTGGGAGCGTTCTGGACGAAATCGCCCTTATCGCGATCCATGCCGCCGCGGTCATTGCGATCGTTGCGGCCGCCCTGGGGACGGTTAGAGCCGCGGTCTCCGCGGTCGTTGCGGTTGTCAGGTCTCTGCTGACCGAAGCCGCCAGCGGCGGGACGGTCGCCTCTCTGACCCTGCTGGGGAGCGCGATCGCCTGCGGGTGCAGGACGGGTTTCAGGGCGGCCTTCAGGGCGCTGACCTTGGGCAGGACGCTGGCCGTTTTGGGTCGGACGGCTCTCTCCACGGCGATCCTGTGCTGCAGGAGATGCAGGCTGAGCAGGACGCTGGCTCTGTTGAGCGGCAGGCTTTGTATTGTTTTCCTTGACGGCGTCCTTGACGGCATCTTTGACGGCTTCCTTGACGGGCTCTTTGGGCGCGTTGGCACGCTCGGACTCACGAGCAGCGCGCTCGGCTTCCTGCGCGGCACGCGCGGCCTTTTTCGCCAGTGCCTTCTCGCGAGCCTCTGCGGCGGCCTTTTCCAAAGCGGCACGCTCAAAGGCCTTGCGGTCGGACTCCTTGCGGGCGGCGGCCTCTGCGGCGGCGCGCTCTGCCTCTGCGGCAGCACGCTCGGCGGCGGCCTTGGCCTCTGCAGCCTCACGGGCAGCCTTCTCGGCAGCTGCCTTGGCGGCGGCCTCGCGGGCAGCCTTTTCGGCGGCTTCCTTGGCAGCCTTTTCAGCAGCGGCCTTTTCGGCGGCTACACGGGCGGCTTCCTTTTCAGCGGCCTCGCGAGCAGCACGCTCTTCGGCCTCACGGGCGGCCTTTTCGGCAGCCTTGGCCGCAGCAATTTTGGAGGGAATACAGGTTTTTCCGTCCATGTAATCATAAATGTTGTCAACCTGATTCGCCTCGGTCAGCGACTGAAACAGCACGTTGAATTCCTGCTCGGTCAGGGTCTTCTGGCTCTTCACCTCGCCAATGCCCTTATCTGCCAACAGATCGGTCAACTCCTTGCTCTTCAGACCCATGTCCTTTGCCATCTGGTTAATTTTGAATTGCGGATTGAATGCCATATTTCCTCCTAAAACTCTTTCCTGCGCCACACGGCGGTCAGGCGATCTGCCCCTGCTGGGGCTATGAGAATGGGATCACTCGATGATATGAGGGGTAGCCGCTTCGCAAGCGTTCTCCCGAGGCGGGAGATACGTGGTCAGGGCTTTGTAGAAATTCTCGTCGGTTACACCAACGGCGGCGACCGAGCCCGTCTTTCCGACGGCATGTGCCAGGCGCACCGTATCGGCGGTCAGGCGATAAAGAGGGACTTGATAGTAGGTACACTTGGATACCAATTTATGGTGAGTATTATCCGACGTATCAGAGGCTTCCAGCACAGCCAGGACGGCAGGCTTCCGGCTTCGCATGGCCTCGCAAACCATGGGCGTACCCGTTATCAGCTTGCGGGCTCTGGCGCAGAGTCCCACGGTGGAGAGAAGCTTATCTTCGGTAGACGGAGCACTCATGCGTCGGCTCCTTCGTCGGCGGTGAGCTCGGCCTCCATGCGGTCGTAGACCTCCGGGCTGATCTCGCACTCCAGATTGTGGGCAACGCGGCCGCTCTTTCGCACCTTTTTGAGGCACTTCAGATCGCGGCAGATGTAGGCACCTCGTCCCGACTTCTTACCGGTAAGATCCAAACTGACCAAACCCTCGGGACTGCGGACAATACGGATGAGCTCCATCTTGGGCTTATGCTCGTTGCATCCCAGGCACTGCCGCATGGGGATCTTACGCGGTTTTGCGCCTTTATTCTCTGCACCCATGGCAGTTACCTCCTTAATACTTTATTCGGGGCGCTGCCCCGAACTCCGCACGAAACCTTTTTACAAAAAGGTTTCGCGGCTTCCAAAAACCTTTAGAAAGGGATTTGGAGTGTCGGATGGTTGTTTTTAAAATTATTCGGCCTTAATGTCGATCTTATAGCCGGTCAGGCGGGCAGCCAGACGGACGTTCTGACCCTCGCGGCCGATGGCCAGGGAGAGCTGATCGGGATCCACGGTAACGCGGCAGGCACGCTCGCCGGTCATGACCACCGAGTTGACGGTGGCGGGAGCCAGGGCGGCGGCGATGTACTCCTCGGGGGACTCGCTGTACTTGACGATGTCGATCTTCTCGCCGTTCAGCTCGGAGATGATGGTGTCGATACGCATATTGCGGTTACCGATACAAGCACCCACGGCATCCACGTCGGCATCGCGGGAGTAGACGGCGATCTTGGAACGGGAGCCCGCCTCACGGGACACACCGCGGATGATGACGATACCGTCCTGGATCTCGGGAACCTCCAGCTCAAAGAGACGCCACACCAGCTTGGGGTGAATGCGGGAAAGGGAGATGACCTGTCCACGGGCTTCGTGATTGACCTCGGTAAGGTAGACCTTGATCTTCTGGCCGACCTGGAGATATTCGCCGGGGATCTGCTCGGCCTTGGTGAGCCAGTTCGTGCCCTGATCCAGCTCTAGGAGAGCGTCGCCGTTCTCGCGGTCGATCTTGCTGACCGTTACCGTGATAAGCTCCTCCTTCTTGTTCTCGTAAGCCTCCTGCATAGCCTGGCGCTTACCCTCGCGGATACCCTGAATGATCACCGACTTGGCGGCGGCAGCCGAGGTGCGGCGGAATGCGTCGGTCTTGACTTCCTTCTCCACCATCATGCCCAGCTTATACTTTTTGTTGATGGCACGGGCTTCCTCCAGAGAGATCTGGCAGATGGGATCCTCCACCTCTTCCACGACCTCCTTTTGCAGGTAAGCCTTGACCTTCTTCTTGGTGGTATCCATGTCCACCCGCATCAAGGCGGTGGCACCGAACTCCTTTTTGAAGGCGGAGGTCAGCGCCTGCTCGATCTTCTCGATCATATATGCCTGGGGAATACCCTCTTTTTCCAGCAGTTCCAGGGCGTTAAAGATATCGGCGTTCATTTCGTTTTTTCCTTTCGGGATTTTTTATCAGAAATCAAATACGGTACGGATCTTGGCGATGGCGTTTCGGGGGAATGCTCGGATCACACCGGCGATCTCCACGGGGATATTGCCCTCGGCATCGCGCTCACCGAGGATGCCCACCCAGACGCGGCTTCCATCCACAGGGGCAAAGAGACGAACCTCCACCTTCTCGCCCACGCAGAGGTCAAAGTGGTCGTCGCGGGTCAGCTCCCGCTCGATGCCGGGGGAGGAGACCTCCAGAAGGTAAGAATCAGGGATGGGATCGTGCTCATCCAGAATGGGATCAATGGCGCGGGTCATGCGCTCGCAGTCGTCGATGGTGATGCCCTCGTCATTATCAATGGTGACGCGAAGGATAAAATCGGCGCCCTCTTTGACGTATTCCACGTCCCAAAGGTAGTAGCCCAGCTCATCGGCGGTGGGGGTGATGATCTCGCGCACCCTGTCGGCAATGCCCCGACCCGAAGAACGGGTACGGACAGCGCGCAGAGGCTTCTTGTCAGTTGCGGGGGTGTTCTTTTGGTCCGACATGTCGATTCCTTTCTACGGCATGGGGTATTCACGAAGGAAAAAGTCCCCAAGCAAAAGTTAAGAGTGGATTTTCTCGCGGAACCCACTCTCATTTGACTCTACTATTGTACATTAATAGTATAACACACTTTTTCTTGAAATGCAAGTGTTTTTTCACAATAATTTGGGGAAATTTTCTTGTTTTTCGGCACTTTTTTTGGGCAGTCCGACAGAAACCGAGCCACTATCCTCTGCACAGAGGGTGCCCAGGAGAACAAAACCCCGTTTTTTCCTGGCCCACCATAAATCTTTTCTCCAAATTCGTCAAAAAAATTATAAAACCCCCTTGACAAATCTCCGTCAATCCATTATAATAGGAGAAAATTGACGATGACCGGAAACCAGTAGGTCGGATCGTTCGTGCCAAGAGAGCCGTCGGCGGTGGGATGACGGCCACGATCCCCGATTGAATTCCTTCCGAGAGCCGCACCTTGAACACCGCCCGAGCACGACGGGGTAGGGGTGACGGGGCCGCCCGTTACAGCGGAGAGGACATGGACGTGTCCCGTAAGGCTTTTCTACACCCGTATTGTTTGGAAAAGCGAAAAAAGGTGGTACCGCGAAAAATTTCGCCCTTTGCAGATGTTGTATCTGACAAAGGGATTTTCTGTTTTTACGGTAAAAATTCGATTCACATATACGAAAGGAAACAAGATCATGAAAAAGACGCTCATGCTCGGCAACGAGGCCGTGGCCAGAGGCCTGTACGAGGCGGGTTGCCGCCTGGTGTCCAGTTACCCCGGCACTCCCTCCACCGAGATCACCGAGTACGCCGCACAGTACCGCGACGTCTGCCCCGATATGTACTGCGAGTGGGCCCCCAACGAAAAGGTCGCCCTGGAGGTCGCCTTTGGTGCTTCCCTGGCGGGCGCGCGCTCTGCCTGCGCCATGAAGCACGTGGGATTGAATGTCGCTGCGGATCCTCTCTACACAATGTCCTACACCGGTGTCAACGGCGGCCTGGTGCTCTGCGTGGCCGATGACCCCGGTATGCACTCCTCCCAGAACGAGCAGGATTCCCGCCATCACGCCATCGCCGCCAAGGTTCCCATGCTGGAGCCCTCGGATTCCGCCGAGGCACGGGAGTACGCCATGCTGGCCTTTGAGCTCTCCGAGCGGTTCGACACACCCTTCATCCTCCGCATGTGTACCCGCATCGCCCACTCCCAGAGCCTGCTCTCGGTGGACGAGCGAAAGAATGTGCCCGTCAAGCCCTACGTCAAGACCCCCGGCAAATACATCATGGCTCCCGCCAATGCCATCCGCCGCCATCCCGAGGTGGAGGCGCGCACCCGCGCCCTGATCGAGTACGCCGAGACCGCCCCCGTCAACCGCGTGGAGATGGGAAGCACCGAGTTGGGTATCATCTGCTCGGGTACCTGCTACCGCTACGTCAAAGAAGTCTTCGGCGACAAGGCCTCCGTCCTCAAGCTGGGTCTGGTCAATCCCCTGCCCGAGAAGCTCATCATAGACTTCGCCGCCAAGGTGGATCGTCTGGTGGTCATCGAGGAGCTGGACCCCGTCATTGAGAACCATTGTAAGGCGCTGGGACTCAAGGTAGACGGCAAGAACCTCTTCCCCATGGAGGGCGAATTCTCCCAGAACCTCATCCGTCGCGTCTTCGGTATGGAGGTCAACGAGGGCGTGGCCGCCGACGAGACCATTCCCGTCCGTCCTCCCGTCATGTGCGCAGGCTGCCCCCACAGAGGACTGTTTTACACGTTGGCCAAGCACAAGATCACGGTCATCGGTGACATTGGTTGCTACACCCTGGGTATGGCACAGCCCCTGAACGCCGTGGATTCGGTGCTCTGCATGGGCGCGTCGGTGTCGGGTGTACACGGCTTTAACAAGATCGGCGGTGCCGAGGCTGAAAAGCGCACGGTTGCCGTCATCGGTGACTCCACCTTCATGCACTCCGGCATGACCGGTCTGGTCAATATTGCCTACAACGCATCCAATTCCACGGTCATCATCCTGGACAACTCCATCACGGGTATGACAGGCCACCAACAGAACCCCACCACCGGCTATAACATCCACGGTGATCCCGCCGCCAAGGTGGATCTGGAGGCCTCCTGCCGCGCCGTGGGCATTGACCGCGTGCCCGTGGTGGATCCCTACGATCTGGCCGCCTGCGACAAGGCCATCACAGAGGAATTGGTTGCAGAAGGTCCGGGCGTCATTATTTCCCGCCGTCCCTGCGTGCTTCTCAAGACCGTGAAGCCCAAGCCCGCCGTCAAGGTTGACCCCGAGGAATGCCGTGGCTGTAAGAAGTGCATGAAGCTGGGCTGTCCCGCCATTCACATGGAGGACAAAAAGGCGGTCGTGGATCCTACTCTGTGCGTGGGCTGCGGCGTGTGCGAGCAGCTCTGCGCGTTCGGCGCCATTCAGAATCAGGAGGGCAAGTGATATGGAAACCGTTACTAAGAATATTATGATCGTAGGCGTGGGCGGACAGGGCTCCCTCCTCGCCTCCAAGCTCCTGGGTCACCTCCTCTGCGCCGAGGGTTACGATGTAAAAGTATCCGAGGTCCACGGCATGAGCCAGCGCGGCGGCAGCGTGGTCACCTACGTCCGCTACGGCGACCGCGTGGACTCCCCCATCATCGACAAGGGCGAGGCCGACTACATCGTCTCCTTTGAAAAGCTGGAGGCCGCCCGTTGGGCATCCTGCCTCCGCGAGGGAGGACGTATTATCGTCAACGACCGCGAGACCGATCCCATGCCCGTCATCACAGGCGCGGCTACCTACCCCCACGAAGTCCTGGATTCCCTCAAAGCCAAGGGCGTCCTCATCGACGACATGGATGCGTTGACCCTGGCCAATGAAGCCGGCACCTCCAAGGCGGTCAACCTGGTTCTCATGGGCCGCCTGTCCCGCTACTTCCCCGAGATCTCTGAGGACAAATGGATGACCGCTATTGAAGAGTGCGTCAAGCCCAAGTTCGTAGAGATCAACAAGAAGGCCTTTGCTCTGGGCAGAGCTTGATCCTCTCAACCGAAACTCTTAAATCTATAATCCTATAAAAGAAAGAAGTGATCCGCATGAGCAACACCCGTTACTACCAACCCGAAATCGAGACCATGTCGCACGAGGAGATGAAGGCTCTGCAATCCGAAAAGCTCGTGAAGCAGGTACGCCACATCTACGACAACGTTCCCTACTACCGCGCCAAGATGGAGCGCAAGGGCGTGACCCCCGACGATATCCACGGCATCGAAGATCTCCACAAGCTTCCCTTCATCACCAAGGACGACCTCCGCGACCAGTATCCCAACGGCTTCCTCGCCGTTCCCCAGTCCGAGTGTGTCCGCATCCAGTCCACCTCGGGTACCACCGGCCGCCGCGTGGTAGCCTTCTACACCCAACACGACGTGGATCTATGGGAGGATTGTTGCGCCCGCGCCATCATGGCGGTGGGCGGTACCAAGGAGGACGTGGTGCAGGTAGCCTACGGCTACGGTCTGTTCACGGGCGGCGCGGGTCTTCACGGCGGCTCCCACAAGGTGGGCTCTCTGACCCTGCCCATGTCCTCGGGTAACACCGAGCGTCAGATCCAGTTCATGATGGATCTGGGATCCACCATCCTCTGCTGCACCCCCTCCTACGCCGCTTACCTGGGCGAGTCCCTGAAGGAGCGCGGCTACAAGCCCGAGGACAACAAGCTGAAGGCCGGTATCTTCGGCGCCGAGCCCTGGACCGAGGAGATGCGCCGCGACATTGAGAAGTCCCTTGGCATCAAGGCCTATGACATTTACGGTCTGACCGAGATCAGCGGCCCCGGCGTGTCCTTTGAGTGCGAGGCACAGGCGGGTATGCACATCAACGAGGATCACTTCCTGGCAGAGATCATCGACCCCGACACCGAGGAAGTCCTCCCCGAGGGCGAGAAGGGCGAGCTGGTCTTCACCTGCCTGGACAAGGAAGCCTTCCCCATGATGCGTTACCGCACCCGCGACATCTGCGTCCTGACCCGCGAGAAATGCTCCTGCGGCCGTACCCTGGTTCGCATGAGAAAGCCCATGGGTCGCTCCGACGACATGCTCATTATCCGCGGCGTCAATGTATTCCCCTCCCAGATCGAGACCGTACTCCTGCAGGAGGGCTACGCGCCCAACTACCTCATCGAGGTGGATCGCATGAACAACACCGACACCCTGGACGTCTACGTTGAGCTCACCGAGGATCAGTTCTCGGATACCGTCAAGGCCGTCACCGCCGCTGAGAAATCCCTGGCGAACGCCATCAAGACCATGCTGGGTATCAACCCCGCCGTCCATCTGGTGGCTCCCAAGACCATCGCCCGCTCCGAGGGCAAAGCCGTCCGCGTCAAGGACAAGAGAAAGCTGCATGACTAAAGAACGGGAGAACGCGCAGGGCTCTGCCCCTGTTCTCGCTGCGGCTCGGTCACACCACGGCTCTGACTGCCACCGGCAGTCATTCACTCCCGTGGTGCCGCTTCGCTACCCGCCCGGAACCCCTTTGGAAAAGGGGTTCTGGGATTCCCAAAACTTTCACCAAGGGAAACGAAGGCATTCATAATAGCAACCAACGAGTCGCTAATACCTATTTCTTTTGCAAGGCTTGCTAAATATACCGTACCTACGCCTATAGCGATAAAATACTCAAGCATTGCCTCGATAATATATAAAAATCTACTTAATTTGTATTCATCTTTTTTAATTAAAGTATCCATTACACTAGTATAATAACAAAAAAAAATGATATGATATTTGTAATTTTTACAAAAAAATATGTAAATTGTCGCATAAAAATCCCCCGATA
>JAZSBH010000168.1:0-20510 GCA_045602325.1 Eubacteriales bacterium | reverse complement strand
GTCAAGATCGGTTATGACAACATTTTCGCTCTGGGCACTCTGAACCTGACCGAGTACTCCTCCATCGTGATCGAGTACAGCTACGACGGTGACAACACCCGCGGCGACGGCAAGACTCCCGAGCAGTGCTTTACTGAGTGCTCCCGCACCCCCATCATCGGCTTCACCGCTCTGGAGAAGTGCTTTGGCTATGCCAACGTGACCAACCAGGATGCTATTGACTACGGTGTCTACACCGAGATGCAGTACACCACCGGTTCTTGGGCCGGTGCTACCAGAACTGCCACCATTGACATTTCCGGTCTGGAGTTCAATGCTCCTTGCTTCCTGTCCTGCTACAATCCTTGGGGCACCGAGGTCGTGGTTTCTTCCATCACCCTCATTCCCTAATCGATTCGGACTATCTATCCCCACCCGCAAGGGTGGGGATTTTTCTCTTCGCGCAGGAAAAATCGGGGATTCTGTTGACAAACGCTTTCGTCTGTGCTATAATAACCTTGTTGATTTCACAACATTTTATATGGAGCATGAAGAAATGAGAGAGCGTTTTGAAACCTTTACTGTGCTGATCTCTTCCATTGGTCGCAGTATCCGCCGATTGAAGACCGAAGAAACAGCAGAATTCAACTTGAAAAGCCCCCACGTATCCTGCCTGTACTACCTCTATAAGGCGGATTCCATGACCGCGGCCGAGCTGTGTGAGCTCTGCGACGAGGATAAGGCTGCCGTATCGCGCTCCATCGTTTATCTGGAACAGAATGGTTTTCTGATCCGTAGCAACGGTAAGCCGACAGAACAGACGCGGGGAACCGCCAAGCGCTACCGTGCGCCCCTTAAGCTGACCGACAAAGGACGCGAGGTCGCCTGTAAATTGGCGGTGCGCATCGATCGGGTCCTGGACGAGGTCGCCGTGGGGGTCAGTGAGGAGGATCGTGCGATCCTGTACCGCGCTCTGCAGCAGATCGACCGCAATCTGGCAAATCTGTGCGAGCAGAGATACGGTATGTCCGATAAAGATTGACAAAAATAAAGGAGATACAACATGGAAAACCTGGATCCCAAGTATCAAGCGCTGTTTACGCCTTGGAAGATCGGCAATGTGGAGATCAAGAACCGCATTGTCCTCTGCCCCATGGGCGGCACCTCTCTGTTTGGCTGGTTTGAGCTGACGGGGTGTAAGTTCGACAAGGAGGCCGCGAATTTCTTTCTGGAGAGAGCCAGGAACAACGTAGGTCTCATCATCCCCGGTATCGCTCCCCTGCGGGACACCTTCTGGGGCAAGTGGCTCTGGCAGAACCCCAAGATGTTCGAGGATCTCAAGGTCTTTATGGACGAGATCCACAAGACTGGTGCCAAGCTCTTCATCCAGCTTACCGCGGGCATGGGCCGCTCCTGGGCCATTACCGAGCTGGTGGCACCTCTCCATCGCAATAAGTTCACCCGCGCGCTGGTCAAGCCCATCATCGACACCTCCCACGAGCTGGCCTCCCCCAGTCCTCAGCCCTCCCGTTGGGCTCACGACATCGAGTGTCCCGAAATGACACTGGAGCAGATCCATGAGATCGTCGAGGCCTTCGCCAAGACCGCCAAGCTCTGCAAGGACGCAGGGGTGGACGGCGTGGAGGTGCACGCGGTGCATGAGGGTTACCTCTTGGATCAGTTCTCCATGGAGTTCTTCAACAAGCGTACCGACGAGTACGGCGGCTCCTTTGAGAACCGTTACCGCTTCGCCACCGATGTAGTGAAGGCCATCAAGAAGGCTTGCGGCGAGGACTTCCCCGTCTCCCTACGTTACTCTGTGGAATCCAAGCTCAAGGGCTTCTGCGAGGGCGCCATGCCCGGTGAGGACTACGTGGAGGTCGGCCGTAACATGGCAGAATCCGAGAAGGCCGCCAAGTATCTCCAGGATGCAGGCTACGATATGCTCAACGCTGATAACGGTACCTACGACTCCTGGTACTGGGCTCATCCCCCGATGTATATGCCCCAGAACTGTAACCTGGAGGATGTTTCCCACATCAAGCAGTTCGTGGATATTCCCGTGGTCTGCGCGGGACGTATGGAGCCCGACGTAGGCGCACAGGCGGTGGCCGACGGCCGCATTGACGCCGTGGGCATTGCCCGTCAGTTCCTGGCGGACAGCGAGTGGATCACCAAGCTTATTGAGGATCGTCTGGAGGACATCCGCCCCTGCATCTGCTGTCATGCCGGCTGCTTCAATTTCTCCACCTCCAAGGGTCACGCCAACACCCAAGATCTCACCGATACCATGGGTCTGGCCCGTTGCGCCCTGAACCCCGAGACCATGCAGTCCAAGAAATATCATCTTGAGCCCGCCAAGAAGCAGAAGAAGATCGCCGTCATCGGCGGCGGTATCGGCGGTATGGAAGCTGCCATCGTCTGCGCCAAGCGGGGGCATACGGTCACGTTGTACGAGAAGACCGACAAGCTGGGCGGTGTCTTCATCGCCGCCGCCGCTCCCTCCTTCAAGGAGAAGGATCGCGAGCTGATTGCCTGGTACATCCGCGAGGTGGCTAAGCTGCCCATTACCGTTAAGATGAACACCGAGGTCACCGACGTGAAGTCTCTGGATGCCGACGAGATCATCGTGGCAACGGGTGCCAAGGCCAGAAGGCTTCCCATCAAGGGTGCGGACTCCGCTATCGAGGCTGTGGATTATCTGCTGGGCAACAAGCCCGTGGGTGAGCGTGTGGTGGTCATCGGCGGCGGTCTGACCGGCTGTGAGATCGCCTACGACCTGTTCCTGCAGGGCAAGAAGCCCGCCATCGTGGAGATGCAGGATGATCTCATCACCACCCCCGGTATTTGTCTGGCCAACACCTCCTATCTCCGTGATTGCTTCAAGACCAACAAGGTGCCCGTCCATCTGGAGACCTCGGTCTCCGAGATCAAGGCCGACGGCGTTGTCGTCACCCACAAGGACGGTACCTCGGAGACAGTTCCTGCCGATTCGGTCATCCTTTCGGTGGGCTATACCCCCGCCCCCGTTGCCACCAAGGGTGTTCATATCATCGGTGACGCAAAGAACGTGGGTAACCTTCGCACGGTTATCTGGGGCGCGTGGGATGTGTGCATGAAGCTGTAAGGGCAGCAGGGCGCTGCCCTGCACCAGGTCAAGAACCTTTTTGGAAAAAGGTTCTTGACAATCTCCCAAAACTTTATGGTATATAGTTTGGGAATCAAATAATGAACAACACATTGTAAAAGGAGTCGATTTCTATGATCCTGACACAAGAGCAACAGGCCATTCTGAATGGCGAAAAGGGCGAAACACTCGCCAAGGTCATGAAGACCCTGGTGATGTACGGCGACGCCTTCGAGGCGGAAAAGCTGGTGCCCATCACCTCTACTTACAACCACCTGGTGACCTCCTTCGGCCTGAAGGTCATGTCCCCCGTGTACGACCTCATGCAGCAGATCCTGGATGCGGGTGTGGCCTCGGGGCAGAAGTTCTCGGTGGATCCCCGGCCTCTGGACAAGAGCGTCCCCGCCAATTTCCTCCAGAACCTCGTATTCAACAAGTTTATGTACACAAAGCAGGGCTTCTACGAGGAACAGCTGGACAAGCTGGGTCTGATGGACAAGGACGCCTTCACCTGCACCTGCTACATGGATGAGGTGGGCAATCAGCCGAAGAAGGGCGACGTGCTCTCCTGGGCAGAGTCCTCTGCTGTGGTTTACGCCAACTCGGTGCTGGGCGCGCGCTGTAACCGCAACTCGGGTATCATCGACATTATGGGCTCTATCGTGGGCTACGTGCCCTACTTCGGTCTGCTCACCGACGAGGGGCGTAAGGCTACTTGGGTGGTCAAGGTGCAGACCACCAAAAAGCCCGAGGCACAGCTTCTGGGCTCGGCCATCGGTATGAAGGTTATGGAGGACGTGCCTTTTGTAGTGGGGCTTGACAAGTGGATCGGCACCGAGCTCAACGATGCCGCCTGCGCCTACCTCAAGGACTTCGGCGCGGCTACTGCCTCCAACGGCGCGGTGGGTCTCTACCACATTGCCAACCTGACCCCCGAGGCCGTGGAGATGGGTGAGTCCCTGATCGCCGAGGGCGCCAAGGAATATATCATCGACGACGCCGAGCTGGCCAGAGTGCAGGCCAATTACCCCGTTATGTGGAAGAACCTGGATGCCACCCCCAAGCTCTGCTTCGTGGGCTGTCCTCACCTCTCACTGGAACAGCTTAAGGATTGGACCGACAAGATCGAGGCCGGCCTCAAGGAAAGCGGAAAGAAGCGCGTGCTCATTCCCACCGTTCTCACCGCTGCCCCCAAGGTGCTGGAGACCTTCAACAAGACTGAGTACGCCGCGCGGCTGAAGGCTACGGGTGTCATCACCTCCTACATCTGCCCTCTGATGTACATGAACAATCCTCTGTGCAAGAAGATGCCGGTCATCACCTCGTCCAACAAGCTCCGCACCTACACCAGCGCGCGGTACTACACCGATGCGGAAATCCTCACCGCCATTACGAAGGGAGGCAAGTGATATGAAACAGTTTCAAGGAAGAGTCGTAACTCCCGGCGAGGTCACCGCCGAGGCTCTGGTGACCACCGAAGGCTTCAATACTCTGGCCTCCTTCCAGATGGCTCTGCAGTTTGGCGATAAGGAAGTCAAGTGCGGCGACCAGAACAACAAGGATCTCCACGGCAAGCCCATGATCGGCAAGGCGCTCTGCCTGCCCCAGACCATCGGCTCTACGACTGGCGGTTTGGTGCTCTACTGCGCCTGCTCTTTGGGAAAGAACCCCGCCTGCATGCTCTTTTCGGGTCACATCGACTCCCTCGCCGCCGCGGGTGCTATCCTGGCCGACGTCTGGGTGGACGGCGTGTCCATGCCCGTCGTGGACTGCCTGGGCGATGAGTTTTTGGCCTATGTCAAGGACGGCATGACTGTCACCGTCAAGGAAGACGGTGTCGTTGAGGTGGATTAAAAAACTACTGACACATAAAGAAAAACGGATGCTACCGTAAGTGGTGGCATCCGTTTTTGTGCATGACGGTATTTGGTTCAGGGTGTCTCCGCTATGAAGCTGCCGCCGCCCACAGCGTCGAAGTACATCAGCGCGGACATGGTCATATGGGAGGCATGGATATAGGCGAGGCGGAGGATGGAAACGGGAATCACATAATCCTGTGCATAGAGTGTGGAAAACTCCTTTTTATACGTACTGTTTTCGATTCTTTCATACTCATCCAGAAGTGCAACGTGACGAAGCTCCACTACGGCTTCATTGATCTCGCTCACTGTGAGTCCGGTTTTAGCGGCGGCTTCCTCAGGTGTGAGGGCGGCTTCTCCCTCTCCGCCGTGGATCTGCCGTTCGTAGATCAGCTTGAGCACTTGGCGGTTGTTGGGCTTGCCTAACACCGAAAGGAGTTCTCCTGCTTTATCGAGATCAAACAGGAGCGTGGAATCCTTGCTTCCGTAGCCGCGGTCGATGCAGGTAATGGCATCCGATATCAGCACTGCGCCGTGGGCGTCTCCCTCGGCAAGCATATACCCGCACAGGGAGGGCGGCCCCGCCAGCTTTTTTCGGTATGCCTCCCCGCGGCGGCGATACTCGTCCTGTGTCGCGGCTCCTTTACCGCTGTAAAAGCGGTGGTGGGCATCACAAAAGATGTCGGAAGCGGCTTCATAGCATAAATTGGGCAGGTCGGTGATGGCGAAGCCTTGGGGCGCGGTGGGCTGTTCGGCAAAGAGAGCGTTGATATCCACCCCTAAAGCGGTAGCCAGATCGGGCAGGAGGGAAATGTCGGGGTTGGAGATTCCGTTCTCCCACTTGGACACCGATTGCGCCGATACACCCAGCCGCTCGGCCAGCTGCTCCTGGGTGTATCCGAGGTGCTTGCGGAAGTGGGCAATATTCTGATTCAGATTCATGGTAAACCTCCTTGGCTTTGCTTGCTTACACACATAGTATACCACATTTGAAAACAACTTACAAGATATTGTTTGGAGAATGAGGCATAATTTCTCTCGCTTGGCGGTTGTGCGAATGGCGTTCTTACACAGTGAAACTATCCAAATGGGCGAGTGTTGTTCTGCGCTGGTAGGATACAATTCTACTCAACGAAAAAACAACACCGCCCCCCGAAAAGAGGCGGTGTCGCCATATACGGTGAAAACTATCAGACCTTCATCTTTCCCGACCACTCCAGCAGCTTGATGAACAGACCGCCGATGACAGTACGATTCTGGAAGTGGATATGATCCGCGCCGATGGTGTCGTACCAGTCGGTCATGGGCACGCGGTGGCGGGTGAAGTGGTAGGAGGTCCACAGGGGGGCGATGTAACGCTCAAAGTCGGTGTCACTCCGGAGCAAGGTCGCCGTCCAGACCAGCCAGTCCGACTTGGTGTAGTCGGCGCGGTTGTCCAGGGGCATACCGTAGGGCTTGAAGCGGGTGAAGTTGGTCTGGACTTCGCTCTCCAGCACTTCGGCGGGGAAGATATGCGTGCCGAAGAGCTTGTCCCAGACGGCGTTGTACTTCATGGAGTAGGTGCCGGGACGGTCAAAGGCCAGGCGGTAGGAGCCGTCACCGTTGGCGGCGCGCTCGGCCCAGGACTCCGCCATGCGGCGGGCTTCGGCGATGTAATGCTCGTATTCGGCCTCGTTGCCCTTCATGCGGTGGAGCAGACCGAAGCAGGCGACGCCCATGATGGCCTTGATGGAGAGGTTGCAGTTGTGGGCGAGGTGACCCGCGAAGTCATCGGTGCAGAGCTGGTTCTCGGGATCCTCACCGTACTGCAGGAGATATTTGACCCAATCCGCAAGGGTGTTCCAATGCGCCTCGGCGAAGGAGATATCCTTTTCAGCAATGGCGGTGGTGGCCACCATGACCAGCATATTGCCGCATTCCTCCACCGGCATTTGCATATGCAGGGCGTTCTCGCCGTAGACCTGGCCGTTGACCAGAGGGTACTGACCGCAATCGTGGGGGGCGAAGTCAAAGGGCCATGCGGGGCTCTCGGCGTACTTGAAGATGGGACGTGCCATACCCTTGACCAGCTCGGGGTTGTAGAGCAGGAACATGGGGATGGAGGGGTAGGAGACGTCCACCGTGGCGGCACAGCCGTTGGAGAAGCACTCCTTGGAGATGAACAGCACGTTGCCCTCGGTGTCCAGCACGCACTTGTGGGCGGAGATACCCTGACGGTAGGCTAGGGAGAGCATTTCGGCGTATTGCACGCCGCCTGCCTTCACTGCGTCACAGTAGAGCTGATCAGAGAAGGCGTCGCAACGGGCAATCAGCGCGGGATACTCATTGTACGCGGCCTCAATGGTGGATTCGATGGTCTCGCCGTTTCGGTTCCAGACAGAGGCCAGGGTCTCGCCAAAATACTGAATGGAGGCGCGGCAGTCGTCAAAGGCCAGAAGGAGCAGGGAAGTATCTCCGGCGGTCATGGGAACGGTGCCCATGATATAGCCCATCTTCTCCTCGTCGCAAACGAAATGGTTTACTTCGCCGTTCGGTGCAGTGAGGTAGAGATAGCCCCACTCAATGCGGAGGTTGTCGCCCGAGCGGTTCAGGGGCATCTGGTTGGTCTTGCACATCTTGACGGTGGGCATACCGGCTACGGACAAAACCTTGCGCTCGGTGGTGTCGTCGCCCCGCTTGTCCATGACGAATTCCTCGGAGGCCAGGACGGTGGCGGTGACTGTGTGATCTGCGCCGTCAGCCGAGGTGTAGGACAGGGCGATGTAGCCCAAGGGACGGGTCATGACCGTGAGATCGTCGGGGAGCAGGGGGGTGGTGAAGCGGACGGTCAGGTTGATACTGCCGTCGGTAAAGACGTAGGTGGTGGTCAGGGCGTTGACGTCCACCGAGACCTGCTCCATCTTGGGGCGATCCTTGCACACGCCCATGAACAGCTTCTCCTCGCCGTCCACACAGCAGATGCCGATGAGGGTGTTGTCCGCCCCCGTCCAATGCTTGACGGGCACGTCGTGGAGCTTGTCGGCCATGGACCAGACGGTAAAGTAGGGGTCAACGTTGATGAGGGGGTAGGCGGGAGCGCGGAGTTTCATGGTATGTATATCCTTTCGTAGGTTATTTCGGTAGGTTTATTATAGCATAGATGGGTAGTTTTGTCAATGAGGTTGGATGGAATCGAGGGTTTTGTTTGAGAATGGAAAAAGCCCCGCGCGGTGGCGGGGCGGGGGTCAATTGTTCAGAAACTGCTCGATTTCCTTCCGTTGTTCGCTTGTGTATTCGTACACTGTGGCCTTGAACCATTTGGTTTCCACGAAATCCTCCGAAAAGGCATCCGTGACTTTCTGTGCAATACGGAACTGGGATAAGGCTTTCTCACGCTCGCCCTGTTCCATGAGATACTTGCCCGTGATGATGAGCATATCGATCAGGTCTTCGGCGGAGATGTTCTTCTGCTTTTGGGCGGCTTCGTAGGAGTCCTCACCCTCCAGCAGGATGGCCATCAGCTCCAGCTTGGTAAAGTAGATTTCGGGGATCATTTCAAGGGTGGGTTCCACCAGCTCGTCATGACCGTTTTCCTTGTAGCAGGTGGCCAGAATGCGGCAGGCATCGTACTTGACCGAATCATCCCGTGTGGACTCGATCAAGGTCTTGCAGAGAGTGATAACCTCGTCGGTACGCTCGCTGTAATCCATGGTATAGAGCAGATTGTTCAAGATGATGTCGTTGCCGGGGAACCGTTGCAGTCCCTCCCGCAGGATCTTTTCGGACTTTGCACCGTCGGTAAAGCGATACTTGTAGGCCTCGTGACAGATGGCTTCCACCTGCTTTTGAGTCTCGTACAGGTTGAACTCGAACAGCTCATCGGTGGACACACCGAAAAAGGAGGCGATGGCGGGGATGGTAGCCACATCGGGCATGGTGGAGCCGTTCTCCCACTTGGAAACGGCCTGGAAGGTCACGCCCAGATACTGAGCGAGTACTTCTTGGGAAATGTTTTTCTGCTTGCGCAGAGTTTTGATTTTTTCACCGAGTTTCATAGAAATTCCTCCGTTGTGATGTGGATCAGCGCTTATCCTGATTCTATTATAGCACGATTTGCGTGAAAATCAATAACGCGTTTGGAGAGAATTTTTCAAATGGGGGTTGAATATGGGGGTGAAAAAGCCCCGCACGGTGGCGGGGCGGGGTAAGGGGGAGGGAGGAACTGTCAAAGAGTGAAGATTACTTGTACTGATCCAGCACAGCGGCATAGGCGGGCTTTTGCAAAAGCTCTGCACGGCGGCCACTCGCGGCGCTTGTGCGGTAATTCAGATTCCATGCGAAAAGATTGGCTCGCTTATCGGCGGAATAGCGGCTACAATAGGCCTGATCCAAGGGTTGATTTTCGCTTCGGAGGTCTTCAAGTCGCTTCATGGTGCGGAGATTCATATTCATAACGGCGGTTACCTGCTCGTCTGAGCCGCCGCGGAAATACAGGTCGTTTTCCACTCGATCCAGGAAGGACATGGCCAGCACCAGGAAGAATACCTCTCCCGTATTCTCAAATGCATGGAACATTAGCTCCCCGTACAGCAAAGCTCGTTCGGTCTTTTCCGCCATGGAGAGAGACGGGTCAAAGAATACTTTTCTTCCGAGCTTATCTGCCGCGAAGTTTCCCAGATCATACATATTCTTTTGAACATAGAAATAATACTCGTCCGTGTCCTTTGCGAACAGCTGCTCGGTCTTTTGAGCGCCGGTGGTAAACCAATCGGCAAACTTGGTTTTGTAGATCTCCAGCGCTTCCGCTGTCTTTCCTTCTGCATGAAGGATTTTCGCGCGCATATTCCACGCGCCGAGGCGCAGAGGCTCCTCGGTGCAGCCTGCAAGGATTTTTTCGCAGATGGAAAGGAATTCATCCTTATGCGCAATCAGCACGGCGGGGTCGTTGTCCGCCAAGTCGCCTGCGACATTCCACATATAGTAGTGCATGATCCAAAAATCGTTGGGATAGTCGCGGTAGGCCTTGGTGATGATCTCCCCCCCTTTCAAATCATTCCAATGCTTGCCGTAGAGGTTCAGAATCTCTCCGATCTCGGCCTGCACCTTTTCCTGATCGTAGCCCATGAGCTCATCCAGGGTCACGCCGAAATAGTAGGCAAGGGGTTGCAGGAGGGTAATGTCGGGGTAGGTCTCCCCCCGCTCCCATTTGCTGACCGCCGCGCAGGTGACGTTCATGGCCTCCGAAAGCTGTTCTTGGGTGATCTCTTTGGCGGTGCGCAGGCGCTTGATGTTGGCACCTATGGTCATTTTCATAATCGTATCTCCTTTGTGGGTAGTAAGCCGACGTCTGCTTCTGGCTCTATTATAGCAGAAATTCGGGGGATGTAAAGGTATTGTTAAGAAATAGGTTGTTAACTCAAAGTTGAAAAACTGTCGCGACGGGACAAAAAGCGCACCCGCCATCCGCAAGTGCGCTTTCCTAAAAAGTCCGTGTGTTCGTTGTTACTCTTCCTGCGCTTTGACCTTCGCCCCCTTCTTCCAAGCCCCCGTGAGATAGAACACGAGGCCGATGAAGAAAGGCGTAAAGCCCGCCAGGGCATCCCCCAGCCAGAAGCCGTAGTGCTTCATGTCCAGCACGAGACCGAAGAGGACGGCCAGACCGATGCGCATGATGATGCCGTCCAGAATGGCGGTGGCGAAGTTGACTCTGTGGTTGCCGCTGCCGTTGAGCAGGGAGTTCATCATAGAGCGGAAGGCCGAGCCCATAAACATGAGTACCGCGATGGGGAGGTAGCCGTTCACCAGAGCCAGCACGTCGGTGTCGCCCTCGGCGGTAAAGACCGAGAAGATGGCCTCGGGGAACAGCAGAATAGCTGCCGACAGAATGATGGAGACTGCGAGGGTGATGACCGTGATGGTGGCCATGATCTTCTTGACCCGCTTGAATTCTCCCGCCGCCAGGTTCTGGCCCACCATGGTAGAGCCCGCCACGTTCATGGACTGGGAGATGAGGTTGGATACCCCTGCGATCTTATTGGCGATGCCTGCAAAGGCGGATACCGCCACGCCGTAGCCGTTGACAAATGCATTGACAAAGAGCTTGGAAATCTGGATGGAACAGGTCTTGATGGCCATGGGAACGCCCAGTCCCACCAGGTCGCGGAGCAGGGAACCGTCCCATTTGACAAAGTCAGCCATGTGAATATCCAACTCGTATTCCCTCCGCTTGCGGACGAGGTAGGCTGTGGAGATTACTACGCTGACCGCCTGGCTGATGACCGTGGCGAGGGCGGCGCCGCCGGCTCCCATGTGGAGTCCCGCCACGAAAAGCAGATCCAACACCAGATTGAGAACCGCCGCAATGCTGATGAAAATGAAGGGACGTTTGGAATCGCCCATGCCGCGGAGAATGGCACTGGTGACGTTGTAGCCGTAAATGAATATGAGTCCCGCCATGCAGACGGTGGAATATGCTACGGCTCCCTCGTAGGCTTCCGTGGGGGTCTTCATGAGCGTGAGCATGGTGTCCTGCAGCAGCAGTCCCACACCGCTCATGACCAGAGCGGAGAGGGTCAGGAAGCCCACCATGGTACCCACGAAGCGGGAGAGCTTATGCCGCTCGCCGCCGCCGATGAGGCGGGCGATGATGACCTGCCCTGCCGAGGCAAAGCCCATGGCGATGAAGGTCAAGAGATTGGAAACGTCGCCGCCCACCGATACCGCCGAGGTGCCTGCCTTGCCCAGCACACTGCCCACCACTATCATGTCTACCATGTTGTAGACGATCTGGAGCAGGTTGGAGAGGAACAGCGGTGTGGCAAAGCTCACCAACTGACGGGGGATGCTCCCCCTTGTGAAATCTCGTATTTGGGTGGTTTGATTCAATGTGATCGCCTCGATTCTTTCTTTCTGCTTTCATTATACCATATTTTCGGGAAAAATGCAAAGGGTTTGGCAAAATTCTTCTCGGAAGAGCATACAGTAAGGTGAGGAATTTGCGGAGGTGGGGTATGTGGTGTACGGTGTGTTGGGTGCTGGTAGTAACGGTGTTTTTAGTGTCTTACTATTACGCCGTAGAGAGACGAAGAGAAAAATAAGGCAAAGCTCGCGATATGCACGAAAAATGAATATGCGGGGCGAGATATGCAAAACCGGGCTCCGAATGTGCATATAACGTGATTCGCTCGGTTTATTTATGCAAACCGCTCAAAAACGCGAGTGAATTATTTACAATTTGCACACATTTCGCTATTGACAAATGTGTAACAAACTGGTATAATATTCGCATAAAAAATCAAGAATCCGCATAAATATTCAAAAAGGATTCAAAACGGAGGCATATCATGAATAAAGAAAACATCAAAAAAGTCGTGCTCGCCTATTCGGGCGGTCTGGATACGTCCATCATCATTCCGTGGCTGAAGGAAAACTACAACAACTGCGAGGTCATTGCGGTTTCGGGTAACGTCGGTCAGGCCGACGAGCTGGAGGGTCTGGAGGAAAAGGCTCTCAAGACCGGCGCGTCCAAGCTCTACGTCCTCGACCTCACCGAGGAGTACGTGGACGAGTACATCATCCCCTGCATGAAGGCAGGCGCCATCTACGAAGAGTACCTGCTGGGTACCTCCCACGCCCGTCCCTGCATCGCCAAGGGTCTGGCCGAGATCGCCATCAAGGAGGGCGCTGACGCCATCTGCCACGGCTGTACCGGTAAGGGGAATGATCAGGTGCGCTTTGAGCTGACCCTCAAGCACTTCTGCCCCGATATGCCCATCATCGCTCCCTGGAGAGAGTGGGATATCAAGTCCCGCGAGGAGGAGATCGACTACGCCGAGGCACACAACGTCCCCCTGAAGATCAACCGCGAGACCAACTACTCCAAGGATAAGAACCTCTGGCACCTGTCCCACGAGGGTCTGGATCTGGAGGACACCGGTAACGAGCCCATGTACGAGAAGCCCGGCTTCCTGGAGATGGGCGTTTCCCCCATCCAGGCACCCGACGTTCCCACCTACATCGAGCTGGACTTCGTACAGGGTATTCCCGTGGCTCTGGACGGCAAGAAGATGACCGCCAAGGAGATCATTCTTGCCCTCAATGAGATCGGCGGCAAGAACGGTATCGGTCTTCTGGATATTGTGGAAAACCGTCTGGTCGGCATGAAGTGCCGCGGCGTCTACGAGACCCCCGGCGGAACCATTCTGTACAAGGCGCACAGCGTGCTGGAGAGCATTTGTCTGGATAAGATGACCCTGCACGAGAAGCAGAAGCTGGCCATCACCTACGCCGAGCTGGTCTACAACGGTCAGTGGTTTACCCCCCTGCGCGAGGCTCTGGCCGCCTTCGTGGACAAGACCCAGGAGACGGTTACAGGTAAGGTGCGCCTGAAGCTCTACAAGGGCAACATGATCAACGCAGGCGTTTGGTCTGACTACTCCCTCTATTCCGAGGAGATCGCTACCTTTGGCGAGTCCGACTACAATCAGGCTGACTCCGCCGGCTTCATCAACCTCTACGGCCTGCCCATTAAGGTCAAGGCTATGGTGGATGCCAAGAATAAGAAGTAAGATCACTATCAAAGCATAAGGAGAAAGAAATGTTATCCGATACCTCTATTCGACGGGACGGTAACTATTCCCTCCCCCGCCGCGTGCTCCTGTTCCTGCGCAAAAAGGCATCGGCAAAGTATCGCCCGAAACTGAATCAAGAGATCCGGGAAAAACTGGATGGGGTCGACTTTTCGTTGTTTGGCAACAACTGTCTTGTTGGCGTGTTCTATCACGATGCGGGCAGACGGTTTACCTCCCCTACGGTGAATATTGCCATGGATGGAGAGGACTACATCCGCTTTTTGGAAAGACCTCAACACTATTTCGATCATCCCATGAAATTTATTACTTGGCCGGGATACGCTTTCCCAATCGCTCATATCGACGATATTGAGGTCAAGTTTGTTCATTTCAAAACCCCGGAGGAGGCTGAACAGAAATGGCGTGAGAGGAGCCGGCGCGTTGTCTGGGATAATCTCTATGTCGTGGCTACGAACCATGATGGTGCAAACACGGACGAGTTTATGGAGAGATTTGACAAGCTCCCCTACGAGAACAAGGTTATGTTTGTGTCCAAGGAGTATCCCGAGTACGATTGGGCGGTTCTTGTGCATCAGTTCAAGGGTCGTTTTCAAGTGCGTATCATGACTGCCTTTGCGAATTTTAAGGGGCAGAGATATTACGAGACCTGCTTTGATATGGCAGAGTGGATCCGACAAAATAGTTCTAAACCGAATACGTAAAAACGCATACTACGCCGCATGGCGGCGCGCCGCCTATTGGGTTGGTGCGCCGCTATGCGAATTTGTAGGAACGAGGGGCTCTGTCCCTGCCCCCGCAAGCTCCTTTTGAAAAAGGAGCTTGACCCCGAAAACTTATACCAAGGAGAGTATCATGGAATCTTTGAAAAATAGTCACTTCTTAAAGCTCCTCGATCTTACCCCCGAAGAGATCACCTACCTGCTCGACCTGGCCGCCGATTTGAAGGCCAAGAAGAAGGCAGGCATCCCCCACCGCCTCTGCGAGGGCAAGAGTATTGCTCTGATTTTTGAAAAGACCTCCACCCGCACCCGTTGCGCCTTTGAGGTGGCCGCCGCCGATCTCGGTATGCACCCCACCTACCTGGATCCCACGGGCTCCCAGATCGGCAAGAAGGAAAGCATCGCCGACACCGCCCGGGTTCTGGGTCGTATGTACGACGGCATCGAGTACCGCGGCTTCGGGCAGGAGATCGTGGAGGAGCTGGCCAAATACGCGGGCGTGCCCGTGTGGAACGGTCTTACCAACGAGTTCCACCCCACCCAGATCCTGGCCGACTTTCTCACCATCCGCGAGCATTTCGGCACCCTGAACGGCATTAAGCTGGTCTACATGGGCGACGCCCGTTACAACATGGGCAACTCCCTCATGGTGGGCTGTGCCAAGATGGGTATGCACTTCGTAGCCTGCGCCCCCAAAAAATATTTCCCCAACCCCGAGCTGGTGGCCACCTGTCAGACCATCGCCGCCGAGACGGGGGCTGTTCTGGAGTTTATCGAGGATCCTACCGTGGCCACCAAGGGGGCAAGCGTCATCTACACCGACGTGTGGGTCTCCATGGGCGAGCCCGACTCGGTCTGGGAGGAGCGCATCACCGAGCTGACCCCCTACCGCGTCACCTCTGCCCTCATGCAGAACGCCGGGGATGCTTGCGTTTTCATGCACTGTCTGCCCGCCTTCCACGATATGAATACCACCATTGGTATGCAGATCCACGACAAGTTCGGCATCGACTGCATGGAGGTCACCGACGAGGTGTTCGAGTCCCCTGCCTCCATCGTCTTCGACGAGGCCGAGAATCGGATGCATACCATTAAGGCGGTCATGGCGGCGACTTTGGGGTAAGAGAGCGAGGAACGAAGGGGGAAACTTCTTGAAAGAAGTTTCCCCCTAACCCCTTTCAAGAACTTTTTGAATCACGAACACGAATTCCCGACAGGAGTTACTTATGAAAATCCCCTTCACTAAAATGCACGGGTTGGGCAATGATTATATCTACATTGATTGCTTTAGTACCCCCGTGGAAACCCTCCCCGACCTCCCGACCCTCGCCGCCCGCCTGTCCTGCCGCCGCTTTTCGGTGGGGGCCGACGGGCTTGTGCTCATTCTCCCTTCGGACGTCGCCCACGCCCGTATGCGGATGTTCAACGCCGACGGCAGCGAGGGGCTGATGTGCGGCAACGCCATCCGCTGTGTGGGGAAGTACCTCTACGAGCGGGGGCTGATCTCCCCCGATACCCGCGAGTTGACCGTGGAGACGGGGAGTGGGATCAAGTCGCTGTCTCTGGCGGTAAAGGCGGGGAAGGTGGATGCGGTCGTGACCGCTGTCACCGTGGATATGGGCGCGCCTGTGTTCGGGGAGGCTGAGTTGATCATCCGCGCCAAGGACACCCATTACCACCTCATCCCCGTGTCGGTAGGCAATCCCCACGCGGTCTGCTTTGTGGAGGATCTGGCCTCGGTGGACGTTGCGGCGGAGGGCGCGTTCCTGTCTGCCTCGCAGGAGGGGGGCGTGAACGTGGAATTCGTCGTGCGGGTGGACAAGACCACCCTGCGGATGCGGGTCTTTGAGCGGGGAAGCGGGGTGACCCTCGCCTGTGGGACGGGGGCTTGCGCCACAGTCGCTGCCGCCGTCTCCCGCGGGATCTGCCCGTCCGATACCCCCATCACCGTCCTCTTGGACGGCGGTGCGTTGACCGTCATCTACGCCTTGGATGGCACGGATACGGGACGACTCTACATGATCGGCGGCGCGGAATTCGTTTACGACGGGATTTGGGAAGGATAATTTTGAAAATTTTCCGTGTTTCGGTGTCTGCTTTGTTCGAAATGTCGTCTATATAGGTGAAGACTTCCATACAGGAAAGGAGATCGCAATCATGAAAAAGACCGTATATCTATCCTTGCTTATGCTATGTGCGACGGTGGCTCTGCTTTTCGCGGGGTGTGATCTGTTGGAGGAGCCGTTTCCTGAGTTCACCAATAACGAGACGATCGTCCGCTACCCTGCTACCAGCGTGGAAAGCAGTATTCAGATTGACCCGGAAAAGACACAGCCCGAGACAGTGCCCGAGACCGCCGATCCTTATGCAGGGCTTTCGGAGGAGGAGCGGCAGATCCGGGAAATCTCCGATGCAGCTCTTCTGGTGGTTTACGACCTTCCTGCGTGGGAGCATTTCGACATTGAGATCAGCTACGGGGTCAATGGCGTAACCGATATTTTCGTCCGATACGAGTTTATGATCTATGGATACCGTACCTACGAGAGTTACAGCGTTACCCTCAACGCCGACAGGACGGTAAAGAATCTGTATGGTAGTCATGAGGGGAAGTATTCCCGGTATCTGGCAACGGTGACCGAGGAGGCCTTCCGCGCTGCCGAACGGGAAATCGGAAACGGTGGGTATCTGAGCATTGACGATGAGGGCTGGCTCTGTCTGTCGCGGGAGGACATCGTGCCGATTACTCCGGAAACCGATGAGAACGGCAACGAGATCATGGAAGGATGCGGCGATCATATCCACGAATTCTACCACGAGCGCATCTGTCCCAAGCCCTGACGAAAGGAGACCGAGACTATGAAAAAGCACATCCGTTTCATCACCTTTATGCTGGCTCTGACCCTGGCCGTGACCCTCACGAGCTGTTGGCTCCTGGAGGAGCCCTTCGGGGACACCGCCGAGGAGGGAACCATTCTGCCCCATGACGATATTCCCATCGGAGTTGTTGACACAGCCATCGAGACGTATATTTTTCCAGACATTCCCGCCGACGGAACCATTCCCGTGGAGACCTCGCCTGCGGAGCCCGATATCCGTGAACTGTGGGGCACCGTGGTGGAGTACACCGCCGTGGAACCCATGGACAACGTCATTGCGGTGCGGGTGTATGTCAATGGTGGAAGAGAGACCATGCATCTGCTTGTTGAGAATGCCTCTGATTTTTGCGTGGGCGACGAGGTGGAGTTTACTTACGATGCGAACCGGCCTATGGATTCCTACGACGGCGATCCCGTGTGGGAAGCACTGACCATTGATTATATGCCCATAGCCGTCCCCGAAAAGCCGGTCATCTACCTCTATCCCGAAGTCCCCACCGAGGTATCGGTCAAGCTGACGGTTGATGGCAAGCTGACCTGCACCTACCCCGCCTACGACAAGGGCTGGGACAATTTCACTGCCAACCCTGACGGCACCCTCGTTTTCCCTGATGGAAAAGAATATTACTGCCTCTACTGGGAGGGCATCCAGAACATGGACTGCGACTTCACCAGGGGCTTCTGTGTGAAGGGGGAGGATACCGCTGAGTTTCTGGAGTGGGCTCTCGCCGAGCAGGGACTCACTCCCCGCGAGGCAAACGAGTTCATCATCTACTGGCTCCCCCGCATGGAGCAGAATCCTTATAATGTGATCGCCTTCCAGGCCGAAGCCTACACCGAGGGCGCAGTGCTGGAGATCGACCCTAACCCCGATTCTCTGCTCCGCGTGTTCATGGCCTACTACCCCACCGCGGAGGCCGTGGAGATGGAGCCGCAGGAGTTTGAAATCTTCGAGCGGGTAGGCTTCACCGTCGTGGAGTGGGGCGGGAGCGAGGTCACTCGTCCCTGATGGGCGGCATTTGTAAAACCCCACAAGAAACCTCCGCAATTTTCGTGGAATTTCTACACCTATAAAATCGACTCAATTCTCCGTCATCCCTTGACAAATCTCCTGATTTGTGGTATACTAACCAAGGAATTTGATTTCTGCGACTGACGGATGATTGTGGGCCTACCACAGTGGAACAGAAATCTGCATGGGAGCCGAGGCCCCCGCCTCATCCCGTAAGGGATTACTCCCGATATTGCCGACCGTCTGGGCACACTTATCTCGTCAGAGCATAAGTGTGCCCTCTTATTTTTTGCAAAACATTTTGGAGGTAACAACATGAAAAAAGTCGGAATCATCATGGGTAGCGACAGCGATCTGCCCATCGTTCGCAAGGCCATGGATATGCTCGCGTCCTTCGGCGTGCCCTATGAGGTGCATATCTACTCGGCTCACAGAACCCCCGACGAGGCGGGTGTATTCGCCGCAAAAGCCCGTGAGGCCGGCTTCGGTGTGCTGATCTGTGCCGCCGGTATGGCCGCCCACTTGGCCGGTGCCATCGCCGCCCGTACCAGCCTGCCCGTCATCGGCATTCCCTGTAAGTCCTCCAACCTGGACGGCATGGATGCTCTGCTCTCCACTGTCCAGATGCCCACCGGCGTGCCCGTGGCCACGGTAGCCATCAACGGTGCTGCCAACGCCGCCCTGCTGGCTGTTCAGATCCTGGGTGTTTCCGATCCCGACCTTGCCGCCAAGCTGGACGAGAAAAAGGCCAAGGACGCCGCCGCCGTTCTGGCTAAGGACAAGGCTCTGCAGGATGAGCTGAACGGCTGATTGCCATTTGACAAAGCGGACCGTCGAGGACGCCGGTCCCTACAACGATTGTTTTCGCATCTCAACGCACATACCTAAGGAGAATAAAACATTATGGGTGGATTTTTCGGCATCACTTCCAGAAAGGATTGCCTTCTCGACGTGTTCTTCGGAACCGACTACCATTCCCACCTGGGAACCCAGCGCGGCGGTCTCGCGGCCTATGACCCCGAGATCGGACTTCAGCGCAAGATCCATAGCATCACCAACGCCCCCTTCCGTACCAAGTTTGAGACCATCTTTGACGAGATGTCGGGTACCTCGGCCATCGGTTGCATCAGCGACACCGATCCCCAGCCCATGCTCATCCGCTCCCATCTGGGCACCTACGCCATCTGCACCATCGGCATTATCAACAACGCACAGAATCTCATAGACCTCTACTTTGAGGGGAGCCGCGGTCACTTCGACGCCATGACGGGCGGTCGGGTCAACACGGTAGAGCTGGTGGCGGCGCTGATCGACCAGAAGGGTAGCTTTGCCGAGGGCATCAAGTACGCCCAGTCGGTCATCGACGGCACCTGCTCCATTCTTATTCTCAAGGAGGACGGGCACCTCATTGCCGCCCGCGACAGGGTGGGGCGCATTCCCGTCATCATCGGCAAGGGCGAGGATGGCTACAGCGTGACCTTTGAGTCTTTCGCGTCCCTCAAGCTGGGCTACGAGCTTGCCCGTGAGCTGGGCCCCGGCGAGATCGTGGAGCTCTCCCCCGAGGATGGCATCCGCCAGCTCAACCCTCCCGGCAAGGAGATGAAAATGTGCGCCTTCTTGTGGTCGTACTACGGTTATCCCACCTCCAACTACGAGGGTATCAACGTGGAGGCTATGCGCTACCGCAACGGAGAGATCATGGCGGAGCACGATATGGAAGTGGGCAACGCCCCCAATCTGGACTACGTCAGCGGGGTGCCCGACTCGGGTACCCCTCACGCCATTGGCTACGCCAACAAGTCCACCGCATCCTTTGCCAGACCTTACATCAAATACACCCCCACCTGGTCGCGGAGCTTTACCCCCCAGAAGCAGTCCGACCGCGCCAAGGTTGCCCGCATGAAGCAGATCCCCATTCACGAGCTCATTGAGGGCAAAAAGCTGCTTTTCGTGGACGACTCCATCGTGCGCGGCACCCAGCTCAAGGAGACGGTGGATTTCCTCTACTCCAACGGCGCTAAGGAGGTTCACATGAGATCCGCCTGCCCGCCCATCATGTACGGGTGCAAGTACCTCAACTTCTCCCGCTCCACCAGTGATATGGAGCTCATCACCCGCCGTACCATTATGGAGCTGGAGGGTGCCGAGGGCTTCAATCACATCGACGAGTACAGTGACACGAATACCGAGCGCGGCAAGGCGCTCCGTAAGAGCATTTGCGATAAATTCGGCTTTGCATCCCTGGAATTCCAGTCCCTGGAGGGGGTCATCAAGTCCATCGGCCTCCCCCCCGAAAAGCTGTGTACCTACTGCTGGAATGGCAAAGAGTGAGAAAGGGATTTGGCCCTTGGACCCGCCCACAAAGAAA
>JAZSBH010000167.1:0-6389 GCA_045602325.1 Eubacteriales bacterium | reverse complement strand
TCGCCCGCACACTTTTTCCTTTTTGTCAACCCCTTTTTCAAAAATTCTTTAACTTTTTTGCAAAAAAAGAGCCAAGTCCATTTCTGAACTTGGTTCTTTTCTTAACTTAATGACATTGCGCTTGGCGGGTGGATGTTTATTATTCATGTTGGATCAGCCGCTAGCCATGTCCGCACGTCGCCGTCCTCGTAATCTGTTGCCCACGCAATACCAAAGACGACCGTTGCCGTAGCGTTTGGTTGCAGTATACGGTAGGCCATGCCGTTGTCGCGCCGTATCGATTCAAAAGCAAGATTGTCGTCCTCAATGCCGACGGTCAGCACGGTACGGCCGTCTATGAATTCTGCGCAGAGATACCGTTCGCCCGAATCTCCCGTGTTGCGAATGGGCTCACGACACCAATCAACTTCGCATTGGATGGTGCTTCGTCCTGCGGTTGGGATGGTGATGCAGTAATTGCCGGCGAGGGGCTTTTCTTGGACGGAACGGCAGTTGCAGACGCGGGGAACCGCTTCATAATCAAGCAGAACTCCGTCGGCTGTGATTCGTATGATCCCAAAGGGTGTCTGTAACATGGTAAACCCCTTTCTTGGTTAAGCATTCGTTTCGTGATGACACAAATCTTTCAGCGGACATACATCACACCGTGGCCCTCTGGCCATACAGGTATCCCTTCCGAACTGGACAATGCGGTGGCAGAAGTCGCTCTGCTCGGCGGGCTCGATGAGGGGGGTGAGGATGCGCTCCACCTTGAGGGGATCCTTTAGGCTCTCGTCGTAGAAGCCCAGCCGCCCGCAGATGCGGATGCAGTGGGTGTCGGTGACCACGCCGCCCTTCTTGTAGATGTCCCCCAAGAGGAGGTTGGCGATCTTGCGGCCTACTCCGGGCAGAGCCAGGAGGGCGTCCATGTCGTCAGGCACGATGCCGCCGTATTCCTCCACCAGAATGCGGCAGGCGTCCTTGATGTTCTGTGCCTTGGTGTGATACAGCCCACAGGGGCGGACGATGGCTTCAATATCTTCAATGGCTCCGTCGGCCATGGACTCCACGGTAGGGAACTTCTCGAACAGCTCACGGCAGACGATGTTTACCCGTGCGTCGGTGCATTGAGCCGACAGCCGTCCCATGACCAGGAGCTTCCAGCTGTCCCGCAGAAGGGTCTCCCATTCTCCGCCGTGCTGTCCGCCCCATTCCAAGGCGCAGACCACATCGGGGTATACAGACTTCAGCCGCTCTACGGTTTCCTTCATGCGGGATATTTCAGCGGCTTGTTTTTTGGTGATGCGTTTGGTTGCCATGTGTTCACCTCCGTGTGGAATCGGGAATATTATACATGATTTTCGGGGAGTTGTCAAGGGGGAGAAAAATTTGGGTTTATAGGGGAGCGGGAGACCGGCCTCCGGCGGCTTAAACCCTTTTTGAAAAAAGGGTTTAAGAATCCCAAAAACTTTCAAAGAGTATTGTCAAATAATTCTTTTTGAAAGTTCTTGAGGGGGGGCTGGGGGGAACTTCTTTCAAGAAGTTCCTCCCAATCGTTCTCCCGTTCTCCCCTATAAACCCAAATTTGAAATACCCCTTTACAAATTCCCCCCAATGTGCTATACTATCCACAATGAAACAAAGGAGGAACCGTCATGCTCCGACACGCTTGCGACAAGCAATTCGACCTGCCCGCGGGATCTGTTTCTCTGCGCGGCATCACAGACGATAAGATCCGTATCATCACCGAGGGAACCCTCAAGATCATTGATATGCACGCTCTGGCCGACTACTTCCGTAATACCATGGATATGTTCGCCACAGGGGAATTCTGGGGCAAGATCATGCGTGCTTCCTGCCTCATTTGCTCCTACACGGGGGATCCCGCGCTCCGCGCCATCGTGGATGAGGCGGCCGCGGATATGCTGTCCTTGCAAAGAGAGGATGGCTGTCTCTCCACCTGCCCCGATCACACCCAGCCCAACGGCTCCAACGGGTCGGACATGTGGGAGCGGAAATACGCCCTTATGGGTCTGCTCGCTTACTACGAGCTGACGGGCGGTGCCGAGGCTCTGGACGCCTGCGTGAAATTGGTGCGCTATACCAACAGCCAGGTCGGTCTGCCCCCCAAGACCCTCATCACCAAGACGGGTTGGGCCTTTGCGGGCATTGAGTCCTCTTCCATCCTGGAGCCCGTCATGCGTGTGTATCACATCACGGGAGATCCTGCCGCCCTGGAGCTGGGCAGCTACATTGTGGAGAGCGGTTGCTGTGACCGCGCGAATATCTTTGAAGCCATTCGCGCGGGGAAATCCCCCATGGAGATCGGCTGGAATGGAGTGGCGGAGCAGAGCATCGCCAAGGCCTACGAGATGATGTCCTGCTTTGAGGGGCTCTGCGAGTACCACCGTGCCACGGGGGATGCCGAGGCCCTGGAGACGGTCAAGCTGTTCTGGGACAAGGTTATCGAGGAGGAGATCACCCTCCTGGGTTCGGGCGGTGCGGATGCGCCCTTCAATCTTGGCCCCGGTACGGGGGAGCAATGGAACCGCACCCGATACGAGCAGACCAACCCCGACATCGACCTCATGATGGAGACCTGCGTCACCGTCTACTGGATGCGGCTGTGCCACCAGCTGCTCCGCTTGACAGGGGAAGTGAAGTACGCCGACGAGCTGGAGAAGAGCCTGTACAATGCCATTTTCGGCGCACTGAAGCCCGACGGACGCTTCTTTGAATATTTCCCCCGCTTCAACGGCGTGCGGAATCCCAAGGTCAATTACTCCTTCAACATCAAGGGCTTTGACCTCTCCTGCTGTACAGCCAACGGTCCCACAGGGCTGGGCATGGCACCTTATCTGGCCTTCTCCGGGACGCCCGACGGTGTTGCGGTGAATCTCTACGAGAACGGCACGGTCCGCGTGCCTTACGGCGATGCCGTTGTGAACCTTGCCATGGAGTCCGATTACCCCATGATGGGAAAGGCCACCCTCCGCGTGGTATCGGTGGAAGGAAGCATCCCCGCCGAAAAGCCCTTCGTTATTTCTCTGCGCATACCCTCCTTTGCCGAGGATTTCACGATCATGGACGCCCGCAGCGGTGCCGCCCATAATCCCAAGAATATGGTGATGGGGGAAGCGGGGACCTACCTGCGCCTCTGCGGAAATATCACCGAGGGGGACGAGTGGCTGATCTGCTTTGACATTCCCCTTGTGAAGCACCCCGCTCCCCAAGGCTCCAATCGGGCAGGGGACAACTTCGTAGCCTTCACCTACGGCTCTATCCTGTTGGCCAGAGATGGACGCGACGGCGTGCCTCCCCTCACGTCTATTCCCGATGGCGAGATCGGTGACTGGCGGGTGACTCCCTCCGAGCGGGGCGGGTTCCTCACGGTTTATGTCACCGTCGGGGATACCGAGTTGAAGCTTACGGACTATATGTCGGCAGGGAGCGATTGGCAAAATACCGAGTTTGCGAGTTGGCTTCCTTTGCAGTAACTGACTCATGTCGCTTGGCCGACGTCGGCGGGGAGTGATTGGCAGGGGACGGAGTTTGCGAGTTGGCTTCCTTTGCAGTAACTGGCTCATGTCGCTTGGCCGACATCGGCGGGGAGTGATTGGCAAAATACCGAGTTTGCGAGGTTGTTTTCGTAAAATTATTTTTTACTCTTCACCAGCATCCGCGCGATCCACATCCGATGCACCTTCATAGCTCCCGAACTCTTTTGGTTTATCACACTTCAAAAGCGAAATTTCGCCTTTCCGTTGACCTTCTTCGCCTACGCGGTTGTTGACTTTTGATTGTACATGGTGTATCATATACCTACAGGTTGCGCACCCTGAACATTTTTGGAGGTTTACCATGAATTTAACCGTTGGAAAGGTCATTCGCGAACTGCGAACCAAACGCGGTATGTCTCAAGAAAAATTAGCTGAGCATATGGGCGTAGCCCCGCAGTCTGTCTCCAAGTGGGAGAGAGGGGAGGGGTATCCCGATATTACCTTCTTGATTCCTCTGGCGGAGTTTTTCGACGTGTCCTTAGACGTGCTCATGGGGAGAGATGAAGAGAAGACGGAAATGAAGATTCGGGAGACCGTCTCTCTCCTGAAGAAATATAATCACCTGGGGGATCATGAAAGGAAAAACAAATTAGCCCGAGAAGCATACAGGGAGTATCCCTTCGATTTCCGCATCATTCTGTGGTATATTTCAGCTCTCTTTGATGTAGAGGATATTCAGCTCAACAAAACCGAGATATCGAATCTGTGCCATTATGTCATTCATGTTTGCACCGAGGATGAGTATCGTTATGAGGCGATCACGTCTCTTGCCGAGCTCTATAGCCAATGCGGTGAGTATGACCGCGCCATTGAGTGCGCAAAGCGTTTGCCCGATATGCAGGCTTGTCGGGAATTTGCAAGCTGTTGTCTGTATCCGGATGGCGATGAGCGGGATTTTCACGCTATAGCCACCTTTATTGAAAATGCCATGGAGCGGATGCTGTGGCTTGCGTGTCGGATGGCTGTTCAAAGAACCGCCCTTGCGCATGATGAAAGAATTGGTATTCTGGAACAGATGCGTACAGCGGCGAATGTATTGTATCCCAATTTCGATTTTGGTATGTGCCATAGCTCCATGGAGGATATTTGCCTGGTTCTTTTCCGATTGTATAGCGAGGAGGGGCAGACAGAGAAGGCACTCAACGCACTGGAAGAAGCATTCCGCCACGGAAAGGCACTGGATGATTGTAATCATGGGGTCATTACTCATACGTCTTTGCTATTGCGTGGTCATACCTTCAATATGTCCAATACATGGGATGGCAGTAAGTGCAACAGTATTTGGTGGCTTTTGGAGCGCTTGCAGGATTCCTGCCGTTTTGTGATATACGACGAGGATGTGCGTTATCAACAATTGCTGGATGCGTACCGCCCGTATGCGGTGGAGGATAAGACCCGATAGCCCCCCCGTCTCCCGCCGTTCCATGTCCCCGGGACATTGGCATATTGCACAACTCCGAACAAAGACGTGCCAAAGACAAAAAACTCCCTTTGAAAACACTCGAAATATGGCCCAAAACGGGCAAAAACAGCCTCGTTTTGAGGGAGCAAAAAAGGGTCGGGACACACGTCCCGACCCTTTGTGCAATTTGCTACCCGTTTTTTTGCTCATTTCTTACTCTTCACCAACATCTGCGCGATCCACGTGCGATGCACCTTCATAGCTCCCGTAGGGCAGAATTCCTGACAGCAGAAGCAACGAATGCAGGCGTTCCGATCAATGACCGCCTTTTTGTCCTGCATGGTAATGGCCTTGGCCGGGCAGATGTTCGCACATTTGGCACAACCGACACACTCGCTCGCCTTAAGCTTGGGGCGGGAGGTCAGGAGCTTGCCCAGCACCTTGCTTACCAGCTTGCCCTTGGAGGCGAACAGGTGGCCGTGGCGTACCGCTACGTGCTCGAAATCCTTGACGGCGAAGTCATCCGCTGTTTGGCGATTCTCTGCGGTGCCTACCGTAAGAAGGTGGACTGTCTCGGGGAGCAACCCACGCTCCCGCGCCGCCAGCAGGGTGGGGACGGCATCCTCGGTCAGCCCGATGAGCTCCGCACAGATCGCATCTACGGTGTGAGGGGAATGGGAAGCCAGCAGAAGGCCGATGTGCCTCGGGGTGCCCTTGGTGGGGCCATTGCCCTCCATACCCTCTACCGCGTCTACCAGACAAAGCTTGACCTTCTCCGCGAAGTAATCGTTGATGTCCACCAGCATGTGGGCGAAATCACTCATGTTAGGGAAACGGAAGTGGTATTCAGGCTTCATGGTGCCGGGGATGACACCGAAGAGATTCTTGGCCGCCGCAGACATACCCATCATGCCGTGGGACTTCAGCTTGCAGAAGTCAATGATGGCGTCGCATGAGTCGAGCCAGGCGGTGTAGGTGAAGCTTTTGAGCACCTGTGCCTCGGGGAAGGTGGTGTCCGCCGTGCCAAAATCGCGGTTGAGCCGGGCGCCCTCCGCCTCGCAGGCCGTCATACCCGATGCGCTGTATACGTGGTTGACGAAGGCTGCCGTGTACACGCCTCCGGGACTGTCTCCGATGATGACCTGCGCTCCTCGGGAACGCAACATTTCGGTCAGGGCGCAGAGCAGGGAAGGATGGGTAGTGGCGCACTCCTCGGGCTTCATGGCCGAGACCAGATTGGCCTTGATGCCTACGGCCATGCCGGGGCGTACCCAGTCCAGCCCCCCGATGGGAGCCAGTACCGCTTCCAAAGCGGCTTTTACGGTGGCATCGTCGTAGCTTGCGCAGGGGGTCATGACCACGGGGGAGTCGGGGGAAAAGTTGATTCGACTCATGGGTGCCTCCTTGGGGGTTGGTTCTGTATGGGTGTTCAAATTGCAGTTTATCGG
>JAZSBH010000166.1:0-15155 GCA_045602325.1 Eubacteriales bacterium | reverse complement strand
CATGGCTACGATCCGACTTGGTCTGCATCCGTACCGCCATTCAGTGCCACGCCCGCTACGGTCTGTGCGCACACTGCTACGGTGCCGACCTGGCATCCGGTAAGCTGGTCAGCGTCGGTGAGGCTGTCGGTATCATCGCCGCTCAGTCCATCGGTGAGCCCGGTACCCAGCTGACCATGAGAACCTTCCACTCCGGTGGTGTTGCAGGTTCGGATATTACCCAGGGTCTTCCCAGAGTTGAAGAGCTCTTTGAGGCCCGCGCTCCCAAGAAGGCCGCCATCATGGCGGAGCAGGCCGGTGTGGCTTACATTCAGCCCAACCCCGACGTGCCCGGCATGAACGACGTTACCGTCCACGACGAGAACGAGGTCGAGCTGGCCAAGTATCCCATTCCTTACGGTATGCGTCTTGCCATCACCGACGGTCAGCCCGTCGAGGTGGGTCAGGCGCTGACCGAGGGTAGTAAGGCTCCCGCCGACATCATGCGTATCCAGGGTCTGGATGCCGTGTACGAGTATATCATTAAGGAAATCCAGAAGGTGTACCGTTCCCAGTCGGTTAACGTCAACGATAAGCACATCGAGATCATCGCCCGTCAGATGACCCGTAAGCTTCGCATCACCGAGAGCGGTGACACCACCCTGCTGGGCGGTTCCACCGTGGATATGTCTGATCTCGAGGAGGCAAATGCCGCCATCGACGCCCGCATTGCGGCCGGCGAGGAGGGCCTGAAGTACGCAGAGGGGGAGCCTGTGCTGCTTGGTATCACCAAGGCATCCCTGGCCACTGAGTCCTTTATGTGTGCGGCGTCCTTCCAGGAGACCACCAAGGTGCTGGCCGAGGCTGCTATCCGCGGCAAGGTCGACCACCTGCGCGGTCTGAAGGAGAACGTCATCATCGGTAAGCTCATTCCCGCCGGTACCGGTATGTCCTGCTACAGGGAGATCACCGTGGAGGAAACCTCCGCCGAGGGAAAGCTTGAGAATGCCGACAGCTCTGCTTCCTGATCCCGCCATTCGGCAGAATGAACAAATTTTCCCGCTCCCGCGTTCTGCGGGGGCGGGTCGTTTGCCCTTACATACCTGTTTTTGCCGCGGGGTTCGCGGCAAAGCGTGTCGGTTTCGTGTAAAAATCACCAGTTAACCCCTTTTTGTGACAAGAGAAATTGTGAAATAGGGAGAACTTTTTGAAGACGGAATTGAATTGTTGACAAACGGAAAACCTTATGCTATAATTAATCTGTTCGCGCATACCCGAAGTATGCCCAAACGACAGTCCCGCTTGTCCCGCAAGGGATTTGCGCCTGTATATACACACAAAAATTCACGAAGAAGGAGGAAATGAAGCATGCCAACCTTTAACCAGCTTGTGAGACAGGGCCGCAATGCCCGCGTTTACAAGTCCAAGTCGCCTGTTCTCCAGAAGGGCTACAACAGCCTGGAAGGAAAGACCACCGACCAGTCCTCTCCTCAGAAGAGAGGTGTCTGCACCAAGGTTTCCACCACCACGCCTAAGAAGCCTAACTCCGCGCTCCGTAAGATCGCAAGAGTTCGTCTGACCAACGGCATGGAAGTCACCACCTACATTCCCGGTATCGGCCACAGCCTGCAGGAGCACTCTGTTGTTCTGATCCGCGGCGGTCGTGTGCGTGACCTCCCCGGTGTGCGTTACCACATCATTCGCGGTACCCTGGATGCACAGGGCGTTGCAAACCGCAACCAGAGCCGTTCCAAGTACGGCGCAAAGCGTCCTAAGGCCGCTAAGAAGTAATTTAGCAGATAGGACTTGCGGGAGACCCCCGCCACCGCTCGCGGTGTAAAAGCGAGTGTCCGCAATAGGACAGAGGGAGACGAAAAGGCAGTTTCATTCAACAACACTCCGTTTGCTTTTCGTGAATTTCTGTGTGTGTATACAGATGTACGAGAACCTGCGGTGCGTGGACAGAAGAATGCTTTTGAGTACCTATGATTTCATGTAATACTAATGAAGGAGGGAAGTTACAGTGCCGAGAAGAGGTTCTATATCCAAGAGAGATGTATTGCCGGATCCTTTGTACAACTCTAAGCTGGTCACCAAGCTGATCAACAATGTTATGTACGACGGCAAGAAGGGCGTTGCTCAGACCATCGTTTACGACGCTTTCAAGATGATCGAAGAGAAGATCGGTCAGAATGCCCTTGAAGTTTTCCAGGCCGCGCTTGATAACATCAAGCCCGAGCTGGAGGTTAAGGCTCGCCGTGTAGGTGGTTCTACCTACCAGGTGCCTATGGAGGTCCGCCCCGAGCGCCAGCAGACTCTGGCTCTCCGTTGGCTGATCAACTATTCCAGAAACCGTTCCGAGAGAACCATGGCTGAGAGACTGGCGGGCGAGATCATGGACGCCAAGAACAGCATGGGCGGCGCCTTCAAGAAGAAGGAAGAGACTCACCGTATGGCAGAAGCCAACAAGGCTTTCGCCCACTACCGTTATTGATTTTTGGGCGGTTGCTTGAAAATCTAGCACACAAAACCAAGGAGAAAATCAATGGCAAGAGAGTTTTCGCTTGAGCATACTCGGAATATCGGTATCATGGCTCACATCGATGCCGGTAAGACTACTACCACTGAGCGTATCCTGTTCTACACCGGTAAGACCCATAAGCTTGGCGAGACCCACGAGGGTGGCGCTACTATGGACTGGATGGAGCAGGAGCAGGAGAGAGGTATTACCATTACCTCCGCAGCCACCACCTGTTATTGGAACGACAACCGCATCAACATCATCGACACCCCCGGTCACGTGGACTTTACCGTTGAGGTAGAGCGTTCCCTGCGTGTCCTGGACGGTTCCGTCACGGTGTTCTGCGCAAAGGGCGGTGTTGAGCCCCAGTCCGAGACCGTGTGGCGTCAGGCTGATAAGTATCGCGTGCCCCGTATGGCTTACGTCAACAAGATGGACATCACGGGCGCAGACTTCTATCATGTTCTGGACATGATGAGAGACAGACTCCACGCAAATCCCGTTCCCCTGCAGCTCCCCATCGGTAAGGAGATGACCTTCCGCGGTATCATCGACCTGCTGAACATGGAGGCTGACGTCTACTACGACGAGCTGGGTAAGGATGTTCGCGTTGAACCCATTCCCGAAGATATGGTTGAGCTGGCCGAGCAGTATCGCGCTGAGCTGGTTGAGGCTGTTGCCTCCACCGACGAGGAGCTGATGGAGAAGTACCTCTGCGACGAGGAGCTGACCATCGAAGAACTCAAGGGCGCTATCCGCCGCGCAACCATCAACAACGAGATCGTTCCCGTCGTTTGCGGTTCTTCTTACCGCAACAAGGGCGTACAGAAGATGCTGGACGCCGTCGTCGATTATATGCCTTCTCCTCTCGATATCCCCGCTATCAAGGGTGTTGACCCCGATACCGGTGACGAGGACGAGCGTCCTGCCGACGACAACGCTCCCTTCTCCGCCCTGGCATTCAAGATCATGACCGACCCCTTCGTGGGTAAGCTCTGCTACTTCAGAGTGTACTCGGGTATGATCAACGCCGGCGAGACCGTCTACAACTCCACCAGAGGTAAGCGCGAGCGTCTGGGTCGTATCCTGATGATGCACGCAAACACCCGTCAGGATATCGAAGCCTGCTACACCGGCGACATCGCCGCTGCTATCGGCGTAAAGAATACCACGACCGGTGATACCTTCTGTGATGAGAAGCATCCCATTATCCTGGAGTCTATGGAGTTCCCCGAGCCCGTTATCCGCGTGGCTATCGAGCCCAAGACCCGCGCAGGTCAGGAGAAGATGGGTATCGCCCTCGCCAAGCTGGCTGAGGAAGATCCTACCTTCCGTGCTTATACCGACGACGAGACCGGTCAGACCATCATCGCCGGTATGGGTGAGCTTCACCTGGACATCATCGTAGAGCGTCTGCTCCGCGAGTTCAAGGTTGAGGCCAACATCGGTAAGCCTCAGGTTGCCTACAAGGAGACCATCCGCAAGGCAGTCGATCAGGATACCAAGTACAAGCGTCAGTCCGGTGGTTCCGGTCAGTACGGTCACGTCAAGATCACCATCGAGCCCAACGAGCCCGGTAAGGGTTATGAGTTTGTCAACGCCGTCGTGGGCGGTGCGATTCCCAAGGAATACATTCCCGCAGTTGACAACGGTATGCAGGGCGCTATGCAGACCGGTGTTCTGGCAGGCTACAACGTCGTTGACGTGAAGGTCACCCTGAACGACGGTTCTTACCACGAAGTCGACTCGTCTGAAATGGCGTTCAAGATCGCCGGCTCTATGGCCTTCAAGGAGGCTATGAGAAAGGCCGATCCCGTCCTCACCGAGCCTATGATGAAGGTCGTTACCATTGTTCCCGAGGAATACATGGGCGACGTTATCGGCGACTTCAACTCCCGCCGCGGCCAGATCCAGTCCATGGAAGCCGGCAATGGCGGTATCGAGGAGATCACGGCATTCGTGCCCCTCTCCTGCATGTTCGGCTATGCGACCGACCTGCGTTCCAAGACCCAGGGTCGCGGCCTCTACTCCATGGAGCCCAGCCACTTCGCAGAAGTGCCTAAGTCCATCCAGGAGGAGATCGTTAAGGCTCGCGGTAAGAATAACTGATCCGCATCCTTATAATATGAGCCCCGGTTGGGGCTCTCTGGTGACTCCCCCTACGGGGGAGCGCCGATCATTCACCCTTAAAACTTTTTAAAAATTTATTTTATGGAGGAAGTTTACAATGGCAAAGGCTACATTCGAACGCACCAAGCCCCACGTTAACATTGGTACCATCGGTCACGTCGACCACGGTAAGACCACTCTGACCGCCGCTATCACCAAGACCCTGTCTCTGGGTAACTCCGGTGTCGAGGCTATGGCTTACGACCAGATCGACAACGCTCCCGAGGAGAAGGCTCGTGGTATCACAATCAACACCCGTCACGTTGAGTACGAGACTGAGAACCGTCACTACGCTCACGTGGACTGCCCCGGCCACGCTGACTACGTTAAGAACATGATCACCGGTGCTGCCCAGATGGACGGCGCTATCCTGGTCGTTGCAGGTACTGATGGCCCTCTCGCTCAGACCCGCGAGCACGTTCTGCTGGCTCGTCAGGTCGGCGTTCCCGCTATCGTTGTCTTCATGAACAAGACCGACCTTGTTGCCGACGAGGAGTTGCTGGATCTGGTTGAGATGGAGGTCCGTGACCTGCTGTCCGAGTACGAGTTCCCCGGCGACGATATTCCGATCGTTCGTGGTTCCGCCCGTGAGGCTCTGGAGTCCGCTAACAACGATCCTTCCGCTCCCGAGTACGCTCCCATCCTCGAGCTGATGTCTGAGGTTGACTCCTATATTCCTACTCCCGAGCGTAAGGCTGACCTGCCCTTCCTGATGCCCGTCGAGGACGTCTTCTCCATCTCCGGTCGTGGTACCGTTGCTACCGGTCGTGTTGAGAGAGGTACCCTGAAGGTTAACGACACCGTCGAGATCGTCGGTATCGTTGAGGAGAAGGAGACCACCGTTGTTACCGGTGTCGAGATGTTCCACAAGCTGCTGCCCCAGGCTGAGGCCGGTGACAACATCGGTGCTCTGCTCCGTGGTGTTGCTAAGGATGGCATCCGCCGTGGTCAGGTTCTGGCTAAGCCCGGTTCCGTTAACCCCCACACCAACTTCAAGGGCAACGTTTACGTTCTGTCCGAGAAGGAAGGTGGCCGTCAGAAGCCCTTCTTCGCTGGCTACCGTCCTCAGTTCTACTTCAGAACTACTGACGTTACCGGTGTTATCGAGCTCCCCGAGGGTGTCGAGATGTGCCGCCCCGGCGACAACGTTGAGATGACCGTTGAGCTGATCAGCCCCATCGCTTGCGAGCAGGGTCTGCGCTTCGCTATCCGTGAGGGTGGCCGTACCGTCGGTTCCGGCGTGGTTTCCGAGATCATCAAGTAATTTGATTCTTCTCTGAATCATATTGAGGCGTAAGCCTCTGTTGATACCCCCGCGCCCCGGCGCGGGGGTGTTGTGTATATTTGACACTTCGTTATTTTTCTGTCATATTCTATCTTTGGGGATTGGTGAAATTCCATACCGGTGGTGATAGCCCACGAACTCCCGCGAGGGAGCCGAGCAGGTTGGATTCCTGCGCCGACGGTCGAACTCAGCGGAGCTGAGTTCAGAAAGTTTCCTCCGCTACACTCCGCAAACTTTCGCCTATTCTTCGTCTTGCGGTGGTTCATAACGGAACATAAGGCGGTAAACTTCCGCGCATTGCTGTGATCACAGTGTGCGCGCTACAGTCCGGATGAAAAAAGATATATCCCCCCTGTACGAAAGGGGAACATACTATGCTACAGTCCAAGCGCGGACAATCCTTGTCCACAACAAGGCGATTGACGCTGACTGCGGTATTTGCCGCGTTGGCCTTCGCCGTCATGTTCGTATTCCGTTTCAATATTACCTTCCTGACCTTCGATCTGAAGGATACCATCATTACTATAGCAGGCCTGATCCTTGGCCCCGTGGTGGCTCTTACCGTCTCCCTGCTTGTCGCCGTCCTAGAATTCATCACCATCGGTGACACGGGTTGGTACGGTTTCCTTATGAATTTTTCCTCCTCCGCCACGTTTTCCGTGGTGTGTGCGATGGTGTATCGATACAACAAAAAGCTGTCCGGTGCCATTATTGCGTTGCTTTCGGCACTCATGGCACTGCTGGTTGTCATGCTGTCTCTGAACTGTCTTGTGACCCCGCTCTATGTATCCGAAATGGGTATGACGAGACAGGAAGTGATGGCGATGATCCCCACGCTGTTTTTACCCTTTAACGCCATTAAGGGCGCTGTGAACGCTGCCCTGGTGCTGATCCTGTATAAGCCTGTTCGTCAAGCTCTGTATGCGGCTAAACTCATGCCAAAATCTGCATCTGCAGAGGCGCAGGCGGTCTGGGATCCCGCCGAAAAGAAAAAGCGGATTTTGCGCAGTGTCTGCGTGACGTTCTGTGGAGTGTTGCTGCTGACGGTCTTGCTGACCTTGTTTATGACTTTGCTTCACGGCGATTTCTCCTGGGTGCCTAAGCTTACGTGGTTTGAAAACTTTAAGGGGCTCTTTGGAGAGCCCTCCTGACACGAAAACCATATTTCCGAGGTTATTTTCCATGAAAGAAGCCATATCCAATTTCTTTTTGGAGACGGTAGGAGAAGAGCTCTGCGTCCTCTTCTGCTCCATGCTCCCCATCATTGAGCTCCGTGGTGCGATCCCCCTCGGAGCAGGCTTCGGTCTCCCCTGGTGGCAGACCTATATCATTGCCGTCATCGGCAATATGCTTCCCGTGCCCGTCATCCTGTTGTTCGTGAAATCCGTGTTGACATGGATGTCCAAATGCCGCATAAGCTTTTTCAATAAAGTGGCGAACAAAATGTTTGAAAAGGCCGAAAAAAATCGGACCAAGATTGAAAAGTACGCCTTTTGGGGGCTCGCCCTGTTCGTGGCCATCCCCTTGCCCGCTACGGGAGCCTGGACAGGCACCTTGGTGGCGGCGCTGTTCGACATGAAATTCTGGAAATCCATGCTGTCTGCCTTGCTCGGCGTCATGATCGCCGGCGTGGTCATGACCTTGATCTCCTACGGCGTTGTTGCCGCGTTCGGCGCACTGTTCTGATATCAGGGGCGGCTATCTCACCCCGATACTCTTTTGCTTCAAAAAATACATATCAAGAGGTTTATCATGAAAAATACAAAGCGTATTCTCGCTCTGTCTCTGACACTTCTCATGACGGTGAGCGTGTTGTTTGCCGCTGTCTCTTGCGGTGAGACCGCGGAAGACCCCAATGAGACGGGAAAGGATAACGGCACCTCTGCCGGAACCGTTGCCGAAACCGAGACCGAGTCTCCCTATTCCCAGCTGGAGAAGGAGAAATTTGGCCGTGAGTTTACGGTGCTCATCCGTCATGATTGCGAAGAGGATTTCGTCGCTGAAGAAATGACGGGCGATCTGCTGTCTGACTCGATATACGAGCGTAATACCGTGGTTGCAGAAGATTACGGTGTGGAGTTTGTCTTCCACGACAAGGGCGACGACTACACCGCGATCAACGAAGCACTCAAGCAGCAGGTGAGCGGCGGCCTGGACGATTACGATCTGTATATCGGCCACAAGTATTCTTTCAACAACTTGGCCATGAACAATTATCTGTACGATATGGGCAAGATCACGTCCATGGATCTGACCAATCCTTGGTGGGATCAGGCGTGCTACGAGAACCTGACTGTCTCCGGAAAGACGTATATTATGACCGGTGATATCAACCCCTGCTCCTCCATGCGTATTTCTTCCTGCATGGTCTTCAATAAGAATCTGATGACGGAGCTGGGTCAGGACGTGGACGCTCTGAACGAGCTGACCGAAAACGGTAAGTGGACGCTGGATGCTCTCCACGATTACAGCAAGGACATCACCTTCGACCTCAACGGTGACAGCAAGATCGATTACAAGGACGACCGCTTCTGTGTGACCGGTTGGATGATGGCGGCACCCTACGCTCTCTACTATGGCTCCGATGCCAATTTTGTGACCGCTGTGGACGGTACGCCTGAGTTGAGTTACAGCGATGACAAGGTGACAAGTGTCTACGAGAAGATCTTCCGTGTCATGGTCGAAGATAACGCTTATTACGTAACAGATTTGTCCCAGTATGACACCATGTTTGACGTGTTCTCCGAAGGCCGCGCGCTCTTCAGTGTGCTGACCCTGAAGCTGATCCCCCAGTATTTCTCGGATATGAAGGATAGTTACGGCATTCTGCCCATTCCTAAGTATGACGAGTACCAGAAGGAGTATACCTCCTTCGTCAACGGCTCCACCGGTCTGGTCATGCTGGCTAAGACCGAGGCTGATCCCGAGTTCGTGGGCACCGTCATGGAGGCCATGGCTGTCTACAACTACGAGCACGTGACCCCCAATATGTTCCAGGTGATCACCAAGCTCCAGATCGCTCAGGATCCCGCCTCCGCCCGTATGGTGGATCTCATCATCCGTAACCGTGTGTTTGATCTGGGCTACTACGCCGATCTGGACGTGACCAACCTGGTGAAGAACCAGCTGGGCGCTAAGCGCCCCGAGATCGCGTCCCAGCTGAAATCCAGCCGTAAGTCGACTGAACGGAATCTGGAGAAGATTCTGCAGAACGTGGACAAATTTGATTGATTTCGATTGTAAAAAGGTGTAAACCACTTGACAATTGAACATTTTTCCTGTATAATAAAAGTAATGATTCCCATTCTTTTTTGGAGGTAATTTTGTAATGAAATCTGCTGTTATGAAACGCAGCCTGTCTTTCCTGCTGGCGCTTCTCATGATCACCGGTATTCTTTTCACCGCTGTTTCCTGCGGTCAGACTACCGAAACACCCGACGAGACCGAGGGTGATAGTGCGTCCGCAACGACAGAGCTCGAGACGGAGAAGGAACTGGCATACAACACGGTTGAAAAAGAGAATTTCGATCGCGAGTTCACCTTCTTGACTCGTTCCGATAATTTGGAGCAGTTCTACGTGGAAGAGTATACCGGCGACCTGCTGGATGACCTGATCTACGAGCGCAATACCGTGGTCTCCACCGACTTCGGTGTGGAGTTCGTGTACTACGACATGGAGTACCAGGCGGTCAACGACACCATGCGTCTGCAGGTGACCAGCGGCCTGGATGATTACGACGTCTACACCGGTCACAAGTATTCCTTCACATCCTGTGCCCAGAACAACTACTGCTATAATCTGGGCGAGATCGCATCCATGGATCTGACCGGCGAGTGGTGGGATCAGGGGTGCTACGAGAACCTGACCATCGATGACAAGACCTACGTTATCACCGGTGATATCGACCCTGATTCCATGCTGATGTCCGCTTGCTTGGTTTTCAATAAGAAGATGATGACCGAGCTGGGCAAGAACGTTGATGAGCTCAACGAGCTTACCGATAACGGCGGCTGGACGCTGGATGTTATGTACGAGTACGGTAAGGACGTCACCTTTGACCTGAATGGTGACGGCAAGCTGGACTTCCAGAACGACCGCTACAATCTGTCCTCCTGGATGATGGATGTGCCCTTCAGCCTGTACTACGGTGCGAACGGTAACTTTGTCACCATCGTGGACGGTACCCCCGAGCTGACCTACACCGCTGAGCAGGTAACCAATATCTACGATAAGATCTATAAGATCATCATTGAGCAGAATGCATACTTTGTCACCGATCTGAGCCAGTACGCCACTACCTACGACGTATTTACCGAGGGTCGCGCCATGTTCGTGGATATGTGCCTGTCCAAGATCACCACCTTCCTCAGCGAGATGGACGATCCCTACGGCATCCTGCCCATTCCGAAGTACGATACCAACCAGAAGGAGTATCTGTCCTTCGTGAACGGTGCCACTCCCTTCGTGATGGTGGGTAAGACCGAGGCTGATCCCGAGTTTGTCGGCACCATCCTGGAGGCTATGGCTACTTACAACTACGACAACGTCACTCCTCAGCTCTTTGAAGTTGCCACCAAGCTCCAGGCCGCCCAGGATCCCGCCTCTGCCGCCATGGTGGACTACATCGTCCGTAACCGTATCTGGGATCTCGGCTACTATTGCGACTGGGCTATCACCAATGTGGTTCTGGAGAACCTGAAGAAGGGTACCGACTCGATTGCCAGTGCTCTGGATTCCCAGGGTAAGTCTGCCAAGCGTGGCTTGACTCTGCTACTGAAGAACTACGAAAAGCATAAGTAATCAACGATCGACGATCGACGATCAACGACCAACGGTTTACGAAACATCCAATACTTATCCAGAGTGACGGAGGGACAGGCCCTGCGAAGTCACGACAACCTGCCGTATGTCGGTAAGGTGCCAATACCTGATTGATGAGAGAAATGACAAAGAAAAAGCCCTCTGTCCTCTCTCGGACAGAGGGCTTTTTCTCCAAACTAACAACGAGCGATTGAATCGCCCAACGATACCAACCATAGAAAGGACATAGAATTATGATCAACGACAACCGTTCCGTGCTGTTTACCAGCGAATCCGTGACCGAAGGTCACCCCGACAAAATTTCCGATAAGATTTCCGATGCCATTCTGGACGAGCTGCTCCGCCAGGATCCCATGTCCCGCGTAGCCTGCGAGACCTTCTGCACCACCGGCCTTGTGGCCATCATGGGTGAGATCACCACCAACGCATACGTGGACTTCCAGAAGATCGTTCGCGATACCGTCCGCGAGATCGGTTACACCCGCGCCAAGTTCGGCTTTGACTGCGATTCCTGCGCCGTCATTTCCTCCATCCACGAACAGTCCCCCGACATCGCTATGGGCGTGGACAAGTCTCTGGAGGCCAAGGCAGGTGAGTCTGACGGTCGGGACATCGGTGCCGGTGACCAGGGCCTGATGTTCGGCTACGCCTGTAACGAGACCCCTGAGCTCATGCCCCTGCCCATCTCCCTGTCCCATGCTTTGGCCAAGAGATTGACCGAGGTTCGCAAGAGCGGCGAGCTGGACTACCTCCGCCCCGACGGTAAGACCCAGGTCACCGTAGAATACGTGGATGGCAAGCCCCTGCGCGTGGACACCGTGGTTGTTTCCACCCAGCACTCTGCGGATGTCTCCCTGGAGACCATCCGTGAGGACATGATCGAAAAGGTCATCCGTCCCATCGTTCCCGCTAACCTGCTGGACGAGAATGCTAAGTTCTTCGTCAACCCCACCGGTCGTTTCGTCATCGGCGGTCCTGCGGGTGATACGGGTCTGACCGGCCGAAAGATCATCGTGGACACCTACGGCGGCTACGCCCGTCACGGTGGCGGTGCTTTCTCGGGTAAGGATCCCACCAAGGTGGACCGTTCCGCCTCCTACGCCGCCCGCTACATTGCCAAGAACGTGGTGGCCGCCGGCCTGGCGACCCACTGCGAGGTGCAGGTAGCCTACGCCATCGGTGTGGCCAAGCCTGTGTCGGTTCTGGTGGATACCTTCGGCACCGCCAAGGTTTCCGAGGCAGACATTGAGGCCGCCGTGCTCCGCCACGTGGATCTCCGTCCCGCCGCCATCATTCAGAAGTTCGATCTCCGCCGTCCCATCTACTGCGACCTGGCCGCCTACGGTCACATGGGCCGTGAGGATCTGAAGGCTCCCTGGGAGGCCACCGATCTGGCCGAGATTTTGAAGGCCGAGCTGCTGTAATCACGGAATCTTCCAAAGGGACGGTGTGCTTTCGGTATAAGCCGCCGTCCCTTGTCATGCTTCCGCACGCGTTTCCCTTGCCGTCCATATACTGATAACTGAATCAATTCCTTGGAGGTCAGTTATGGACGTCAAGCAGACCATTACCCAAGTTTTTATTGCCGCTCTGTCGGTGATCGGATTTTACGGTATATTACACGCAATATTCGAGTCGGTACTGATCCCCAAGCAGATCGTCTCGGCTGTGCTGATCCGGAACATGACGGATGTGACCGATCTGGATATTTTGCTCTGCGAGGCACGACGTGTCCCCCGCGGTGGGCGGAAAAGAACGGTTCTCTTAGTGGTTTCTGCCGAGCTTCTGGACGGACGCATGGGTGTGGGACGCGAACTGAAGAAGGAATACGCCGTGCTGGCAGAGCGCTATGGCGCCGAAGTGTGCATTCTGGAGCCGTCTATGATACCCGATCCATGAAATATACGCGAAAGGAGGACGCAGCGTATGTACGACTCGCCCTGGTTTCCCCCCATAGACCTACCCGAGCCCCCGGAGCAGAGATCCACTGCCCCCAAGGACGGTTTGACCCAACTCAAGGGCACGGTTGAGCACATCATCTATTGCAACGAAGACAACGGCTACACCGTCATGGATGTGGGGCTGGAGGATGATATCGTCACCGCCTGTGGGATCATGCCCTACGTCAGTGACGGGGATTCTCTGATCCTGTGGGGGAATTGGGTACATAACCCCAAGTACGGCCGCCAGTTCAAGGTGGAGCAGTACGAGCGGGACATGCCCGCCGATTCGGCAGCCATTCTGCGTTACCTGTCCTCCCGCACCATCAAGGGCATCGGTCCCAAGCTGGCCGAGCGCATTGTATCTGCCTTCGGAGATGAGACGCTGGACGTGATGGAGAATCACCCCGAGTGGCTCTGCGATGTGCCCGGCATTTCCCGTCGCAAGGCCGATGAGATCGCAGAGGATTTCAAGGCGAAGGCAGGTATCCGTTCCGCTATGATGTTTTTCCGAGACTACTTCGGCGCAGCCATGACGGTGCGGATCTACAAGCAATGGGGATCGGCGGCTGTGGATATGGCCAAAAAGAATCCCTACCGCCTTTGCGATGAGGTGGAGGGTATCGGCTTTGAGCGAGCTGACCAGATGGCCATGTCTCTGGGGCTTGACCCCCAGGGAGAGGATCGGATCATGAGCGGAGTCAAATACCTGCTCACCTCCAACGCCGCCCAGAACGGTCACGTCTGCCTCCCCCGCGAAAAGCTGACCGAGGCCGCCGTGCGGCTTTTGAATACCCAGGCGGACCGCGTAACAGCCGCCATTGATGCCCAACTGGATATCGGACGGCTGGTATGCCGCCGCTATAACGGGCAGGACTATATCTTCGACGCCGCCACCGATCAGCAGGAGAAATACATAGCCGACAAGCTGCTCCTTCTGGACAAGCTCTGTCCCGCCGTGGACGCGGGGGACGTCAACCGCTTTATCGAGCGGGAGGAACGGAATCAGGGAATGACCTACGCCGCCGAGCAGAAGCGCGCCATCTGTGACGCCCTGTCCCACGGTGTCATGGTGCTGACGGGAGGCCCCGGTACGGGTAAGACCACCGTGGTACACGCTCTGCTCCACATCTTTCAATCCATGGATATGTCGGTCGCTCTCTGCGCTCCCACGGGACGGGCGGCAAAACGCTTGTCCGAGTCCACAGCGATGGAGGCCAAGACCATTCACCGCCTGCTAGAAATGGAGTTTGAGGAGGGGGGCGGCCACGGCCGTTTCCGCCGCAACGAGCAGGATCTGCTGGACGAATCGGTCATTATCGTGGACGAGGCGTCTATGGTGGATAACAGCCTCATGAGCTCCCTCTGTAAGGCGATCAAGCCCGGGGCACGGCTGATCCTCATCGGTGACGCCGACCAGCTTCCCAGCGTAGGTGCGGGACGGGTGTTGAACGACATCATAGACAGCGGCCGTTTCGCCATGGTTCGACTGACCGAGATCTTCCGTCAAGCCCGCGAATCCCTCATTGTTACCAACGCCCATGCCATCAACGAGGGAACCTACCCCCATCTTGGAGTGAAGAACAACGACTTTTTCTACCTCTACCGCCGTACAGACCGCGAGATCGCCGAGACGGTGGTGGATCTCTGCAAGACCCGCCTTCCCCGTACCTACGGTAAAGCAACCGAGGGCGGCATCCAGATCATCACCCCCTCCCGCAAGGGCGAAGCGGGCACCGAGAATCTCAACCGCCTGCTCCAGTCCTCCCTGAATCCTCCCGAAAAGGGCAAGCGGGAGCTGAAATTCCGCGAGACCACCTTCCGCGTGGGCGACCGGGTGATGCAGACCAAGAATAACTACGATATCGAGTGGGAGAGCGGTGACGGCGTAGACCAGACCGCGGGGAGCGGCGTGTTCAACGGAGACATTGGCACCATCGTGTTCATCGACACCGCCGAACGGGAGATGGTGGTGCGCTTTGATGACAAGGAAGCCACCTACACGGGCGAGATGCTGGACGAGCTGGAGCACGCCTGGGCGGTCACCGTCCACAAGAGCCAGGGCTCGGAATATCCCTTTGTCATCGTGCCCATGTACGGCGCTCCGCCTCTGCTCCTGACCCGTAACCTCCTCTATACCGCCGTCACACGCGCCCGCCGCATGGTGATCCTGGTGGGACGGGAGGATATCGTCCGAACCATGGTGGATAACAACCGCCAGTCCATGCGGTATACGGGACTGACCTACCGCTTGTCAAATGCGTAGGTAACTATTCAGCTATCTTTCAAATTTGGGTTTATAGGAGAGCGTCTGGGAGGAACTTCTTGAAAGAAGTTCCCCCCAGACCCCCTTCAAGAACTTTCAAAAAGGGTTGTTTATCAATGCTTTTTGAAAGTTTTAGGAAGTCCAGAAACCCTTTTTCAAAAGGGTTTCTGGTG
>JAZSBH010000165.1:0-5146 GCA_045602325.1 Eubacteriales bacterium | reverse complement strand
CTTCCTAACCGCTTGGCCTCCGACTTTAAACCCAAATAAAAATGCTTCTATTTTTCCCGCAAGATCCGCCGCACAGCCTCCCGTATCTCATCCAAATCGTAGCCCAAGCGCATGAGGGCGGCGGTCATTTTCTGCCGGGCGGCGCGATCATCGGAGACAGAACCATACTTTTTGCGGATGACGGCGGCGCAGTTTTCGGGAAAATCCACCTCGGAGATCGCCTCCATGGCATCCTCCACGGCGTCGGTCGTAAAGCCCCGCGCCCGCAGATCCTCGCAGATGCGGCGCGCTCCCCAGCCCTTGCGTACCCCCTGCTCGGCACGAAGGCGTGCGGTGTCATCCTCCCGGATGTAGCCGTGTTCGGCAAGATAAGCCGCGGCCGCCATCGCGGTCTCGCGGTCGATCCCCTTGGCTGTCAGCTTGTAAGACAGCCGCTGAGCCGACTGATCGCCGTACGCAAGCAACCCCATCCCCCGCCGAATGGCGGCGCAGAGCTTCCCTGCCGTGAGCAGAATATCCGCCTCCTCGGAAGTCAGCCCGCCCACCTTGATTCCCAGGTCAGCGTACTGCTCCACCAGCAGGTGCAGCTTGACGCGGCTTGGTTTGCCTCCTTCGGTATCGGGCACCGACAGCACCACCGCTACCGTCTCCCCCTCCCCCTCGGGGGTCACCGAGAGGACGTGGTAACCGCCCGCAGGAATCTCCGCCAACACGGGCATAGGATCCGGCTGACGGGGCGGCTTCGGAGAAACAGGCAAGGATTTGCGGGGGGCAGTTACCCCGACTGACAGCTCTCCCGCCGCTTTCCGGGCAGGAATCTCCCCCTCGTGGGGCTTTGCAGGAGCCTTTCTGCGGGGTGCTCCCCCGTCCAAGGCATCCATCAACCGAAACGCCTTCAGGGGGCGAGGTGCGTCCTCTCCCCCATCGGTATTCTCGCAATATTTGCGGTGATCGCGATCCGCCATTATTCGTCGTCCTCACCCAGGGTGCGGATGTCGAACTCGTCGTCCTCGTCCTCGTCGTCGTCCAGCTCGAACTCCTTGGCGGCCAGCAGGTCGGTCTCGGCCGAGGCGACGCGTACCTTCTCCTCCAGCTCGGCCATGAAGGCGGGATCCCCCTCCACCAGCTTGCGGACGGTGTCCTTACCCTGACCCAGGCGCTCGCCGTTGTAGGAGAACCAGGAGCCGCACTTCTTGATAATGTCCAGTTCAATGGCGAAATCCAAAACCTCGCTGGAGCGGGAGATGCCCTGACCGTAGATGATGTCAAACTCCGCCACCTTGAAGGGGGGCGCCACCTTGTTCTTGACGATCTTGCAGCGCACATGGTTACCGTAGATCTCGTTGCCCTGCTTAAGCTGCTCGGTGCGGCGAACATCGATACGGACCGAGGCGTAGAACTTCAGCGCGCGGCCGCCGGGGGTGGTCTCGGGGTTGCCGTACATCACGCCCACCTTCTCGCGAAGCTGGTTGATAAAGATGACTACGGACTGGCTCTTGGAGATGACGGCGGACAGCTTACGCATGGCCTGGGACATGAGGCGCGCCTGCATACCCACGGTAGCGGCGCCCATGTCGCCCTCGATCTCCTGGCGGGGCACCAGAGCGGCCACCGAGTCCACCACCACCACGTCCACAGCCCCCGAGCGCACCAGGGACTCGCAGATGGACAGAGCATCCTCACCGCAGTCGGGCTGGGAGACCAGCAGATTGTCGATATCCACGCCCAAAGCCTTGGCGTAGACGGGATCCAACGCATGCTCGGCGTCGATGAAAGCGGCTTCGCCGCCGGCCTTCTGCACCTCGGCGGCGATGTGGAGAGCCACGGTGGTCTTACCCGAGGACTCAGGCCCGAAGATCTCAATGATACGGCCGCGGGGCACGCCGCCGATACCCAGTGCCATGTCCAGGGACAGAGAGCCGGTATGCACCGACTGCACCGCCATGTGGGGATTCGCGCCCAGCTTCATGATGGCGCCCTCGCCAAAGTCCTTCTCGATCTGCTTCATGGCGGTTTTCAGCGCCTTGCGCTTCTCCTCTCGGTCAGCGTCGTAGGATACCATAGGGGTGATGGGTTTCTTGGATTTGGTTGCCATAATTCTCCTCCGTACCGCGGTCATTCCTCTCTCGGAAGCCGCCCTCGTTTCATTGGCACCATTATACACCATTTCGGAGGATTTGTCAATAGGTTTCAGGATATATTTTTCCAATTTCGGAAATTTTATTTTCATTTTTCACAAAGTGAAAATATTCAACTTCCGTTTTTGGGTCTCTTTTTTGCGCACTCACGTAAAAAAGAGCGCAAACCACCGTCTGCGCTCCCATACTATGTTATGCTTTACTTGCTTCGATAATGCAAAATTTCTGTGTATCTCCGGCGGCTGGGATCAGGTCATACGGATTTTCTGCCCAAATAGCCTCAGCCACCACAGTAGAACGTATATCCGCAAAACCGGCAGATCGCAAATCATCCATCAATAATTCTTCAACCACACCGCGCTCGACTCCAACGCTCTTAGCCAGTTCAAAACTACGACTCTCTTTTTCAATATAGTTGCCCTTTATAAGAATTTTTCCACCTGGTTTCAGAACACGATATATCTCGGAAGCCACCTTCTCCGCATCAGGAATATTACCGAATCCCGCAAAGGACGTCACATAATCAAAGGAATTATCCTTGAAGGACAAATATCTTCCGTCGGTAACTATATAGCTGACATCATTTCGGGAACCATTTCTTCGATACCTTGTACAGATCATTTCCAACTCGTTAATGTCCGTGCATACAATGTCCGTAATTTGCGGATTATGGGAATCCAAGATCATTTGAAGCATAGTACCGCTGCCGGTTGCCAAGTCGCATACGACACCGGACAGGGATGCAACTACCTGCCTCATGTATTCATCCTGCTTTTCAAACGCCAATTTGGTTTCCTCGTTAAACAGGGAGTAGTAATGATCCGACGCCTCATTCTCTCGCTCATCAAATCCTTGCAGATTCTCTGATTCGGCAGAGAAACTTTGGGACAAATAGCTTTCACCCAATATGGAATTCAGATCTTCTTGCATATCCCCTCTATACAGATATTCCTGTTCGGAAGACAGCTCTAGAGAAATGAGATTATATACACCATGCTGACGGGAATACTGCGTCCCACATTGATCACACAGCAAGGTGGGCGTCACACCGCATTCGCACTTGGGACACATGAAAATTTCGCTGATATGTTCCATTACGATCTCCTTTATTATGTAGATTTTCCGAGCACATGATGTCATAGACGCATCCACGATCTCACATTTTACTGAATGAAATCCTCCATCTCCGCAAGTCTCGCCCCGCCCGTTGCGGCGACGATGTTATTGAGGAAAATGACGTCGTCCACGCCCTTCTCCGAAACCAGCTCGGACAGGGTGCCGTTGTAGTAGCGGTAATCCACCACGTACACGTGCTCGTAGCTGTCCACCAGGAAGGGAGCAAAGGCGTTGCCGAAGGACTCCTTGACCAAAAGGACGGTAGTTCCCTTCCGATCCACCGAAATGTTCTCGTTATGGATCTCGATCAGCGGATGGTCGCCCATGAGGAAGCAGTTGTACTTGGAGGCCGCGGCCTGGTAGAAGCTGTCGGTGTCTCGGCGCACCACACCGCCGCGGTAGCGGGTACGGTCGCCGCCATTCGCGTCGTAGATGTACTCGTCGTTGGTGCCCTTGGGGATATAGGCCTCCACCGTGTCGGGATTCCCGCCCATGGCCGCGGGCTGACCCGTCTTGCTGTACAGAGTTCCCAGGAAGCCGCCGAAGGACAGCTTCTCGTAGGAGGACAAGGGTGTGGGGGTGATGCCTGCCGCTTTGCAGTAGGCCTCGTAGGCGTAGTAGGCCCCCGTAGCCGTCCAGTGGTGGTCGGTGCGGAAGTAGATGTATTCGTCGCGGTGGGCCATGAGGGCGGCGTGGACGTTCACGGTATGCACCTCACGATTCATGCCCGAATACATATAGGAGATCACCTTCCCCGCATCGGGAAGATCCATGGAATCCTGGACGTCGGCCCCCAGAGCGTAGGTGTAGTGGAGGGGAATGATGAGATCGTAAACCGTAGCCTTCCCCGCCACCGCCTCGGCGGCCTTGTTCATGAGGGAGGCGTAGGTGCGGGCACCCGATTCGGAGTAGGCGTACAGCTCGTAGGCGGTGTCTCCCGACAGGTAGTAGCCGCCTACCTTCTCACCGCTCTCCCCACCCGATGCAGGACGGTCCGGCTCATCCACAGGGCCTTGGGGCATCTGCCCCTCGGGGACTACGTCGCCCACATCCCCCTGCTGGAACTGCTCGCCGCGGATGCCGAACAGGGACTCCACGCCGTGGTAGGCCTTGATGAGCCCCTCCCGCCCCGGGAAGGTGTCGGCGTACCACAAGGAGACTTGATCGGTGAACTCGCCCGATAGGAAGGAGTCGATGGTAAAGGTGGGAAATTTGGTCAGCTCCCGCTTCTCGGTCTCGGACTCGGCAGGGCGCAAAAACCAGCAGAGTCCCAGCAGAAAGCCCACGCAGAGCACCAGAACAGGGAGGATAAGCCCCAGCGTCTTAGCCGTGTCCGACACAGCGGGACGGGGGGAAGGAGTGGTTTTATCTTTCATAGGTTATTTACCTCTTGAAGTTGTGTTGAATTTCAAATTGCAATTTAACGGGGAGCGACTGCTCTCTGAGGCTCCCTCCGGGAGGGAGCTCCCGACGAAGTCGGGTGAGGGAGAATGCGCGAGTAAAAACATATTGTTCTTACACGAAAAAAATGCGTATGTTACAGGCACGCGGCCCCCCCCGGCCACCCCCTAGGGGCGTAACACCTCCCTCCCGGAGGGAGGCTTTAGGTCGGTGCCATCCCACCGATAAACCCAAATTTATTAAAATCTGAAATACAAGAACGGATTATAGCTATCCCCAACCAGCGCCAGCACCGAGAGGATCAAAAGCGCCACGGGCACCACCACGGCCGCGACATTGGCCACCGCACGGGCTAAACCTCCCGCGGCTCCGCCGGTCTGTGCGGAAGAGGTGAGCTTCCTTGTCAGGAAAGGCACGATGGGCGAGCAGGCTACAATCGCCACGACCAGGAAGAACAGGTAGTTGAGCAGGGTATAGTGGGCGTTGTCGCT
>JAZSBH010000164.1:0-50230 GCA_045602325.1 Eubacteriales bacterium | reverse complement strand
AGGGGGATAGATACCTAAGGAAGGTACCGTGGGTACCTTCCTTAGGTGGCGCTCTTTGGGCACCTTTCTGTCGCCATGGACAGAAAGGTGCAAATAAACTCACCGATAAACCCAAATTTAAACCTTTCTAATCATGATTTTCTTCCCGAAAGGAGTTCTCTCATGAAACAAACCTACACCGTCCCCGTCCGCCTCTCCGAGGATCTTCTCCGCAAGCTGATCTACGTCTCCGAGGCCGAGGGGCGTAACCCCCAGAGCCAGTTCACCCTCATGCTCCGCAATACCATCCAGTACTACGAGCGTGCCAAATCCAAAATTCCCGCCTCCGAGCTAGCCAAGATCGACATTACCCCCTACATGGACAAGGTCGAAGATAAGGAGAATTGACATGCCTCACCCCCAACCTCTGATTCCCATGGCAGAACCCACCCTGCTCTGCCATCCCGGGGTATTCCTCGTTGAACAGGACTACGAGATCATCCTCATCTGCCGCCGAAATGCCCTGGCCTCGGTCGTGGTGGACGGCCTGACCTTCACCGACAATATAAACGGCGTCATGCGTACCGACACCGAGGTGCACAAGATCAAGGTGCCCATGGCTCTCCTGGATAAGACCCGCCGTTACCGCGTCCACCTCGCCCCCCTGGCGGATCACTGCAACTACTACCCCAAGCCCGAGCCCACCGAGGCCTACGACTACGACTTCACCCCCATCCCCACCGAGGGTCCCGTGGAGGTCTACGTCCTGGCCGACACCCACGGCGACGCGGTGACCCCCGCCGAAACCGCGCTTCTCCGCCCCCATATCGACCTGTTGGTGTTGCTGGGCGACATCGGCGACTCCGCCGCCACGAGAGAGCAGATCATCACCCTGCACCGCCTCACCGCCGCCGTCACGGGCGGGCGCTTCCCTGCCCTCTACGTCCGCGGCAACCACGACACCCGCGGCTACATGGCCGAGCATTTGACGAATTACATCCCCACTCGCGGGGGCGCCACCTACTACACCTTCCGCGCGGGCAAGATCTGGGGCGTGGTGCTGGACTGCGGCGAGGACAAGCCCGATGCCAGCATCGAGTACGGCGGCGTAGCCGATTACGTGGGCTTCCGCCATGCCCAGACCGCCTATCTTAAAGGCCTTGTCGCCAATGCAAAAAACACCTACGCCGCCGAGGGGATCACCCGCAGAGTTGCTTTCTGCCACATCAATTTCACCCGCACCGACCGCCCCTTCAACGACAGAAACCCCGAGATCTACGAGGCCTGGATCGCTTCCCTGAATCAGATCGGCATTGATCTTTTGATCTGCGGTCACGAGCACAAGGTAGGCGTCCAGCCCGACTCTGACTACCACGGCGCCCCCATCCCGACCTTCAAGACACTCCTTACCGCCACCCATCAGGATCATCCCGAGCCCCTGAAGGGCAACCATAAGCCCGGTGAATACACCGGCACCGCCCTGACCTTCGCCAAGGACGGCATCACCCATAGGTTTACCAACCACAAGGGCGAGGAACTGGATTTTTAACCCCATACCATGCAGAAAGCACCTCGGACAGCCGTCCGGGGTGCTTTCGTTATGGGAAGCAAAGCATCAAACCGACGCCTTATCCTTGCTCTTTTTCTTGGATTCGCGGTCACGGTCTCCGCGGTCATCCTCGTCATCGTCGCGGTCACGATCATGCTCGCGGTCTCGGTCTTCCTTATCCTTATCCTTGTCCTTTCTGGACTTCTTGTCATCCTCGTCCTCGTCGTCCTCGATCTCGTGGCGCACCACTTGAATGGTGGACACGCGATGGTAATCGGTCTCGGTGACGGTGATATCGAGATTTTCAAAGCTAAAGCGGTCGCCGCAGGCCGGGATCTTATCCATGGCCTCCATGATCCAGCCGTTGATGGTGATGTTGTCGGATTCAATATCCAGATCGAAGAACTCGCAGAAATCCTCCAAACTACCGCCGCAGTCGATGCGGAAGGTGTTCTCTGCGATCTCCTTGTAGTCCTCCACCACCTCGTCGTGCTCGTCCCAGATGTCGCCCACCAGCTCCTCCAGAATGTCCTCCATGGTGACGATACCCAGGGTACCGCCGTACTCGTCCAGCACCACGGCCAGATGGGACTTGTTGGTCTGCAGGTCGCGGAGCAGATCGTCGATCCGCTCACCCTTGTGAATGAACAGGGGAGGTGTGATCAGCTCCTCCAGGGGCTTGTCGGTCAGACCCTTGGCGGTGAACACGTCCTTGGAATGAAGCACACCCACGATCTTGTCGATGCTCTCCTCGTACACCAGGAGACGGGAGAAGCGAGATTCCTCAAAGATCTGACCGATCTCCTCCATGGGGGTCTCGATATCAAAGCCCTCCAGGTCGACGCGGTGGGTCAGAATATCCTCGGCCTTCTGCTCGGTGAAGTTAATGGCATTGCGGAGCAGGTCACCCTCCTCGTCGTCAATGGTTCCCTCCTCCTGGACCTCCTCCACCAGCATGAGAAGCTCTTCCTGGGACATCTTGCTGTCGGCCTTAACGCGGAAGATCTTGGCCACAAGCTTTGTCCACAGGGAGAACAAGGCGCTGAACGGAATGAGGATCCAGATAAAGAACTGCATGAGGGGAGCCGAGAACATGGCAAAGCCCTCGGGGCGGTTCTTGGCAATGGATTTGGGGGTGATCTCACCGAAGATCAGCACCACGACCGTGACGGCGGCGGTGGAGATCAGGGTGCTGTAATTGTCCGAAAAGGTCTGATCCTTGTATTTCACGCACAAGGTGATAACGAACACCGTAGCAATAGAAGACAGAAGAATATTGACCAGGTTGTTACCAATAAGAATGGTGGAAATCAAACGATCGTAATTCTCGCTGAGCTTGAGCGCGAGAGAGGCGCGCTTGTTGCCCTTTTCGATCAGGGTCTTGAGCTTGGTCTTGCTCAAGGTCGAAAAGGCGGTTTCGGTAGCGGAAAAATAAGCGGACATCAAGAGACACACGGCCATGATGATGATCTGGACATACATGATATGAAGCTCCAATTCAAATATTCACAAAGATTTTTGGGTACTCGAAAAAATAAACGCAAAAAGGCCTACCTGTCCCGTCGGATCAAGTCCGAGCAAAGCAGGCACGCCGAAAAATCGCGTATGGCGGCATACACGAGCACAAATATTCACAAATGATGTAGCTGCGGCTCATACTGCACGTGCAGGTGCAATTATCCCCGTCGGTACTACTGTCTCCGTCCATGGTTGACTACCATCTCCTTTCCGAGCTTTGGCTCTATAATTACTATACATTGTAACAGACCCCAACGGATTTGTCAAGGAAAAGGGGCTTTTGTTTACAATTCGTTTACGGATGCAAGAAAAAAGCATCCTCCCCGCAGGAAGGATGCTGACTGTATCGGGTAATTATGGGTCCAACTCCGCACGGTACTGCTCCACGAGAGCGTTGAATTTGGCCACGTGCCTGTCCAGTGCGGCTTGTTGCTTGGGAATTTCCAGGGTAGGCTTACGGTAGCCGCTGACGCGGATATAAGTCGTGGTGTTGTACTCCACACCCCACGGCCCCATGAAGCGGCCGCCGAGGTCGGGGTATTTGGCACAGAGGCGGGCGATCTGCTCGGTGGTAAGCATCCCGGGGTCGAAGTCGAATTCCTCCAAAACGGGGAGTGTATCCAGAAAGGAGGTATCCTTATTGGCTGGTTTGATCTGATTAAGAGCCAGATGACGGAGCATGGAAAACCCCGCGAAGCAGTTCAGATCCTTCATGGGATAGCCGTTGAAGATATCGCCGCTGACGTAGATCTCGCGCAGGTTGTTTTTGCCCGTTTCCAGCAGGGGGAGGCCGTTTGACGTCAGCTTTTTGGCGTCGATGATGCCCAGTCCCATGAAGCGGGGATTGCGGGAGAGATCCCACAGGCGGGTGGCGCAGTTGTTCCATGTGATATTCACGTCCCGCAGGTTGGGCATATCCTCCAAGGGGGAGAAATCCGAAATCTTCTGGCAGTGAAAGAAGTGAATGAATTCATAGGTGGAGCCGTAATGCAGGACGAAATGCTCCAGACTCTCCTGATTCATGCCATGGATCTCCAGCACCTTTTTGCTTTTTGAAAAGGACATTTCGTAATCCACGTCGTCGGGGGTCATGTCACAGGGCTGGAAGGCATCGGTCTTGTGGGCCTTGGGACGGGAGGCGTACAGGCGCTTTTCGGTATCGCTCATTTGAATAAGGCCGGGACGGTCTTGCAGGTATTCCCGGTAGGCGGAATCTTCGGTATACACGGTCATTCCTCCTTCACGATCAAACTCTGCAAAGCCCCCAAGGTAACCGTAAAGCCGAACTCGTCCCCGTCGGGTGTAAACACACACGCCACCTCGGCGTCCGCAAAGGGATCGTACAGCACAGGTGCAGTCATCCCTGCAACGGTAAAGCGGGCGGTAACAGCCTCCTCGTTGGTGTTGACCAGCAGGCAAGCGCGTCCCTTTTCGGTCTCTCTGACCAGACGGAGCACACCGTGGGTGGCACCCTCGGCCGTCAGAGCGCGGCGAGTCAGGCGATCGGGGATCTCGCTGATAGCGGTGGAATCCTCCCCAACGCGGATGACATTGCCCCAGGCGGCGGTGTCCGAGAGCAGATTCGCCATGGCGGGGGTGTACTCCATGGGAGGCAGGATCAGGGTCGAATAGCGATAGCCGTTCGGCGCGAGAAGGGTGCCGTCCTCGCAGACCGTCATGCGGGAAAGCACGTCGTAGTCGGCGTAGTCAAAATCGATCTGGTTGTCCAACAGGGTGTTCTGGATGGCCATCAGATTCAGCTTGTAGGCATTCTCTGCCTCGGTATAGCTGCCGTACTGAGCATCCGAGGGACGATGGTGCATGCGGAAGGTCTCAATGGGGTAGTACAACAGAGCATCCGCCACGGTACGCCCCGCCATGACGGCATCGATGCGGCCCAGCGCGTGGTTGTACCTCGTGTAGGTCTCGGGATCCATGAAGCGCTCACCGTAGTAGTAGGTGAAGGTATCCACACCCAGGGCATACTGGGCGCAGAGGGAGGCGTACATCTGGTCATGGGTGACCTTACCGCCCTGGGCGTGGGCCGAGACCTCGCTCATGACGTGGGGACGGTTGTATGCGCGGGCGATGGAGGACACCAGCTTGGGGGTGAAGGCGTAGTCGCTGTGGCAGAGCATGGAGGGAATGGACTGGAGCATATCAATGCCGGGGAAGTGCATGTGCCGCAGGAGCGAGAAGAAGTTGCCCTCAAAGACGGTATGGAAGCGGATGTCGTCCTCCAGGAGTAGGTGCCCCGAGAAGCTGATCTCGTGGCGAGCGCACCAATCCGAGATCTGGGAGAAGAAGCTCTCCTCGTAGAGATCGGACAGAAGGGTGTAGTAGTCATAGCGCACCGACTTAGCGGCATCGGTGTCCCCCAGGAAGATGGATGCGAAATCCGGGAACAGGTCGCGGCCATAGCGGGAGGCATAGGCATTCTCCACGTCACGGCCGTAGGTCAGGACGGGGTAAAGGGACATTTCGGCATCAAAGGGATCCTTGACCGTGGCCGGGTACAGCCCCTTGTTGATGTAACAGCCCATGAGGGAGGGCTCGTCGGTGAACACCGCCTCGATCTGACCGATCTTGGGGATGACCCGTCCCGCTCCCGCGTGGTGATGCTCGGGAACCTGCTTTGCGTACTGCTCATACGTATTCCGCAGGAAGGCGGCCACGGCGTCCCGATTGGTGACGTCGATGTAGCGGCGGCACTGGAATACGTTATGGACACTGTGGGTGCCCTCATAGAGGCGCTTGCGAACAAAGGCCACCGCCACGGCGGGGGTGTTCAAGGGATTGTGCAGGGAGACCGCCTCGGCAGAGTAGCGGCAATCAGCGGTATCGACAGGAGCGTATTTGCCGGTCTCGTCGGAAATGAGGTTGCCTTCCCCATCGCAAGGGTATACGGCGGCGTAGAGGAAATGCTGATGCCCGCGGGGGAGGTCCAGGGTCTTTTCCTCGCCCGCACCAATGGTTTCCTTGACCATGACCACAGCGGTAGCCTCGAACTCGGGGTTTTCGGCGATGGTCAAACCGCCCGCCGCACCGCTGGGATAGCCGTCCTCGTCGTAGATCCAGAGGCGGAGCCCCAGCCGCTCGCATTCGTCGGCAACAAAGGCGAAGACCTCCCATTCCTCGGGATCTTGGGTATAGTTGCGGGTGCAAACGTTGCTCACGATACCGCCGAAGCCGCGGGACTGCATCTCCAGAAGATAGTTCGTCACCACCGACTTTTTCTCGTCAAGGGTCGCGTTTGCAGGATAGGGGAAATTATGGATGATCTTCAAGGGAAGATTGTGTACGGCAGGGGTCATGGTGGGTGCCTCCTTGTGTAGTAAGTGTTAATAGGTGATTGCATAATTTGGAAAATTGGGGTTTGTCGAACAGATACCCCCACTCCGTAGGGGGGAACTGTGTTCGCCCGCCAACCTTCAAAAGTGTTGGTATATATAGATTTTGGAGTATCGGGCGAACACAGTTCGCCCCTACGATGGAGATTATGAACCGTCCGATAAACCCCAATTTGATCATTTTGCAATCGGCTACAGTAAGTATTTACCCCGGACAGGGGACTTTGCATGTATTATACCCTATAGGGAAAAGCTTGTCAATAGGTTTTGAAATTATCCAAGCAAACAAAAAGAGAAATGACCCTTGACCACGGTTGTAAGGCGTGACCAAGGGTCATTTCTGTTCGCTCTTAGTATCTAACATCATTTTTGGCTATCCTCCTATTCGTAATCTACCTCTTGCTTTCTCCATGCCGTGGCTTGAAACACATCTGATTTTATTTTTTCTTTAACAAGAATACCGTTTGTTTTCTCCCGGGAGCCGGCTGTTATGCAAAAGGCGAGTGGCGAGTGACTTTGATGCCCGTAACAACACATTGGCTTTCATCGCTTGGATCCGACTCTATTTCCATCGTCTTGCGTCTTGTTCGGATCCCGTTGTGTTCTGCTCGTTCGGCTTCGTCAAAGTCGTTTGTCTTACTTTGCCATTGGACTGTACCTCCTTGATGTGACTATAGTATAGCATACTTTTCTCCGAAATGCAATATCCAAAATACACGAAGTTGACAAAATATTTTTGTTTATAATATAGAAAAAAGTCAAATTGCCGAAAATGCATTGCAATTTGTTTGGAGATGTGCTATAATAGTATTTGTGGTTGTGTCTCAAAAAGCGACCCTGGAATCCCTCGCAGTCCGCGGGGGATTTTCAGTATCCGAACAAGGAGGATGAGTCCGTGAGCATTCGCATCATACCCGTCATCGGAGATTCCCATACGTGGGGCGAGGGGGTCGGCGCCGAAAAGCACTTTCAGCCCCCTGTTTGCTGTGGGGATCTGCGTCCCCTGCCCTTTTCTCCTCCCTGCTACGTTAACCTTCTGCGGGACGAGCTGAACCGCAAGACGGGCTCGTCCTGCGCGGAATACGAGTGGATGGAGGGCCTTGCCGTGGAGGCGGGGAAGCCTCTTACCCTCCCCAACGCCTTTTCTCTGGCGCGGGTGTTTTTCATGGCAGAGCAGGATGAGGCGGAGGCAGAGCTATCCGCCGCGGAATGCGCTCCCACAACGGTGACCCTCCAAAGCGAAAGCGGCGCCTACAACACCCGTATGCGGGTGGCGCACCTCATTGCATCTAGCGGAGAAACGAAGGGGCTGACGGTCTCCTGTACGGCGGGGAGCCGTATCCTCGTTTACCGTGTGGAACTGTACACAGGCCCCTACGCCTTGGTCAATTGCGGCATTGGCTCCTGCCCCGTTGGGAAATACGCGGATCAGTATTTTGACCGCTATATCGCCCCCCTTTCGCCCCACGCCATCCTCTTTGAGGGCCATACCATCAACGACTGGTTGCAGTCCCCCGCGCCCGAGGCGTACGCGACCGCCCTGCATCGTATGCTGGAACTGCAGCGGGGACTGACCGCCCGCATCCTGTGGCATACCGTCACCCCGATCGGTGGGGATCCGTTCAACAGCCGGGGAATTTCCTACGACGATTACGTAGAGGCCATGCGGCAGGTAGCCGCCGAGCAGGGCGTGACCCTCGTAGACTGCAACGCCGAGATGAACGCTCTGCTGGCCCCCCTGCCCGAGGAGGCTCGTGCCCCCTACTTTTTCGCTGACCCCTGGCACCCCAACGGGACGGGTCACAGGCTCTATGCCGAGGAGATCGCTTACGGCCTTATGTTATTTGTCGATTAAAACCGGTTCTTGTCAAACTTCCCATGATACCCGCTTCAAGTTGATGAATATTCGGCGTTTTATTCATTGACTTTGGGGCGGGTTTCTGCTATAATGCTTTCTGTTCGCATAGATTCATATACGGTTCAAAAAACATTTTGAATCCGTTCGTCAGCGCTCCCTATCCTACCATTACAACGCCCGCGACCCTCGGGCAAGGAGAAAATATGACAACCATTCAAACTCTGCTCAGCATCGCCGTATGTATGTTCGCGGGACTCATGATGACCCGTGTACTGAAGCGCCTCAAGCTCCCCGACGTCACCGCCTACCTCATTGCAGGCGTGCTCATCGGTACATACTGCATCGGCCGTTTCGTGATCGGCGGCTTCAGCTTCGGCTTCAACAGTACGGTTGCCCCCGTGGGTGCCTTCACCATCATTTCGGATATCGCCCTGGGCTTCATCGCCTTTGACATCGGCAACGAGTTCCGCCTGTCGGATCTCAAGCATACGGGTAAGAAAGCCACCGTCATCGGTATCATCCAGGCTGTGGTGGCCACCGTCGTGGTGGATGCCGCGCTGATTGGGGTACATTTTCTTCTCATCGCGGTCACGGGTGTGGACTACCTGCCCCTGCCTGCCTGCATCATCCTGGGCGCCATCGCCTCGGCCACTGCCCCTGCCGCCACCCTCATGGTGGTGCGTCAGTACAAGGCCAAGGGTCCTCTGACCGATCTGCTCCTTCCCATCGTCGCGCTGGACGACGCGGTGGGTCTCATCCTCTTCGCAGTCTCCATGGGCGTGGCCAAGGCTCTCCAGGGCGGTCAGCTCAGCGTCATCTCGGTGGCGGTAGAGCCCCTTCTGGAGATTGTACTCTCTCTGCTTCTGGGTGCGGTGCTGGGTGCCATCCTGTCCTGGATCGAGAAGCACTTTCATTCTCACAGCAACCGTCTGACCCTGATGATCACCTTCGTGTTTTTGACCGTGGCGCTGGCCATGCTGCACTTTGAGGTGGGCGGTATTCACATCGGCTTTTCCTCCCTGCTCACCTGCATGATGCTGGGTACGGTCTTCTGCAACCTTTGTAAGACCTCCGAGGAAATGATGGAGAGAACCGAGAAGTGGACCAAGCCTCTGTTCGTGCTCTTTTTCGTCATCAGCGGCGCCAGCCTGGATCTGACCGTCTTCAAGGAGCCCGTGTTCATTCTGATCGGTGTGATCTACATCCTGTTCCGCTCCATGGGTAAGATTCTGGGTGCTTTTGGCAGTGCCAAAGCCGTGCATTGCGATGATAAGACCGTGAAATACCTGGGCATCACCCTCCTGCCCCAGGCGGGTGTGGCGCTGGGTATGGTCAGTACCGTGACGGGGGATGCCGTTTTCGGCGGCACCACCATCGGCAATACGGTTCGGTTCGTGGTGCTCTTCGGTGTGCTGATCTACGAGATCTTTGGTCCCATGATGACCAAGTGGGCGCTGACCCGCGCCGGTGACATCACCGAAAAGCCCGAAGGCAAGACAGCCCGTGTCATCGACCCCCACCATCGCCACAAGGCGAAGGCGTCCAATGATTCCAAGAATTCGTGACCCGATACCCCGCTTGCGTATGGCAGGCGGGGTTTTTGCATGGCTTGGTTTGGGAAAAATGCGCATTCGTACCGAACCATACACAGAACAGGGGTGTCTCAAATTCAAAATTTGAGACACCCCTAAAATTTTCGTTTAATTTTTCTTTTTCAGTGCCACGCAAGCGGCTACCAGCATCAGGAGCATACCGCCCCCCAGCGTATTTGCGCAACCGTACTTGCTCAGAATTTCGTTGACAGCCCGATCCTTATCTACCGCATCGGCGGTGCCCTCTAAAGCAGGCTCGACGGTCTCAGGGGCCACCGTCACGTAACCCGGAATATTCTCAACTTCTCCGTCGGAAACGGACGTCTCGGTGGACGGTTCCGTTACAAGCGGAAGTCCTCCGGTGCAAATGGGTCTCAGATACTCGTCTGCGTATTCCAACCCCTCCTCCACCGAGCGGAACATACCTGCAAAGCAGATGTCAAACTCGCGGTTCTCGGGATCGGGCAAAAACCAATCCAGGCGAATGGCGTGGATGGTTCCCTCCCAGAAATCAGTCAAGTCCATGGGAATAAAGATATACTCCATGCCGGTGGCATGGTCCTCAAGCATTTTCCCGTCTTGGATGGAAAAGGGCATGGTGCAGTCGTTTTGAGGCCCGGTCACCTCCCCTGCCGCATACCACAGCGTCCCGCCATCCTCGCCCCGATAGTTACGAAGCATGATACCGAACACAGGGAAATCCTGCGCCAGATAGTTCTGACTGCGTTTGGAGGCAAATTGCATGAAAGCCTCGGAATCCGTCGCTTGGATCCGCCACGTCCTATCTCCCAGCGTGACCGGATTACAGTTATGCCCGCTTAGGCTGGTGTTCGCCTCGGGCTTCCACAGAATAGCAGGCTGGTTCCTGGGCACCTGATCCGAAGGTCGGGGTTCGGCAGGAAGAGTGCAGCCCGGTCCGACATCCTTACTGTCGGTTCCCACAGGCGTCGTCGCATCGGCCTCACAGGTGCCGTATTTGAGTATGGTCAACGCCGCAGTTCCGTCCTTGACGCCGGCCTGCATATGGATGCCGACGTAGAACTCTCCGTTAGCATCCAGCTTTTCCAGAAGGGCAGTGGCTTCTTCCCCGCCGGGCACGGCCGCACCGTTGAGCTTCATCCCGTAAACAGAGCCGTCCCAAGTAACTTCCAGGGTATAGATCTCGCGCCCCCGGTCATCCATCGGGACAGAAAGCTCGTGGGAACCGGCAGGCAAGAATGTGCCTTGCGAGGTTTCAGTCGAGGGGGCGGTCAAGTAAATCTGATTCTTGCAATCGCCGTGACCTTCACCGCGGATCAAAGTCATCCAGCTTCCGCCATATTGAAGGGAGCCCGGGGCGACCTTGTCTTCCGTAGACAGCGTCAGCGCGATCCACTCGTCGGCGCCGTTACCACCATCGTAGCTGAAATCATCCACGCGAAACGTGAGGTAAACGCCCTTCTTGACCTCCTGTTTTTCCTTGGTAATGACAGTCATCGCAGGCGTGGTATTCCTATAGTCGGCAGGAATCACCGAAAAGCCCTCCGTCGTGTAATGATACCCGGCCTCAGGTCTATAATACATCTCGCTTGGATCGTAGGGATCATCCGGATCGGGATATTCGTTGGCAAATCGGTAGGTGGTCCAATCCCCCTCCATATCCATGGCGGAGGCTGTCGGAGCAGTCGGTATGATCACCATCGCCGTCAACAGAGCGGCGCACAGAAGCAAAAGCAGAAGTCGTTTCTTCATAGAGCAGTCTCCTTTCAATGCATTGCATCCAATTGGATACATTTTCATTATACCATATTTTTCCCCGCTTGACAATCGTCATTCCGCAAAAAAACACCCGTCGGATTTGTGCAAAATAGCAAAGCCCCTCCGCGAATTGCGGAGGGGCAAATGGATTCATGATTCATGCGGGAATCAGAAGTCGGAAATTAGTCCTTCTTCTTCAGAGCCACAGCAGCAGCGGCAGCAGCCAGAATAGCAACTGCACCAAAGCCAACCACGGAAGCGCAACCCGTATCATCGCCGCCGACAGAGCCGGTGGTCTCGTCGGCAGCGCCGGTACCAACGGCAGCGCCGGTATCAGCAGAAGGAGCGTTGGTGTCAGCAGAAGGAGCGTTGGTTTCGGGAGCCTGGGTGTCGGGAGCCTCAGTCTCATCGGGCTCGGTCACGGGATCCATCTGCAGTCTGTCCATAGCGTACTGCTGAGCCTCCTCAACAGAGCGGAACCAACCCATGTACATAACGTCCCACTCAGCGATCTCGGGATCGGTGGTGTCGGTCACCGAGAAGAAGGGACGAACGTTGTGGATACGGCCGTCGCTTGCCTTCATAACATCGTCGATCAGCTCCAGATCAGCCAGATCAACAACGACCAGGGAATACTCCTCGTCCTCGCCGAACATCATGCAGCCATCGTCGTAGATAGACCAAGAGGTCTTGTAATTGTCGTTGCAGGACATGATGTCACCGGCGCAGTAGTAGATACCGCCGTTGTCACCCCAGAAGTTCTTCAGAACCATGGAGAATACAGGGAAGTCAGTGATCGCATAAGTCAGATCAGACTTGATGTCCCACTGCCAGTAAGGAGCGGGACCGGTAGCGGTGATGTGGTAGGAGTTGTCACCCTGAGCGGTCAGCTTGATGTCAACGCCATCGGGATCGCTCTTGAAGGTGGGCTTGGTAGCGTCGAACAGCAGAGCGGGGGTGTTAGCGGCAACGGAATCGGGGCTCTTCAGCTCGCCGAAGACCAGTCCGTTGTCCTCAGGCTCCAGAGTGTCGGAACCGACGGGGGTAGTAGCGTCATCGGCAGAGGTACCGTACTTCAGAATGGTGAGGGCGGAGGAAGCGTCCTTCACACCGGAGTGTACGGAGATACCAACATAGTACTCACCGCTCTCGATCCACTCGTTCAGCTTGGTGCTGACGTCAGCAACACCGGCGACAGAAAGACCGTTCACCTTAACATCATAAGCAGAACCGTCGAAGGTGATCTCAAGGGTGTAGATCTCACGACCCTGGTCGTCCATGGGGATCTCAAGGTTCGTGTCGCCCTTGTGACCGAAGTTGCCGACAGCCTCATCGGTGGTCATGGTGGTCACGAAGCTCTGGCACTGAGCGGCACCTTCACCGGCACCACGGATGAGGCACAGCCAGTTGTTACCGTACTCGATACCACCGGGGGTGACACCCTCACGGTCAGAGATGGTGAATGCGAGCCAGTGATCCTGGCCGTCCTCGCCGCCGTAGGGGTAGTCGTCCACACGGAACTGCAGGTAGAAGCCCTCCTTCAGGGGCTGAGCTTCCTTGGTCTGGACTGCGAAACCAGGGGTGTAGTTGGTCCAGTCGGGAGAGATGGTGGTGAAGCCCTCGTCGGTGTAGTGGTAGCCGGGATCGGGCTTGTAAACCTCACCCTCTTCTACCTCGTACTTCTCGGGGTCACGCCAAACAGTCCAGTCGCCTGCAACCTCGGCGGCGGAGGTGGAAATAGCCATCACGGGGATCATGGAGAGAACCATGATAGCGGCGATGACAAGTGCAATCAGCTTTTTCATGTTGAAAAAACTCCTTTCAAAATTCTCCGTGCGTGTCGCATATGCATAGCGCACAGAGGTGATGATAGCATTATACCACAAAAAATGCAAGAAAGCAACAGATATTTTCCAAAAAAACGGGAACATTTGTAAACAATCTATTGACTGATTGTTGCTCGGCTGTTGCCTGTTCCGAAAAAATCCCCCTCCGCTTGTGCGAAGGGGGATGAAATTACGTATCAGAGGTCAGACCGAATGAATCAGTCCTTCTTCTTGAGAACCACAGCAGCAGCGGCAGCAACCAGGACAGCAGCTGCACCAAAGCCAACTACGGAAGCGCAGCCCTCTGCATCGCCGCCGGCGGATCCGGTGGTCTCGGTTGCGTCGGTACCGGCAGAAGCATTGGTGTCAACAGGAGCGTTGGTGTCAACGGGATCGGTCTCGGGAGCCTGGGTCTCGGGAGCAGCAGTGGTCTCGGGAGCCTTGGTGAAGCCCTCTTCGAGCACGCCGGTGGAGATCAGATAGCTCTCAGCGTAGGCATAAGCCTCGTCCTCGGAGCGGAACATACCTGCGAAGCAGATGTCGAACTCACGGTTCTCGGGATCGGCCATAGCCAGATCCAGACGGATGGTGTTGATGCGGCCTTCCCACAGATCGGAAATGTCGCAAGGAACGAATACATACTCCTCGTCAGCACCGTAGAACTCGCCGTCGTAGACCGAGAAGGGCAGAGTGCAGTCGTTCTGAGCACCCATGACCTCACCTGCGGCATACCACAGGGTACCGCCGTCAACCCAGATGTTACGGAACATGATACCGAACACGGGGAAGTCAACGGCGTCGTAGGACCAGCTTCTCTTGGGGTTGAAGTTGAAGAACACGGCAGTATCGGTAGCGTTCACGCGCCAGGTGTTGTCACCCAGAGCGGTGAAGGTGCAGTTGTTACCGCCGGTGATCTTGCGGGTAGTAGGATCCCACAGGATAGCGGGCTTGTTGGCCTCGATGGTGGAAGGATCGATGATGTCGGCAATGGTCATCTCGTTGGGCTCGGGCTCCTTGGAGTCGGAACCGACGGGAGTGGTAGCATCAGCCTCGGAGGTACCGTACTTCAGAATGGTCAGACCGGCAGTACCGTCCTTAACGCCGGCCTGCATGGCGATACCTACGAAGAACTCGCCGTTGGCATCCAGCTTCTCCAGCAGAGTCGTAGCGTCGCCGGGCTGAGCAACACCGTTGACGTACATCTCGTAAGCGGAGCCGTTCCACTTCACCTCAAAGGTGTAGATCTCACGGCCCTCATCGTCCATGGGAGCAGTACCGGCAACGGTACCGATATTGTTGAAGGTACCGCCGAACTCCTCGGTTGCGGGATCGGTCAGGTGAGGCAGAATGGTGCAGCCACCGTTACCGACGCCGCGGATCAGGGTCAGCCAGCCGCCGCCGTACTCAACCGAACCGGGAGCGATCTTACCGGTGACTTGGCCGGCCTCAGTGCCCTCGGTCGCGCCATCCTCGACCTTACCGGTGTTCAGGGACAGGCAGATCCACTGGTCAGCACCGGTGCCGCCGTCGTAGGAGTAGTCGTCGATGCGGAACTGGAGGTAGATACCGTCCTTAACGGACTGCTTCTCCTTGGTAGAAACGACCATGAAGGGGGTAGTGTCCTTGTAGCTGGGCTGCAGGACGGTAAAGCCCTCGGAGGTGTACTCGTAACCGGCCTCAGGCTTGTAGACAGTCTCTTCGCCGGAGTCGTCGGGCTCGTCATCCAGGGAAGGATAATCACCGCCAGAGCGGTAGGTGGTCCAGTCACCCTCAATCTCTGCGGCAGAGGCAGTGAAAGCTGCCACGGGAATCATGGTCAGAACCATGACAGCGCAGATGATCAGGGCAATGATGCGCTTGGTGTTCATAAGAATTTCTCCTTTCAAATTTACTGCAACAGCAGTATATGCGGACATATGCGTTGTCCGATCGCATACATTATAACACATTTTACGCAATTTGTAAATTGTCACTTCTCACAGGAAAGATAGTCTTTTTTTGTGCATAAAGGCAACAAAAATTGCCCTCTCCGCCAAAACACGGAGAAGGCAATACTATTTAGTCCTTTTTCTTCAGCGCGACGCAGGCAGCGGCGGCAACCAGAACAGCCACGGCGCTCATACCGATCACGGAGGCACAGCCGCCCTCGGCGGGAGCCTCGGTGGTAGGCTCAGAAGCAGCAGGCTGGGTCACGGGAGTCGTCACGGGAACCGTTGCAGGCTCGGTTACAGGCTCGGTGGAAACCTCGGCGGGCGCCTCGGTGGTATCCGCAGAAGCACCGTCTCCAATCCCCTTCTCGGCCATGTAAGCGTCGGAGTAGGCCTGGGCATCGTCCACGTTGCGGAAGGCACCCATCCAGCAGATGTCAAACTCACCCGCCTCGGGATCGGTGTAGTCCCCTACCTGGAAATGAGGCTGGTAGGCGTTGATACGCCCCTCCCACAGATCGGTCAGATCGATCACGATGAGGTTGTAAACAGCGTCGTTTGCCTCATCCTCGTATTCCAGGTTATATTCGTCGTACAGACTCCAGGTGAGGCTGGAGCTGTCCTGGGCGGCCAGCACCGAGCCGGCGCAGTAGTAGAGCGAGCCGCCGCTGCCCCAAAAATCACGGGTCAGGATGGCCAGAACCGGGAAATCCTCGGCCAAATAGGACAAGGAGCTCTTGATGTGCCACATGGCGTTGGGATTGGCGTCCACCGCCTTAACGTGGTAAGAGCCGTCACCCTGGGCAGTGTAGGAAGCACCGGCGCCGTAGGCCTCGCCGCGGAAGGAGGTTCTGTTGGCATCCCACAGAAGGGCAGGCTGCCCCTCCGGAATAGTGGAAGGATCTATGGGCTCGGGGAAGATCACGATGTTCCCCTCGGGATCCTTGGAATCCGAACCGACAGGAGTCACGGCAGCATCTGCGGAGGTGCCGTACTTCAGAATGGTGCAGGCACCCGTACCGCCGGCATAGGTAGAGTGGAAGGAGATACCCACGTACAGGTCGCCCGTGGGGCTCTGCTGCTCCAGAAGCTGGGTAATCCCTTCCTTGGAGCCGGGAACCGAGGCACCGTTGATCTTGATATCGTATGCGGAGCCGTCCCAGGTCACTTCCAGCGTATAGATCTCGCGGTTATCGTCATCCATAGGCACATCAAAGCCCACGTCGCCCTGATGCTGGAACTGACCGGTCACACCCTCGGAGGAGGGGGTGGAGACGAAATTCTGAGCGGTACAAGAACCGTCGCCCGAGCCGCGGAGCAGGGAGACGAAGCCCGCACCGTAGCTGGTGTTGCCGGGCTGAAGGTTGACCGAATCCCACAGGGACAGACCGATCCAGGCATCCGCTGAGTTATCGGGGCCGGCGTAGATGTAATCATCCACTCGGAACTGGAGGTAGATACCCTCCTTAACGGGCTGGGGATCCTTGGTCTGAATGTTGAAATAAACCGTCTGGTTGGTGTAGTCGGCGGGGACGATGGTAAAGCCCTCGTCGGTGTACTCGTAACCGGGAGCGGGCTTGTAGGTCTCGCCGGCTTCCTCGTCCACGAAATAGTCGGCAGGACGGCGCAGAGTGGTCCAGTCGCCGGTCACCTCGGCGGCGGAGGACGTAAGGGTCATCACGGGGATCAGGGACAGCACCATGACAGCCGCGATGATGAGCGCGATGAATCTTTTCATAGTATTTTTCCTTTCAGTTTGTATATACAACGGGCAACCCGTTGTTTCTCCCATTATATCACAGACAAATCAAGCTTGACAATCGCAAGATTGTACAAAATCGAACCATATTTTTTCAGCGTTTTGCCGAGGGATCAGTTCCCTTTAGGATCCAGGATCTCGTAGTAGTACACGGGCAGAGCCGACCAGCCGTGGCAGAGGGATCCCGCGTCGCCGAAGTCGTCGGCACCGATAATGGTCTCCCAGAAGGTAGTAGCACCGCGGCGGAGCATATACAGGTAGTCACGATCCAGCTCGCTCAGAATGACGGGAGCATATTTCTCCTTGTCTACAGCGATCAGGGCATCAAAGCGGAAGGCGTTCATGGACAGAGTGTTGGGAACGAGATCGATCCCCACCTCGGTCTTTCCGTTGGTGGCCATGGCCTGCAGCATCACCGTAGTATCCACGTCCTTGGCCGCCCCGCAGAGCATGGCGAGGGACTGGGTCAGCACGGTATACCAGCCGCGATGGATGATGTCAAAGGACTCAAAGAGCTTGGTCTCGGGGTTGTAGAACACCTTGGCGATGGCGGCGTTCAGCTTTTCCACGCGGGCGCGGAGGTCGGCGGCGTAGTCGGCCTTGCCCAGCGCGTCGCAGATGCGGGCAAGAGCCTGCATAGCCAAAGAATAGAAGCAGTTGATGGGGCACTCCAGCCGTCTCTCGGTCTCGGCAAAATGGCCGTTCATGGTGGCCGACCACTCGTAGAAGTTCCAGTAGTCGTTGTTGCCGCTGGGAGCCTTGCCGTAGAAGTTCTCGATGACGCCCTCGGGCTGAACCTTCTTATGGAAGGTGTGGATAATGGTGTCCAGCTTATCAAAATACTGCTCGGCCAGGGTGGTGTCCCCCGAATGGCGGATGTATTCATCCATTTGCACGAAGTACATACAGGAGAACGCAGGAATGGGGAAATCCAGGCCGGCGGGATAGCAGAGCATGAGCAGACCGTCATCACGAACGCCGTGGGCGATCAGATCCAAGGAGGCGCGGGCGGCCTGGGTCTCCCCGAAGGCATAGTAGCCGCAGAGCATCTGGTTGCGGGAATCCATGGTGTAGAGCGCCTGTTCACGCCAGGGGCAGTCCTCGTAATGCTCGTGGAGGCACTGCTGAAGGGTGTTCTGGCAGACCTTGTAGATGGTCTCGCGGAGGAGATTACCACTCTTGTAGTCCTTGTGCTTGAGAGGGTACAGGGTGGGACGCAGGCCGGCGTAATGCACCGTCACCTCGGGGGCGTGGACAAAGAACTGGATGTAGCGGCAACCAAAGCGGCGGAAGGTGTGGAGCCAGGTATTCCGTCCCTCCACGCCGTCGATCTCGCAGAAGAATCCGCGGATGGAGGTGCGGCAGACGCCATCGTGGAGGTGCTCGCCGTAGCCCACGTCAATGCGGCAAGCCTTGGGGAGCTCCATGTCGATATCCAGGAAGCCGGCGGATTCCTCGCCCAGGTCAACAATGAAGAACACCCCGTCGTGCTCCTCGGAGTTGGAGACGAATTTAACGGGCGAGCCAAACTTCATGTCCCCCGACTTCATCATTTCATGGGGGTAGCGGGAGGAAATAGCCGCGTACTGCATATTCACCGAGGCCACGGGTGCGTCGGTGGTGTACTTGAAGCAGCCCGTGCGGCAGATGGATGCGGTCATACGGGGCTCCAGGGTCAGCTTTTGGTTGGGACGGATGGTGAAATCCGTAGAAATGGTAGGTACGGCGCGGCTGGGTGCAAAGCCCTCACAGCCGTCCTCGATGAAGCCGTCATACCCCCCCAGATCGTAGTGGTAGGTGGGGCCAAGCTGCCCCGAAATGAGGTCACAGCGACCCGAGATATAGTCACGGGACTTACGGGAGAGCACGTGCTCACCGGAGTAGGCAATCACGTTCCCCTCCTCGTCCATAATCTCGTAGATCAGCCCCGCGTCACCCACCTTATAGGTCTGGGACTCGATGCCGTAGTACCACACCACGGTCACCATGCGGTTGTCCCCCGCGCGGAGGGAGTCGGTGATGTCCACGCGATCGTATATCTTGTAATCGGGGTAGTCGGCGTATTGACCGAAGGTACAGAGGTAGCCGTTCATCCAGACGGTGTAGTTGGAGTCAGCGGCGATGTGAAGGTAGTAGCGCTTCCCCTCCGCCGGGACGGCTACGGTGGCGAGGAAATCGCAAAACTCGTCCTTCCCTACCTCTCCCTGCCGCCAGATCCAGGATGCTTTTTTGAAAACGTGTGCCATATCGGATATATTCCTTTCTGTTATTAACTATTGACTATGGATCTATTATAAAATGCCCCTCGGACATTCGGATCATCAATCGTTTGTTTCGTTCTCTACAATTTGTTTACATTCCCTGCCCTGCCACGTATTCAGCGCGGCCAAGCGTTGATCAATAGCGTTCAGCACCTCCCGCTTGCGGCGGCTCCACAGGGGTGATAGCAGATCCTCCGCCGCGCCGTCCCCCGTCAGCCTTGCCACCACGATCTCGGGCGGAAGCAGCTCCAACGCCCTCACCACGGTCGAAACGTAGGCGTCTTTTTCCATGGGAGTATACTTCCCCGCTTCAAACATCTCTCCGAGGGCAGTTCCCCGCAGGACGTGGAGCAGGTGGATCTTGACCTGGTCGGGGCGGAGGTCGGCCACCCGGCAAACGGTTTCCAGCATATCCGCTTCGCTCTCCCCGGGCAGACCGAAAATGAGGTGGATGCAGATCAGCGCCCCGGGCGCTCCCTCCCGCAGGCGGGTGTACCCCTCCACGAAATCGGCGTAGGCATGTCCCCTGTTGATCAGGGTGGCAGTCGTATCGTGGACAGTCTGCAGACCCAACTCCACGGTCAGAACCGTCCGCTCGGACAGCTCCCGCAACAGCGCCACGGTATCGTGTGGCAAGCAGTCGGCGCGGGTGGCGATGTTCATCCCCACCACGCCTGGATAGGTCAAGGCCTCTTCAAAAACCGCGCGCAACCGCTCAATGGGCGCATAGGTGTTGGTTCGCGCCTGGAAGTAGGGAATGCACCGCTCGGTGGGCCATTTCTTCGCTAAAAATGCCCGTTGTCGGTCGTACTGTGCCCGCAGAGGAACCGTTGCAGACTCCGCAAAGTCTCCGCTTCCCCGCCCCGAGCAATAGATGCACCCGCCGACGCCACAGGTGCCGTCCATGTTGGGACAACCAAACCCGGAATCCAGGGGGATCTTGGCGCATTTACCGCCGAAGGTGGATTTGAGCCAGTAGTCGTAGGTAAAATAGCGCTTATTGGTATCGGTATAGGGGAACGGATTCCCCGCCGACGTCTGTTTCTGTCGAGCCACGAAATCCCTCCCTCCTGTGTCTGACAATATTATACATGAGCGCATCCAATCTGTCAACGGTTTTGGTAAATTTTTTCATAGATATTGCACAAAGGAGCCAAGATTTTTTGCAGGAGAGCCGATTATTTTCCGCGGACTACTGTACAAATTGAGGAAAGTATGCTATAATAAAATGAATAGTTGTTTCCAGCGACACAGGGAAGGAGCCGCCATGTTTGAGATCATTGGGAAATATAACAAAGCCACGGTCTTTGCCGCCTCGGTGGATGCCGAGTCCTATGCGCAGGTGCTCCGCATGTGCAACAGCGAGGATCTGAAGGATGCAAGCATCCGCATGATGCCGGATATGCACGCCGCCGAAGGATGTACCGTCGGCACCTCCATGAGGGTTGGCGACCGTATCAATCCCGCCTTTGTCGGCGGCGACATCGGTTGCGGTATGCAAGTTTTCAAGCTGGACGCCACCTCCTTGGATTACGCTCGCTTGGACGAAACCATCCGCTCCCACGTGCCTTCGGGTGCAGCGGTCTTCCCCTCCCCCAACAGTGCAGTTCACGGTATTCCGCTGGACTCACTCCATTGCTATGACAGCATATCCCACGAGCTGGTCACCCGCTCCTTTGGCACGTTGGGCGGTGGAAATCACTTTATTGAAGTAGGACAGGGGCTGGACGGTCACCTGTATCTCATCATCCACTCGGGTAGCCGCCGACTGGGTCGTGACGTGGCGCTGTACCATCAAGCCGCCGCATTCTTTGCCCACGTCGGCATCGACGAGGATGAGGTCAAGCGCAAGCGCCTCAAGCCCGCCGACATAAAGACTACGGTTCGCGCCGAGGATTGCTTCCTGTCGGACTACCTCCTGGAGCGCTACCTCCACGATATGAATATCGCCGTCACCTACGCCGCCGAGAGCCGCCGCCGTATGGGAACGGTTATTCTGGAGCACCTTGGACTGACAGCCGAGGACTCCTTTGCCACCATCCATAACTACATCGACACGAATGCAGGCATCCTCCGCAAGGGTGCTGTATCCGCACAAGCGGGTGAACGCCTGCTCATCCCCATCAACATGAAGGACGGAAGCTTGCTCTGCACGGGACGAGGCAATCCCGATTGGAACTTCACCGCCCCCCACGGATCCGGACGGGTCATGAAAAGGTCCGAGGCCAAAGAATCCCTTTCCATGGAGGACTACCGCCGAGAAATGGCAGGGATCTTCTCCACCTCGGTAAACGAGTCCACCTTGGACGAATCCCCCATGGCCTACCGCCGCATGGCTGAGATCGAAGCCGCCATTGCGTCCACAGCTGCGGTCACCGATATTCTCACCCCCCTATACAACTTCAAAGCCAGCAAATCCGCCGCCATAGACGAGGAAACCCGCGACGGCGAGGACTGACAACATACTGATCAATCGAGGTACACCATGTTTCTTTGCGACTATCACACCCACACCCACTACTCCTTCGACGGCGATCCCGCCGCTACCCACGACGCCATGTGCCGCCGCGCCCTGGAAGTAGGGCTTTCGGATATCGCCTTCACCGACCATTGCGACATCAACGGCGAGGTGGAAAAGCTCTACGATTTTCCCTTCGACCCCGATGCCGCCTGGAGCGCCATGATGGAGGTCAAGGAAAAATACAAGGGCCGCCTTAACGTGGTCTGCGGCATTGAGCTGGGTAACGCCACCCAGTACCCCGCCGAAGCCAAGGCGGTTCTGGACGCCCACCCCTATGAGTTCGTCATTGGCTCCCTGCACAACCTCCGCGACGTGCCCGACTTCTGCCTCATGAACTACGAGCACATGAGCAGCGGGCTGATCAACCGCCTCTTTGACCGCGCCCTGGACGAGACCATTGAGATGGTGCAGTTCCCCGGCATCTCCACCGTGGGTCACATCACCTACATGCACCGCTATATCACCCTGGCGGGCAAGTCCTTCTCCTTCAAGCCCTACTACGACAAGATCGAGCACCTCTACCGCACCATCATCGACCGCGATATAGCCCTGGAGATCAACGTCTCCACCCTCTGGAAGGGGCTGGGGATCTCCATGCCCACCATGGAGCTTCTGAAATTCTACAAGGATTGCGGCGGCAAGCTGGTCACCATCGGAAGCGACGCCCACGCCCCCGTGAATCTCGGCAAGGCCATCCGCAAGGGCTACGCCATCCTGCAGACCGTGGGTATCACCGAGGTCATGACCGTCCGCGACGGCCGGCGTGTCATGCAATCCATTCAATAATCCGTTTTTGAAACATATCGAAAGGAACCCCCTTCATGAAACTTGAAAATTTCTCCCTCCTCTACCCCGATGGCAAGACCCAACAGGAGCACCTGGCGGGGATAGGCGTCCCCGACATTGATATGTATACCCTGCAGGAGCTGGGCATGCTGGAGTTCTTCAACCCCAAGAGCTCTCCCGCCGCCGAGCACTTTACCACCGACCCCGCCGTCATTGCCTACCGCAACCAGACCTTTGCGGATATGCTGAATAACCCCACCCTGGTGGATACCCTGCATCGCCTGGTGCCCGTGCTCCAGGACATCACCGAGCTCCGCCGTCTGGAAACCGACAGCGGGGAGGACGATACCGCCTCCTACCTGTCCAGCATGACCGAGATCGAGCTCTACATCACCTGCGTGGATATTCTGCATAAGGGCATGACCGCCGTCAAGAGCAACCTCCGCGGCACCGCCTTCAAGCGGCTCTGCGACTGTGTCACCGAGCTGGCCGAGTCGGACTACTACCGCGAGCTCAACCAAAAGCTCGCCGAGCTGACCCGCCGCGTCCGCGAGATCCGCAGCGTGACCATCGGCGTCAATCTGGACGCCCAGCTCCGGCCCGCCCAGGCAGGCGTGCTGTCCATCAACGCCCAGCCCTTCCATTCGGGTGAGGTGCTGGACAAGATCCTCCGCCTCAATTTCAAGGACGATGAGTACACCTGCATCGCCAACCTGGTTCCCTTCGGCAAAAAGCAGACCGACAACCAGAAGACTGCTCTGTCTCTGGCCTTTAACTCGGCCATAGGCGACGTCTATAAATCCTCCCTCCGCTCCTGGAAGAAGATCGTCCAGATGTACGTCCTGGAAAACACCGATTTTCTCCTCGGTCTGATGCCCGAAATTGAATTCGTGGTCAAGGGTACACAACTGCAAAGACAGCTTCTGGACAAGGGCTGCCCCCTCTGCGCTCCCACCCTCGCCCCCATGGAGGCAAAGGTCTTCCGCGCAACTGAGCTGTATAACCCCGCCGTGGCTCTCAAGCTTCGGGATGGCGAGGACATTGTCCCCAACGACGTCTACTTCGACGAGACGGCTGAAAACGCCATGATCTATGTCCTGACAGGCCCCAATCGCGGCGGTAAGTCGGTCATCACCTGCGCCATCGGTCTCTGCCAGGCTATGCTCCAGCTGGGTATGTACCTGCCCGCCAAGGTCTGCGAGATCAGCCCCGCCGACGGCATCTTCACCCACTTCCCCACGGGTGCTGACGACACCATTGACAAGGGTCGTCTGGGCGAGGAATGTGCCCGCCTCGGAGAAATTTTCGACGCGGTAACCGCCCATTCCCTGGTGTTGCTGGACGAGTCCCTGTCCTCCACAGGCTCCTTCGAGGCCTCCTACATCGCCGCCGAGGTGCTGGCGGGACTGGCACAGGCAGGCTGCCGTTGCCTGTTCTCCACCCACCTCCATGAGCTGGCCTCCGAGATCGACCGCATCAATGCCGAATCCGCAAGGAACGGCGGTGTCAAGATCGACACCCTGGTGGCAGGCATCGAGGAGGGCAAGCGCTCCTTCCGCATTGTCCGCGCCAAGCCCGACGGAAAGTCCTACGCCCGGGATATTGCCGAGCGGTACGGACTGACCTACAAGAATATACTGGAAAAGATCAACCGATAAGGAGACACATCATGGACCTCGAGAAAAAGCTTTATAAATCCAACAAGAACAAAATGATCGATGGCGTATGCGGCGGCATCGGGGAGTATTTCAATATTGACCCCACCCTGGTTCGCCTGGGCTTCGTTGCCCTCTGCATTTTCGCAGGCGGCGGTCTGCTGGCCTACATAGTTGCCCTCGTCATCATCCCCCGCGCTCCCGAGGGCTACGACCCCCGGGCAACGCAAAAGCAGACTACGGCAGAGAGCATCTCTACCAACGCCGGCGAAGGAGAAACCGCCACCGAGCAGACTCCCCCTTCCAACGACGAAAGCGATACCCCCACCATGATCTGATCAAATCCACACGAAAGGAAGCCAAACATGGATACCTTACTGAAAGTTTTAGAGGACAACGCCACCCTGACCCCCGCTCAACTGGCCGTCATGATGGGCAAGGAAGAAGGCGATATCAAAAAGCTGGTTGAAAAATACGAGGAAGACGGCGTCATCCTGGGCTACAAGACCATCATCGACTGGGATAAGACCGACCGCGAGTACGTCACCGCCATGATCGAGGTCAAGATGACCCCCCAGCGCGACCGCGGCTTTGACCGTATCGCCGAGAAGATCTACCAGTATCCCGAGGTGCAGAGCGTCTACCTCATGTCGGGCGGCTACGATCTCTGCCTTATCATCGAGGGGCGCACCATGAAAGAGGTGGCCTACTTTGTGGCGCAGAAGCTGGCTCCCATCGAGTCGGTGATCTCCACCGCCACCCACTTTGTGCTCCGCAAATACAAGGACAAGGGCGTGATCTACGGCGCGCCCGAGGTGGATGAGAGAGGGAATTTCATCTGATGGCACACATCGATTACGACTACATCCTTCCCCGCTCCATCGTGGAGATGCCCTCATCCGGCATACGGAAATTTTTTGATATTCTGGACAGCATGACCGACGTCACCGCCCTGACCGTCGGCCAGCCCGACTTCGTCACCCCGTGGAAAATACGCGAGGCGGGCATTGAGTCTCTGGAGACCGGCAAGACCTACTATACCTCCAACGCAGGCACCCTTGAGCTGCGCAAGGAAATTTCAGGCTACATGAGCCGCCGATTTGACCTGACCTACGACCCCAAATCCGAGGTCGTGGTCACTGTTGGCGGCAGCGAGGCCATCGACGTGGCCATGCGCACCATCCTCCAGCCGGGGGACGAGGTCATCATCCCCACCCCCTGCTTCGTCTGCTACGAACCCCTCTGCAAAATGACGGGCGCCACGCCGGTCATCGTAGAGACCCGTAACGAGGACAAATTCAAGCTCACCCCCGAGCTTCTGGAGTCCGCCATCACCGAAAAAACCAAGATGCTGGTGCTGGCCTACCCCAACAACCCCACCGGCGCCATCATGGACGCCGAGGATCTGGAAAAGATTGCCCAGATCCTCCGCGAAAAGCAGACCATCGTCCTCTCGGATGAGATCTACGCAGAACTCACCTACGGCCGCCGCCACGTCTCCATCGCTTCCCTGCCCGGTATGTGGGAGCGTACCGTGGTGGTCAGCGGATTCTCCAAGGCCTACGCCATGACGGGCTGGCGACTGGGCTACATCTGCGCTCCCGCGCCCTTGGCCAAGCAGATGCTCAAGATCCACCAGTACGCCATCATGTGCGCCCCCACCACCGCCCAGCTGGCCGCCATCACCGCCCTCCGCGACTGCGACGAGGACGTGGCCATGATGACCGCTGAGTATGACCGCCGCCGCCGTCTCATCTACAACGGCTTACAGGACATCGGTTTGGAGGTCTTCGAGCCCGAGGGAGCCTTCTACATCTACCCCCGCATTGGTGGTTTTGGCCTTACGGGCGAGAAATTCTGTGAAAGATTGCTGTACGAGCATAAGTGTGCCATCGTCCCCGGCGTGGCCTTCGGCAGAAGCGGAGAGGAGTTCGCCCGCATCTCCTACGCCTATTCGGTCAAGCATATCAATCAGGCCTTGGAGCGGATGGAGGCGTTTATTAAGACGTTGAAATAAGGGAGCGGCCTCCGGCGGCTTAAACCCTTCTTGAAAGAAGGGTTTAAGAATCCCAAGAACCTTATCAATAATCCTTTTTTAAGGTTCTTGAAAGGGGTGTGGGGGAAACTTCTTTCAAGAAGTTTCCCCCACGCGTTCCCCCATTCTCCTCACACCGCCAGCCCGCCGTCCACGCCGATGACCTGCCCCGTAATAAACCCGGCGGCATCCGAAGCCAAAAACACCACGGCGGCCGCCACCTCCTCAGGCGTACCCATATGCCCCAAGGGGGTCTCGTCGCAAAGAGCCTGCTTGGAGGCCTCGTCAATGGCGGCGTTCATCTCGGTGGCAATAAACCCGGGCTCCACGCAGTTAACGGTAACGCCCGACAGCCCAAACTCCTTAGCCATGGCCATGGTCATACCCCGAAGCCCCGCCTTGGTGGCCGAGTACGCCACCTCGCAGGACGCGCCCACCTTGCCCCACATGGAGCCGATGTTGACAATGCGCCCGTAGTGACTGCGCACCATGCCGCTCACCACCCCTCGGGACAGATAAAATGCCCCGGACAGGTTGGTGTCCAGCACCCGCCGCCATTCCTCGTCGGTCATGTCCTGCATCTGCCCGATGTGGGACACGGCGGCGTTGTTGACCAGTACGTCAATGGAACCGCCCAGCGCGGCCTCGGCCTCGCTGATGGCGCGGCGAACCTCGCTCGGGTCGCTGATATCCGCCTTGATGGCAATCGCCCCCGTAGCCGCGGCCACCTTGGCGGCCTCGTCATCCCGACTGCGGTAAATGAACGCCACACGGTCTCCGTTCGCCGCAAACGCCCCCACGCAGGCGCGGCCAATGCCCCGCGACCCGCCGCTGATGAGTATATTTCTCATATCTGAACACCTGATTCCTTTTTTGAAAGTTTTTGGGAGTCCAGAACCCTTTTTCCAAAAAGGGTTCTGGTCGCCGAAGGCCGTTCTCCCGTTCTTACTTCTTCAATACCTTCCGCATATCCGCGAAGCTCCGCACGATGCGGAATCCAGCCGACTCATAGATATTCCGTGCGGGATTGTCCTCCCCCGTGTAGAGGGACATGAAATCCGCGCCGCCGCCCTTGTGACGGGCGCACATCTCGCAGAATACCGGCTTACCGATGCCCCGTCCGCGATACTCGGTGCGCACACCGATACCGCAGAAGTTGCCTCGACCGGGAGTACCCGACACCGACAGCGGGCCGGTATAGCCCACCACCAAGCCGTCAGCATTTTTATCCACAGCCACCACGATGGGCAGATCCAGATGGGCCAGCACGTGAGCCTTCCAGCCGGGATTGTTGATGTTATCAAAAAGCTCGGGCAGACCGTGATGCTTGTCGGGATCGTACAGGGTCAGTTCAATGCCCTCCGAGAGCAAACGCTCACGGGTAGCCGCAATGTTCGGCTTGTCCGCATAGTCAGACATACGGCGGTAGTAGCAGTTCTGATGGGCATAATCCCGCCAGCCTCGATTTTTCAGGAACAGATATAGCCCGGAAGCCTTGTCCACGCCCGGCAGACAGGGATGATAGTCCCCGCCCCCATTCGGGATATACCAAGGGAGCTGAACCGGGTTGTAGAACACCACCTCCAGCTTCTCCACCTCGGGACGGGCCGCCAAAGCCTCCTCCAGGGCATCGCACAGATCCGTCGCCAGACCGAGGCGCCGATGATCGTGAGCAACACAAATATAGGACAGAAAGCCCGCCTTCCGCTCGGGAGACACAGATCCTGAAGCAATGCCCACCAATTTGTCCCCCGCAAAGGCGCCAAAGGTGATGCGATCATCCCCCAGGAACCAAAAATCAACGGTTTCCCGAAAAACCGGCATCAGTCTCAGAGCAGGCGGCATCCCGCCGGGCAAAAGCTCAACTTGCCCGCGCATCTCATCGAGCGTTGCCGCGCTGTACGTATGGTAAAAATCATGGGCAGCGCCCATATCGGTCAGTATGCGGATATCGTACATGATCCATCTCCTTTTGTGTGTTTCCATGGCTATTATACCACAGTTTTCTCCCGTTTTCAACCCATCTTCGGATATTCCCTTCTTTATTTCTTGAATTGCGAGGTGTTTCTATGAATCAACGTCCTCCCAAGTATCACCGTGCCAAGACCGCCTTTCACCGCGTCAAGAGCAAGCACCGTCTGTTCCTGTTCTATGATCTGACCTCCTTCCCGCCCACACGGGAATCGGTGGAGAAATACATGGAGCGATGCGCCCGAAACGGCATTGGCTGTGTCATCCCCCGTCTGCCGCGGGAGCTGACACCTTCCGCCGAGGCATTGGAGCAGATCCGTGACTTTTACGAGATGCTGGTCACCGCAGCCGAAAAACGAAGCATGAAGATCGGCTTCCACCTGGAGCCTGTGCTGGAACAGTCCTTCTATCTGTCGCCGGCCGCCGAATTCGTGGCGCATACCCGTACCCGCACCCTCATCCGCCGTCAATATTTCTGTGACCCCCGAGAGCAGCTCTATCTCCAGCTCCGCAAGGGCACTCCCATGTCGGTCATGGCCTACGACGACGAGCATACCGATATGATCGACCTACGTCCCCATATCCACGAGGGCACCATTTCCTACACCGTCCCCGACGGCAACTGGACGGTGGAGGAATACCTCTGCACAAACGAGCCTCAATACGGCGAGCCTCCCATCCATACCTGCAATATCCTTTCCTACGATCACAGTATGGAGTTCCTATCCGCCCTCTTCGCCCACATGGGCAAAGGATTGCAGGCAGCGCTGGGCAACACGGTTTCCCAGTTCTTTGTGTCGGAAATCTGCTTCCACGCCCCCAACCGCCGTAACTGGGACGAAAGCTTTAATACCGTCTTTGAAGCCCGCTTTGGGTTTGATCCCGCCCCCTACTACCCTGCCCTCTACCACTTCATCGGGGAACGCGATCCTCACATCAAGTCTCTCTTCATGGCCTGCCGCGCCGAAATGCTCCGTTCCGGGCTCCTGTCTGCCCTCAAAGCCTTCTCGGATCGACACGACCTACACCTCATTACCGCCATGGCCGAGCCCAAGCTCCCCGCCTGCTCCTGGCTGAACGGCGACACCCTGGCAGACAGCGTCTTCTCCCCCTGTGCGGTGCAGGAAAAAGCCTATCTATACGGCATGAATTCCACCCACCTGGCCGCTTCCGCCGCTGACAATTACGGAAGTAAATACGTCTCCTGTGAGCTTTTCCGCGACTACAATAAGCTCACCACCAACATTGTCTATAAGGACGCCATGAACGCCTTTGGCCACGGTGCCAATCTGCTCATGGCTCATTGGGGGAGTCAATCCATTCAGGGAGATACCCATCGCCGCCGTTCCGACCGTTTTCGCATGGACGTGCTGGGCCGTGAGGGCAAGTACACGTTCTCTGCCTTCGTATCCCGTGTCCAAACCCTGCTCCGCGGCGGCAGCCGTGTCAACGACATCGCCATGCTTTACCCCATCTACGCCCTCCATGACAAGGTCTACTTTTACGAGGCACCCGCCAATACGGACTTTGAATATCCCAGTACGCCCTTCTCCTGTAACTACATGACCGTTCTGAATACCATTTCCACTTACGCAGGACAGGACATTACCATCCTCCATCCCGAAATGGTCAACGCCATTTGCTCCACCGAAAACGGCATTCTCTCCCTGAAAAATCCCTTCCAAACCCAAAATTTCCGCATTCTCATCCTGCCGGGCGCGGACATGGTCAGTCTGGAGAATCTCCGCATGGTCAAGAAATTTTACGATGAAGGCGGAAAGGTCGTCGCCACGGGGGCTCTGCCGAAATTTGCCTTTGAATACCACGTGGATGACGAGCAAAGCGATCCCAACGACTTTCTGGGTATGCTGGAATACGGAACCCCCAATGACCGCGAAGTACGGAGTATTACCCGTCACATCTTCGGTGACGAAGCCCTGGATCCGGGGATCATCAAGGAATTCTTCTACCACGCCAACGAAAACGGCGGTGAAGCCTACTACATCAGCCCTCACCGCACCGCCGCCGACGGCACCGAACTGACTGACTGCATCACCCTCAACAACGTCCTTCAATCATTCCGGGTACCGCTGGATATGTATATGCCGGAAATGCCCCGGTTTGAGTGCATCGGCGCCTTCAACAACTCTCATAATGAATTCATCCGGCTCGGCCTGGGCGACTTTGTCCCCGGAGGCGGCATGATCTCCCGTATCCACAAGCAGCGCGGAGAGCTGGATATCTACTTTTTCGCGAACACCACCGACCGCGACTACGGAGACACCATATACCTGCGCGGTATCCACTCCCTCGACCGTTGGGATCCCCATACGGGCTCCACCAGCCGCCTCGGCACCCACTACGTCCGTTACCGCGGGGAGATCTACACCCGCACCCGTCTGCACGTCTCGGCGGAACGGGCTGTATTCCTCATTTCCCGTCCCAACCCCAAGCGTGCCGCGAAGATCCAAGCCCGCGCAAGCCTGCTCCAAGACGTAACCAGCGAGATCAACATGATGGAAAGCTCCCGAAATACCATGCAATGATCCATCCTGCATAGCAAAAACTCCCTCCCGCAATCGGGAGGGAGTTTTATTGTTTAAGAATTACTCTGCGTCAGCAGCCTTCTCGGCCTTCTTGGAAGCCTTCTCGTCAGCAACGACGGGCTCCTTGACGTAGTCGATCATCTTGATGACAGCGATCTCAGCGCCATCACCGCGGCGGGGACCCATCTTGAAGATCTGGGTGTAACCGCCGTTACGATCGGCATACAGAGCAGCGTACTCGGTGAACACCTTGGTCACCACGCTCTCCTTAGTGATGTAAGCAAGAGCAGCGCGGCGGCTGGCCAGCGTGTTCTTCTTACCGAGGGTAATCATCTTGTCTGCGATGGAACGGAGCTCCTTGGCTCTGGTGACGGTGGTCACGACCTGGCCGTTCTCAAGCAGCAGGGTAACCATACCGCGGAGCATTGCTTTTCTCTGGTCGGTAGGTCTACCGAGTTTTCTGGTACCGGGCATTTTCAATTGCCTCCTTCTGCTGTATACTTAATATCGAATGTGCGAATGCTTTTTGGTGTCCCACTCCGGGACGCCTCTCACTCCTCTTCCTTCTTCAGGTCAAGGCCGAGGGAGTGCAGCTTCTGAATGACTTCTTCCAGCGACTTCTTACCGAGGTTACGAACCTTGATCATGTCCTCCTCGGTCCGGTTGGTCAGGTCCTCGACTGTATCAATGCCTGCGCGCTTCAAGCAGTTGAAGCTACGGACAGACATGTCAAGCTCCTCAATGGTCATCTCAAGAACTTTTTCTTTCTTGGTCTCTTCTCTCTCGATCATGATCTCGGCCTTCTTCGCTTCATCAGACAAATCCACGAACAAGTTGAGATGCTCGTTGAGAATCTTGGCTCCGAGAGAAATCGCTTCCTTGGCGGAAATGGTGCCGTTGGTCACCACGTCCAGGGTCAGCTTATCGTAGTCGGTGTTGCTGCCAACGCGGGTATTCTCCACGTTGTAGCTTACCTTATAAACGGGGGTGTAAATGGAGTCGGTGTAGATAGTGCCAATGGGAGCGGACACAGTCATGCCCATCTGCTCATTATGCAGCTGCTTGTTGCGCTCCTGGGATACGTATCCACGGCCGCTGTCAAAGACAAGCTCCATGTAGAAACGCTCACTGCCCGACAGGGTGGCGATGTGGTGGTCGGGATTCAGGATCTCGATGTCGGAGTCCTGCTTGATGTCACCTGCGGTGATATCATGATCGCCGGTCACGTCGATGACCACGGTCTTGGGGCCGGGAGTGTGCAGTTTAGCCGTAATGCCCTTCACATTGAGCACGATCTCAGTCACGTCCTCTACGATACCGGGCACGGTGGAAAACTCGTGCAGGATACCATCGATCTTGATGCTGGTCACTGCCACACCGGGCAGGGAGGACAGCAGGACGCGACGAAGGGAGTTACCGAGGGTGATACCGTAGCCCCGTTCCAGAGGCTCTACGATAAAGGTACCGGAGGTACCGTCAACGCTGAGGTTTTCAGTCGTAATATTAGGCTTCTCGATCTCAATCATTCCAAATAAAACCTCCTTCTGTATTTGGGAAAACAGTTTTCCGAAACCGTACGCCGATCCATCGGCGCAGGTGAACCCGAAGGCGTCGGTCAGCTTGGCGGGTGCGGGTTGCCATCCGCCTACTGATGTGTGACCTCAGGGGATTACTTGGAATAAAGCTCGACGATCAGCTGCTCGTTGAACTCGAAGTCGATGTCCTCACGAGCGGGCATTGCCAGCACCTTGGCGGTGTAGTTCTTCTTGTCGGACTCGATCCACTTGGGGACTCTTGCGCCACCCTCGGACTCGGCCAGACCCTTGAACTTAACGGAATCACGGCTGGACTCCTTAACAGCGATAACATCACCGGGCTTCACGACGAAGGAAGGAACGTTGACCTTCTTGCCATTGACGGTGAAGTGACCGTGCATAACCAGCTGACGAGCGTCACGACGGCACTCAGCCATACCCATGCGGTACACCACGTTGTCCAGTCTTCTCTCGAGCAGAACCAGCAGGTTCTCACCGGTCATACCCTCCTTGCGGGCAGCCTCCTCGTAGAGGTTTCTGAACTGCTTCTCGAGAACACCGTAGTATCTCTTGGTGGTCTGCTTCTCTCTGAGCTGCATACCGTACTCTCTCATCTTCTTCGCATCGGCACCATGCTGGCCGGGTGCGGAGGTGCGGCGCTCCAGAGCGCACTTGCCGCTGACGCAGCGATCGCCCTTGAGGTACAGCTTCTTACCTTCTCTGCGGCAAAGCTTGCACGCAGGACCTGTATATCTTGCCATGTTCTTAACTCCTCCTATGAATTAGACACGTCTGCGCTTGGGGGGTCTGCAACCGGTGTGGGGCAGGGGGGTCACGTCGCGGATCAGGGTGATCTGCAGACCCACAGTCTCCAGTGCACGGATAGCGGACTCACGGCCTGCGCCGGGACCCTTCACGTAAACCTCAACAGACTTCAGGCCGTGATCCACAGCGATCTTAGCTGCGGTCTCGGAAGCAGACTGTGCGGCGAAGGGGGTGGACTTACGGGAGCCCTTGAAGCCGAGCTCACCGGCAGAAGCCCAGGAGATGGCGTTGCCATTCACGTCGGTGATGGTAACGATGGTGTTATTGAAGGTGGACTGAATGTGAACAGTACCCTTTTCAATATTTTTTCTTTCGCGGCGCTTCTTAATGCCCTTGGACTTATCGTTCTTTGCCATTGCTTATGCCACTCCTTTACTTCTTCTTGTTCGCAATCGTCTTTGCAGGACCCTTACGAGTTCTTGCATTGGTCTTGGTGCGCTGGCCTCTTACGGGCAGGCCCTTTCTGTGACGAATGCCGCGGTAGCAGTTGATCTCAACCATGTTCTTGATGTTCAGGGACACCTCACGGCGAAGATCACCTTCCACAGTGTAGGACTTTTCGATCTCATCACGGAGCTTTGCAATCTCGTCCTCGGTCAGATCCTTTGCACGGGTATCGGGATTGATACCGGTAGCAGCCAGGATGTCGTTGGCGCTCTTGCGGCCGATTCCGTAGATGTAGGTCAGAGCGATCTCTACGCGCTTGTTGTTCGGAATATCAACACCAGCTATACGAGCCATTCTTTTTCACCTCTCTGTGTGATTTTGTTTCATCCCGCAGGATGCGCCCGCTCTTTGGCGGGTCTTGGTGTGTTGTGTTATGGTTTGGGAAAAAGGCAATCAACCCTGTCTCTGCTTGTGCTTGGGGTTCTCGCAGATGACCATGATCTTACCTTTTCTCTTGATGATCTTGCACTTCTCGCAGATCTTCTTAACGGACGGCTTCACTTTCATTTGTGATTACCATGCCTTTCTCTGAATTGGGGTTATTACTTGGAGCGCCAGGTGATACGACCCTTATCCAGATCGTAGACCGAGACCTCAATGGTCACGTGGTCGCCCGGCAGAATACGGATATAGTTCATGCGTAGCTTACCCGAAATATGTGCAGTCACCACGTGACCGTTGGGCAGGCGCACCTTGAAGGTAGCGTTGGGAAGTGCTTCCTCAACGACGCCTTCAAATTCAATGACATCATCCTTCGCCATGAAGAATTCCTCTCTTGTATCTGATATTTGTTTGTGACCCGCGAGCAGGATCAGAAATCCCTTTCGATGAGGGTCAGGTTGATGATACCGTCACCCGTCAGCGCCACCGTATTTTCGTAGTGGGCAGACAGGGAGCCGTCTGCGGTCTTGACTGTCCAGCCATCGCTGAGCTCACGTACCGTCTCGCCTCCGACGTTGACCATAGGCTCAATAGCCAGGACCATACCGGCGCACAGGCGGGTGCCGCGGCCCGGGGTACCGTAGTTGGGCACGTCCGGGGATTCGTGAAGCTCATGGCCGATACCATGACCGATGTAACGCTTGACAGTGGAAAAACCGTTTTGCACGACCAGACTGTCGATGGCAGAGCCCATATCTCCCAGCCTGTTGCCGACCTTCATTGCATCCACGCCGGCATAGAAGCTGTTTCGTGTGACTTCGATGAGCCTTTGGGCCTCATCGCTGACCCGTCCCACCGCAATGGTGCGGGCACTGTCACCGTGGAAGCCCTTATAGAAGGCACCCACATCGATCTTCACGATATCGCCCTCCTCCAGGTATCTCTTTTTGGAAGGGATGCCGTGGATGACTTCATCGTTGATGGAGATGCATGCGCTGGCAGGAAACCCGCCGTACCCGAGGAAGGAGGGCTTTGCGCCCGCCTTCTCGATGTGCTCCCGCACGTAGCGGTCAAGCTCGTAGGTACTGATGCCGGGTCGGACGCGGTCACGGGCGACCAGTAATGCTTCACCCGTGATCCGTCCTGCTTCCTTCATGATCTTGATCTGATCTGCATTTTTGAGTTGGATCATGAGACGAAACCTCGGTTCTGACTCATTCAGTCAGCGCACTTGACGTCAGCCAGAGCAGCCAGAACGGCGGCTGAGGTGTCCTCCACCTCCTCGCGGCCTTCAACGGTCACAAGGATTCCCTTGGCGCCGTAGTAGTCCTTGAGGGGCTCGGTCTGTGCGTGGAAGGTGTCCAGTCTCTTACGGACCGTAGCCTCTGCGTCGTCGTCGCGGATATAGAGCTCAGCGCCGCACTTGTCGCAGATGCCTTCGGTCTTGGGGGGGAGGTAAGCCACATGGTAGGAAGCACCGCAATGGCAGACGCGACGTCCGCTCATGCGCTCGACGATCTTCTCGTCAGCAACTTCCAGACTCAGGACTACGTCCATCTTAATACCCATGGCGTCGAGAGCCTCGGCCTGGGGGATGGAGCGGGGGAAACCGTCGAGGATAAAGCCGTTCTTGCAAGCGTCGCTTGCAAGTTTCTCCTTGATGAGACCGATGACGACCTCATCGGGAACCAGCTTGCCGGCATCCATGTAGCTCTTGGCCTCAAGGCCGAGCTGGGTGCCTTCCTTGATAGCAGCGCGCAGAGCATCGCCGGTGGAGATGGCAGGAATGCCATACTTCGCGCAAATGTTCGCGGCTTGGGTACCTTTTCCCGCGCCGGGAGCGCCCAATAAAATCAGTTTCATGTTGTTATCTCCTCCGTATCAGATTGAAGGGGGTGTCATAGGGGTTAACAATGTTTTTTTCATACGGTTCGTTGCCCGACGTGGTGCATCAATCAAGGAAGCCCTTGTAGTTGCGCAGGGTCATTTGAGCCTCCAGTTCACGGAAGGTCTCGAGAGCAACGCCTACCACGATCAGCAGCGAGGTACCGCTGAAGGCCAGGTCGGAGATACCCACACCGTCGATTGCATACCAAACGGCATTGACGATCATGGGGATGCCGGACAGGCCGCACAGGAAGATCGCACCCAGCAGAGTGATTCTGCCCAGGATCTTCTTGATATAATCCACCGTAGGCTTACCGGGACGGATACCGGGGATGGCACCGCCGTTGTTGCGCAGATTGTTGGATACTTCCACGGGATTGAAAGAAATCGAAATGTAGAAGTAAGCAAACGCAACGATCAGGATCAGCTGCAGTGCGATATAGGGGAAGCTGGTGTGTCCAAGGTAGTTATTTACAAACTGACCAAACTTCGAATTGGGGATGAAGCCCGCAATCGTGGGCACGATGGAAACGATGGAGCTGGCGAAGATGACGGGCATAACACCGGCCATATCCAGCTTGATGGGCAGGGTGGTGGACTGACCGCCGTACATCTTGCGACCGACCACGCGCTTAGCGTACTGGACGGGGATGCGGCGCTCCGAGTTGGAGAACCAGACCACTGCGATCACAGCAGCCAGCAGGATTGCCAGGAACAGTACCATCAAAACAGCGCCGATGGGCCACTGGATGAGTCTCCAATTGTCGTTGGTAGCGAATGCACTCCAACGAGTGAAGCAACGGCTCCAGATGCTGCCTGCCATAGCGGGCAGACGAGCGATAATGTTGGCGAAGAGGATGACGGAGATACCGTTACCGATACCGTGCTCATTGATCTTCTCAGCCAGCCACATGATGACCGATGCACCGGCACAGTAGGCCAGGACCAGTACCACGTAAGCGAAGCCCTTTTCAAAGCCGGACCAATCCTTATCGCTGGTGAAGGTGAGCATGCCCTGTGCGCTCATGAACATGGTGTAACCGATAGCGGTAACCAGTGCCAGAGCGACAGTCACGATACGAGTAATAGCGGACAGCTTCTTCTTACCGGCCTCGCCTTCCTTAGCCCACTCTTCGAACTTGGGAATGGCGATGGTAAGAAGCTGGATCACGATGGACGCCGTGATGTAGGGAGAGACGGACAGAGCAAACAGAGTTGCCTGTGCCAGAGCACCGCCCGAGAGCATATTCAGCCAGGTCAGCGCGTTGCCGCTGGCATTGAAGTAAGACTCAAACATGGTGGGATCTACCCAAGGCATGGGCAGGCTGGAACCCAGACGGTACAGCACGATGATCATCAGGGTGAAGAGGATCTTGTTTTTCAGCTCGGGAATTTTCCACGCGTTCTTTAACGTCTGAAACATACTTATACCTCCTCTGCCTGTCCACCTGCTGCTGTAATCTTCTCCTTAGCTGCTGCCGAGAAAACGGTAGCCTGAACAGTCAACTTCTTGGTGAGCTCGCCGTCACCAAGAACCTTAAGGCCGTCATAAGCCTTGCGGATGATCTTCTTTGCGAGCAGAGTCTCCAGATTGACGGTATCGCCGTTCTGGAAGTTATCCTCCAGAGCCTTCACGTTCACGATTGCGTAAACAGTTGCGAACTTGTTGTGGAAGCCTCTCTTGGGAAGCTTACGGTACAGGGGGAGCTGACCGCCCTCGAAGCCGGGACGGACACCGCCGCCCGAACGGGCGTTCTGACCCTTGTGGCCCTTACCGGCGGTCTTACCGTTACCGGAACCGGGGCCTCTACCTACGCGGAAGGACTCTCTGGTGGAGCCCTCAGCGGGTCTCAGTTCATTGAGTTTCATGTTTGTTCTCCTCCTTATCAGTCGTTAACGGTCTCGACCGCAACCAGGTGAGCGAGAACCTTGATCTTGCCGGCGAGGACGGCGTCGTCAGCGTGGACGATGCTGTCGCCGATCTTGCGCAGACCCAGGGACTGAGCCGTAGCCTTCTGGTTGGGCTTAGCGGCGATCAGACTCTTCTTAAGTGTTACCTTCTTCATATCCGTCGCCTCCTTATGCCTTAACCTGCTCCACGGGGATGTCGCGGATCTTGGCGACCTCCTCAGCGGTGCGGAGCTCTGCAAGACCTGCCATGGTAGCCTTCACCACGTTGGTGTGGTTATCGGAGCCGAGGCACTTTGCACGAATGTTGGAGATACCGGCGCACTCCAGAACGGCACGCACCTTGCCACCGGCGATGATACCGGTACCGAGGGCAGCGGGCTTGAGCATAACGCGGCCGGCGCCAAACTCACCGGTAACCTCGTGGGGAATGGTGGTACCCTTGAGGGAGACGGTGATCATATTCTTCTTTGCATCCTCAATTCCCTTGCGGATTGCCTCGGGAACCTCGGCTGCCTTACCAAGGCCGACACCGACGTGACCGTTCTCGTCGCCCACAACCATGAGAGCTGCGAAGCGAGCCACACGACCACCCTTAACGGTCTTGGAAACACGGTTCAGAGCGACGAGCGTTTCCTTCAGCTCGACCTCTGCCGGATTAAACTTGTTAGCCATAGTTTTGTTTCCTCCTAAAAGTTACTCAAACGACCGGCTGGGTCGTATGAGCGTGTACAAACCGAACCGATCCGACCTCTTGTCGGATGGGCTTCCGTGCGGACCCTCGGCGTACAGCCGAGCGATCCAGCAGGACAATCAGAACTTCAGGCCGCCCTCGCGAGCACCCTCAGCCAATTCCGATACACGTCCGTGATAAAGGTAGCCGCCGCGGTCGAACACGACCTCGGTGATTCCCTGTGCGATAGCCTTCTCGGCAATCATCTTGCCGACTTCTCTTGCGGCAGCCTTGTTGCCGCCATTGCCCTCAAAGCCTGCGCCGTAAGTAGAAGCGGCAACGAGGGTCACGCCCTTCACATCGTCAATGATCTGAGCGCTGATGTTAGCATTGGAGCGATACACGGCCAGGCGGGGACGATCTGCGGTACCGGAGACCTTGCTGCGGATGCGGATGTGTCTCTTCAGTCTGGCTTGGTTCTTATCCTTTTTGCTTACCATTTCATTCCACTCCTTTCAATTACTTACCGGTCTTACCGGCCTTGCGGCGAACGTTCTCATCGATGTAGCGAACGCCCTTGCCGTGGTAGGGCTCGGGGGGTCTCTTGCCACGGATCACTGCTGCGACCTGGCCGACTTCCTGCTTGTCGATACCCTTAACCACGATGATCATGCTGGAGCTGACCTTCTCGGTGGTCATCTTGTCGATACCGGCCTTCTTGATCTCGTCCTCGGTGGGAACCTCGAGCTTGATGGAGTCGGTATCCTGCATGATGAACTTCTCCTGGGGCAGACCGGTCCCGGGCATAAGAGAATGACCGAGGAACAGCTGGAGGGTCTTGCCCTGCTTAACGGCCTTGTAACCAACGCCGATGATCATGAGAACCTTCTGATAGCCCTGGGACACACCGGTGACCATATCCTGGAGAAGTGCGCGGGACAGACCGTGTACGCTCTTGTCCTCCTTCTCGTCGGTGGGGCGGGTGACGTGAACCTCGTTGCCTTCAACGGTGAAAGTCATTCTCTCGTTGAAGGTTCTCTCGAGAGTACCGAGGGGGCCCTTCACGGTGATGTGGTTGCCTTCTGCAATCTGAACAGTTACGCCTGCGGGGATAGCCACGGGCATTCTACCAATTCTAGACATATTCTTCTACCTCCTGTCCAATTACCAGACAAAGGCCAGGACTTCGCCGCCTACGTTGAGGGAGCGAGCCTTCTTGTCCGTCATAACGCCCTTAGAGGTGGAGACGATCGCGATACCGAGACCGTTCATGACCTTGGGCATATCCTCGCAGCTTGCGTAGATACGCAGACCGGGCTTGGAAACGCGCTTGATCCCACGGATGACCTTCTGCTTACCGGGCAGATACTTGAGGGTCACGCGGATGGTGCCCTGCTTGCCGTCGTCAACAACGGTGTAGCCCTTGATGTAGCCTTCCTCGGTGAGGATCTCAGCGATAGCCTTCTTCATATTGGATGCGGGAATGTCAACAGTAGCGTGCTTTGCGGTATTCGCATTGCGGATTCTGGTGAGCATATCGGCAATAACATCAGACATTTGCATTTCTTTTTCCTCCTAATGCAAGTTATAAATTATCTTGCTGCCGGAGCTTCCGGCGGCGTATCGGGGGTTAAGAGCAGACCGGGCGCGCACTGTGCTTTCGCGCAGGCGACCGACACTGTCTCGCCGTGGTAGTCTCGCGACATAGGCGAGCTTGCCATATCCGGCCTGTCTTCCTACCGATAGGTGGGGGTCCCGTCCGACGCATCACGCGCTCGGACAGGGTATGTTGGAATTCGTTAACCTCGAATTACCAAGAGGACTTCTTCACGCCGGGGATCTCACCCTTGTAGGCGAGATTGCGGAAGCAGATACGGCAGATGCCGTACTTGCGGAGGTAAGCGTGAGGACGGCCGCAGATCTTGCAGCGGTTGTAAGCGCGAGTAGAGAACTTAGGCTCTCTCTGCTGCTTGTTGATCATAGACTTCTTTGCCATTATCCGTTACCTCCTATTAGTCCTTTGCGTAGGGTGCGCCCATCAGACGGAGCAGCTCGCGAGCTTCCTCGTCGGTGTTGGCGGTGGTCACGAAGCAGATATCCATACCGCGGATCTTTTCGACCTTGTCGTACTCGATCTCGGGGAAGATCAGCTGCTCCTTCAGACCGAGGGAGTAGTTACCGCGACCGTCAAATGCGTTGGGGTTGATACCCTTGAAGTCACGGACGCGGGGCAGGGAGAAGTTGAAGAGACGGTCAACGAACTCGTACATCTTCTCGCCACGCAGGGTGACCTTCACGCCGATCTTCATGCCCTCACGGAGCTTGAAGTTTGCCACGGACTTACGAGCGTAAGTGGGAACAGCCTTCTGACCGGTGATGGCGGAGATGTCAGCGATGACAGCGTCGATGGCCTTGGAGTTCTCCTTGGCATCGCCCACGCCGACGTTGATCACGATCTTGTCCAGCTTGGGGATCTGCATGACGCTCTTGTACTCGAACTTCTTCATGAGAGCAGGAGCGATCTCATTGGTATACAATTCCTTGATTCTTGCCATGATTATCGTCCTCCTCAGTTGAACTTGTGGCCGCACTTGGCGCAAGCGCGGACCTTCTTGTCGTTCTCAACGACAGTGTGAACGCGAACGCCCTTATCGCACTTGGGGCAGTACAGAGCGACCTTGGAGGCATACATAGCGCTCTCTGCGTCTACGATACCACCGGTCTCGCCCTGACGGCGGGGCTTCACGTGCTTGTGAATGATGTTGGCATCCTTCACGATGACCTTACCCTCTTCGGGGGAAACGGCGATGACCTCGCCCTTCTTGACGCCCTTTTCCTCACCGTCAACGATGCGGAACTTGTCGTCACCGGAGATAACCTGAACGATATCGCCCTTCTTAATATGCAGCTTTGCCATTTCGGGATACCTCCTTACAGTACTTCGGGAGCCAGAGAGAGGATCTTCAGGTAGTCCTTCTCACGGAGCTCTCTTGCGACAGGCCCAAAGATACGGGTGCCGCGGGGGGTCTTGTCTTCCTTGATGATGACGGCTGCGTTCTCATCGAACTTGATGTAAGAGCCGTCTGCGCGGTGAACACCGTGCACGCTTCTGACGATGACAGCCTTAACGACGTCACCCTTCTTGACTACACCGCCGGGTGCAGCCTTCTTAACAGCGCAAACAACGACGTCGCCGATGTTTGCGTAACGACGACCGGTGCCGCCCAGAACACGGATGCAAAGGAGCTCCTTCGCACCGGTGTTGTCGGCAACCTTCATCCGAGATTCTTGCTGAATCATGGTTAGTTTTCCTCCTACTGTTTCAGTACGCCACTACGTACCTACTATTCGAATTCCGACCGTATTTTTTACCTGCCCGATCCTTCGGCAGAAGTTATGGGGTAGGTTAATTACTTAGCCTTCTCGACGATCTGGACCAGTCTCCATCTCTTGGTCTTGGACAGGGGTCTGGTCTCCATGATCTCGACGCGATCGCCAACACCGCACTCATTGTTCTCATCGTGAGCATGCACCTTCAGGGTGTGCTTGATGATCTTACCGTAGGTGGGGTGCTTGACGTTATCCTCGATAGCCACAACAATGGTCTTATCCATCTTGTTGCTGACGACCATACCAACGCGGCTCTTTCTCAGTGCTCTTTCCATGACGTTATCTCCTCCTTACGCGTTCTTCTCGTTGAGAACAGTCATCACGCGAGCGATGTCATGCTTGACCTCGGCGATCTGATGGGGGTTCTCAAGCTGGTTGACTGCGTGCTGGAAGCGGAGGTTAAAGAGCTCTTTCTTCAGCTCCTGGAGCTTGGTCTCAAGCTCAGCAGTAGTCATGTTTCTCAGTTCTTTTGCCTGCATCTCTTATGCCTCCTCTTTCACGATGAACTTGGTCTTGATGGGGAGCTTGTGGCTTGCGAGACGCATAGCCTCCTTGGCCACATCCTCAGCAACGCCGTCCATCTCGAACATGATACGGCCGGGCTTTACAACGGCTACCCAGTACTCAACGGAGCCCTTACCGGAACCCATTCGGGTCTCAGCAGGCTTCTCGGTGATGGGCTTGTCGGGGAAAATCTTGATCCAGACCTTACCGCCACGCTTGATGTAACGGGTCATAGCAATACGGGCTGCCTCGATCTGCACGCTGGAGATCCAAGCGGGCTCAGTTGCCACAAGGCCGTACTTACCGTAGGCCAGGGTATTGCCGCGGGAGGCCTTACCCTTCATACGTCCGCGCTGAACGCGACGGAACTTTACTCTCTTAGGCATTAACATTAGTTTGCTCCTCCTTCTTTAGGAGTAGTGGTTCTGGGGGTTCTCTCAGCAGGACGACGCTCAGCAGGAGCGTTGTTTCTGCGATCACCACCCTGACGGCGGTCGCCACCCTGACGGCGGTCACCACCCTGACGGCGGTCGCCACCGTTACGACGGTCGCCGTTTCTGCGGTCGCCATTGCGACGGTCGCCGCGGCGGTCGCCACGGTTCTCCTGAGCAGGACGGTTCACCTCGTTGAGGATCTCACCCTTGTAGATCCAAACCTTGACACCGATCTTACCGTAGGTGGTGTTAGCCTCCCAGAAGCCGTAGTCGATGTCAGCGCGCAGGGTCTGCAGCGGGATGGTACCCTCGTGGTAGTGCTCGTCGCGAGCGATCTCGGCGCCGCCCAGACGGCCGGAGCACTTAACCTTGATACCCTTGGCACCATTTCTCATGGTGTTACGGATGGCCATCTTCATGGCGCGGCGGAAGGAAACGCGGCGCTCCAGCTGAGAAGCGATGTTCTCGGCGACGAGCTGAGCGTTCATGTCGGGCTGACGAACCTCAACAACGTTGAGGGCGACAGGCATACCGACCATAGCCTCCAGCTCCTTCTTGTACTTGTCGATCTGCTCACCGCCGCGGCCGATAACCATACCGGGCTTTGCGCAGTGTACGAACACGCGGACGCGATGGCTGTCTCTCTCGATCTCGATCTTGGGGATGCCTGCATCCTGAAGGGCCTTCTTCAGATACTTTCTGATGTTGTAGTCGGAGACCAGGGTGTCGCCGAAGACCTCGTCCTTGGCATACCATCTGGAGTCCCAGTTCTTAATGACACCCACGCGAAGACCGTGGGGATTTACTTTCTGTCCCATTTACCAGTACTCCTTTCTTAGTCTCTCTCGGCGACCACGATGGTCACATGGCTCGTTCTCTTCAGGATGCGGTCTGCGCTACCCTTAGCACGAGGCATGAGGCGCTTCATGGTGGGGCCGGGGGTCACGAAGCACTCGGAAACGTACAGCTTCTTGGAGTGATCTCTTTCGTTCGGATAATTGTTATCGGCGTTAGCCACCGCGCTATTCAGGAGCTTGATGAGGTACTCGGAAGCACCGCGGCGGGTGTTCTTCAGAATAGCCATGGCTGCATCGGCATCCTTGCCTCTGATCAGATCCAGAACGATCTGGACCTTGCGAGGAGAGATGCGTGCGTGCTTCAGATGTGCTGCTGCTTGCATTTTCATATCCTCCTCTTAATTACTTATTGGAAGTCTTGGAGCCGGCGTGACCCTTGAAGGTACGGGTCAGGGCGAACTCGCCCAGCTTATGGCCGACCATTTCTTCGGTGATATACACCGGAACGTGCTTTCTACCGTCGTGAACGGCAATGGTGTGACCAACAAATTCCGGATATATCGTGGAGGCTCTGGACCAAGTCTTCAGAACCTTCTTTTCCTGCTTCTCGTTCATGGCGCAAACCCGTGCGAACAGCTTTGCTTCCACGTAAGGAGCCTTTTTGCTACTTCTGCTCATTGATATATCCTCCTTTACTTAGCGTTTCTGCGCTTGACGATGAACTTGTCGGTGCGAGCCTTCTTGTTTCTCGTCTTATAACCCAGAGCGGGCTTACCCCAAGGGGTAACGGGAGCGGGATGACCGATGGGAGAACGACCCTCACCACCACCGTGGGGGTGATCGCAGGGGTTCATGACAGAACCGCGAACGGTGGGACGAATGCCCTTGTGACGGGTCTTACCGGCCTTACCGACCTTGATGGTGTTGTGCTCGAAGTTACCGACCTGACCGATGGTAGCCTTACAATCCAGACGGATGATGCGGACCTCACCGGAGGGCAGACGAACCTGAGCGATACCGCCGTCCTTGGAGATGAGCTGAGCCATCACGCCGGCGGAACGAGCGAGCTGAGCACCCTTACCGGGGTAGAGCTCGATGTTGTGAATGAAAGTACCAACAGGGATGTTGGCCAGGGGCAGGGTGTTACCGACCTTGATGTCAGCCTCGGCAGAGGAGGTGACCACGTCGCCAACCTTCAGGCCTTCAGGAGCGATGATGTAGCTCTTCACGCCGGCCTCGTTCTCCAGGAGAGCGATGAAAGCGGAACGGTTGGGGTCGTACTCGATGGCGGTCACGGTGCAAGCGGAGGAATCCAGACGCTTGAAGTCGATGATTCTGTACTTGACCTTGTTGCCGCCGCCGCGGTGACGGACGGTGATGCGGCCGTAGCTGTTACGACCTGCGTGCTTCTTCTTAATAACGACCAGGCTCTTCTCGGGGGTGTCCTTGGTGATGATCTGGCTGTAAGCCGGAACGGACATATTTCTTCTCGAAGGGGTCGTAGGCTTATACTTAATGGTAGGCATGTACTTCAACCTCCTTCATTAGTTCAGACCTTCGAAGAACTCGATAGCCTTAGAATCGGCCGTCAGAGTCACGATTGCCTTCTTCCAAGCAGAGGTGTAACCAAAGTGGACACCCATGCGCTTGGGCTTTCTCTTCATGTTGATGACGTTCACGGAAGCAACCTTGGTGCCGGGGAACATGGTCTCAACAGCGGTAGCGATCTCGGGCTTGGTTGCGCCGGACTGAACCTTGAAGACGTACTTCTTGTGGTTCTCGTCAGCCAGCATGTCCATGGAAGCCTCGGTGATCACGGGCTTGATGATGATATCTTCGATCATTTTCATTATGCGTATACCTCCTCGAGCTTCTTAACGGCTGCGGCGGTAATGACCATCTTGTCTGCCTTCATGATCTCGTACACGTTGATGGTGGTAGCCAGAGTGGTCTCAACGCGCTCGATGTTAGCGCAGCTCTTGACGGTGTAGGGGTTGACGGCGTCCAGAACGACCAGAGCGCGGTTATCAACACCCAGAGCCTTGAGCATGTTGACCATGGTCTTGGTCTTGTACTCAGTGCAGTTGATATCGTCGACGACGATGAGCTTGCCCTCAGCGACCTTAGCGGAGAGAGCGGAGAACAGAGCGACACGCTTGGTCTTCTTGTTCATATCGGTGCGGTAGCTGCGAGGCTTGGGGCCGAGAGCGATACCGCCGTGTGTCCACTGGGGAGAACGGGTGGAACCCTGACGGGCACGACCGGTGCCCTTCTGTCTCCAGGGCTTTCTGCCACCGCCGGAAACCTCGGTGCGGGTCAGAGTGGACTGAGTACCCTGTCTCTGGTTGAGCAGATATGCTCTGACAGCGGCATGAAGGACGGCTGCGTTGATCTCGGCACCGAACACGCTTGCGGCGAGCTCCATGGTACCGACTTCCTGTCCGGCCATGTTAAAAACTTTTACATTAGGCATGGTTTAATCCTCCTTCCGCTTATGCTTTCACAGAGTTACGGACGAACACGATACCGTTCTTGGCACCGGGAACGGCACCCTTGACGGCGATCAGGTTCTTCTCGCTGTCGATCTTGACGACCTTGAGGTTCTGAACAGTAACGTGCTCGTTACCGTACTGACCGGCCATCTTCTTGTTCTTGAAGATACGGGAGGGGCTGGAGTTAGCGCCCATGGAGCCAGCCTGACGGTGCACAGGGCCCACACCGTGGGTCATACGCAGCTTGTGGCAGTTCCAACGCTTGACTACGCCGGAGTAACCGTGTCCCTTAGTCATACCAGTGATGTCGACCTTCTCGCCAGCGGCGAAGGTATCGACGGTAATGACATCACCGACATTGTACTTAGCGCAATCATCATAGCGGAACTCCTTCAGGTGCTTCTTGATCTGAAGTCCGTTCTTCTCGAAATGACCTTTCTCAGCCTTGGTCAGATGCTTAGCCTTGACATCCATGAAACCGAGCTGAATGGCGTCATAACCATCGTTCTCAGCAGTCTTCTTCTGCGCAACCACGCAGGGACCGCACTCAATGACGGTAACGGGGATTACGTTGCCCTTCTCGTCAAAGATCTGAGTCATACCGATTTTCTTACCGATAAGTCCCTTGTTCATTGTGTTTTTCCTCCTGTAAATTATTGGTTGGCAGGCGGTATCCAGTCGAGATCCGACATCCACTTGTCAACTTGACTTACAAAGTTACCGAGCTGAAGCTCTATTTAAGCCTCATCGGCTGTTGTCTTTGTGTGCCGCATGGGGTTGCGGCCGCGGCCCTCGCGGGAGCCGCACGGCAGTGGCTAAACCGCCGCAGGGGTTATGTGCTTGTCGCGGCCTGGCTGTTACTCCGATTACAGCTTGACCTCGATCTCAACACCGGCGGGGAGCTCGATGCTCATGAGCGCATCCACAGTCTTCTGGGAAGGCTTCATGATATCGATCAGACGCTTGTGAGTTCTGTACTCGAACTGCTCGCGGCTGTCCTTGTTGACGTGGACAGAACGCAGGATGGTCACGATCTCACGGTCGGTGGGCAGCGGGATGGGACCCGAAACCTCGGAACCGTTTGCCTTAGCGACAGCCACGATCTTCTCGGCGGCGGTGTCGATGAGGGTGTGATCGTAGCTCTTCAGACGAACTCTGATCTTTTCCTTGATTGCCATTTTGTTTTGCCTCCTTTTCAGATTTCGCACGCAGCCTCTATATAATGTAGGGACCAAACCGTGCGAGTTGGGAAATTGGGGCGGGATCCGATTCAACACCGTTCCGCGCGTTCCTTCCTTCTCCCGAGAAAAACGGCGAATCTCGCCGGACTTTTTCGATTTAGGGGAACCGCAGACGGACGCTGATCCATGTTTTCGCCCGATTTTCGGACATACTCCGTGAAAATTCCCTCACAGGGCTCGGATACCCCGTGAGCAACCTCTCACATCTACGCACATCATGCCTCACTATTATATACTATTTCGAGCAAAATTGCAAGGGTTATTCAAAAATTTTATTGATGAATTTTAATGAACTTTCGGCACCTCTTTTGTGCCATTTATACAAAACCCAAATCATTCTCTTCCCACCCCCACCGCCCACCCCCGTGCGGCAAACGGATATATATAAAATAAATGAAGAAATCGGGCAGAAAATCGTTTTTCGTTACAACTAGTTCACATATTCGTAGTATAATAATATCGAATATTCGAATGCCCTAAGCGGGTATTGCCCAACAATCTATCAGTAAAGGATGCTTCCTATCATGGATCGTTCCCGCACCATGCCACGCCTCTGTTTCATATTGACCGCCGTACTGACCCTTGTTGGGGTTGGGTTGCGTTCCGTCTGTATGCTCTTCTTCTTTGAGCCGGAACCCGGTTATTTTGCCGAAGGGCCCCTGCCCACATTGAGCAATCTATTCTATTTCCTTGCCGTGGCCATTGCAATCGCGTGCTGCATTCTCATTCCCAAGGACGCCCTTCCCACGGAATTACACACCCCCGCACGTGCGCCTGCGGCTATCCTGCTGGGTCTTTCTCTCGTCGCATTTACGGTGATCGCTTTCATCGCCTGCTTCCCTTCCCGCCGAAGCAATCTCATGATCGCCCCCGCGCTTCTGGGTCTCCTGGCCTCCACCTACTATTTCGTATCGGGCAACCGAAACGGCCGCTACCCCGATTGGCTCGCCTTCCTGGGCTATCTGCCTGTCCTGTGGAGCGTCGCCGCCGTGGGCGAGGTCTACTTTGACAACTACACCACCATGAACAGTCCCATCAAGGTCTCCCTGCAGATGGCCTTCCTGGGCTTCATGTTCATCGCTTTGGCAGAACTCCGTTTTCGCGTGGGACGTCCCATGCCCCGCTACTCGGTGGCTCTGCTGGCCATGGGCAGTTTCGCCTGCCTGATAGGCTCTATCCCCCTGCTGATCGCCACGGGCGCCGGTTTACTCGGCAACGTCCAGCATCTGCTCTACGCCGTGGTTCTGCTCTTTGCCGGTCTTTATGGTCTGTATCTCCTGTTCCGCTACACCTGTTTCCCTTCAGACATGCCCACCGAGGAACCCGAGGAGGAGTCCACCGAGGACCCCGATGAGTCCACCGCGGCCCCGACAGTAACCGCTCCCAACGCTGAGTAAAGGAGGCCACCCATGCGCGTATCCGCCAACAGTCGCATCCAGTGGCTCCACGAGGAGCTGGTGCGAAACACCCACCCCAACGCCGCCCGTCTGGCCGAACGCTTCGGGATCTCCCGCCGACAGGCACAGAGGGATATTGACTTTTTGAAGAAACAGTTGGGCGCCCCCATCGAGTACGATCAGCACATCATGGGCTACCACTACTCCAAGCCCTTCACCCTCCCCGTCTCCATGAAGAACGAGAACGACGGCGGTCTGTCCCGCATGCCCCTCAACCCCTTCGGGCGGGACATGATGGGCGACTACTCCGCCGAGGCCGACAGCGTCATCATCCAGGGGCAGATCCCCTACACCGCCACACTGGGTATTACCGACAAGCTGACGGTGCTGGAAATGCGCTCCTACATCATTTCCGAGGAAGCCCGTGGGCAATTCCTTTGCGAGTTTCACAACATCGACCGCTTCCTCTGCGCTATTCTCACCGCCCGCTCCGGCATACGCATCATCGAGCCCGCCTGGCTGCGGGACAAGCTTCTCCACATGGCCGAGAAGGCCATTCAAAATAACAAAGACTGAAAAATAATCTCCGCGAGGCATACAATATAATGAAGAATTTCCACATCAACACCGAAATTTTCTTTGGAGAGAACGCGTTGGATCGTCTGAGCATGCTTCCCTACAAGAACGTGCTCGTCATCTCTGACCCCTTCGTGGTCTCCAGCGGCATGATCACCCTGCTCACCGCTCGTCTGGACAAGGCTCATATCGACTATGACCTCTTCACCGACGTGGTGCCCGATCCCCCCGTGGATAAGGTCATCTCCGGCGTAGCCACCGTGATGCAGACCAAGCCCGAATGCCTCATCTGTGTAGGCGGCGGCTCTGCCATCGACACCGCCAAGGCCGTCAAGAAGTTCGCCCGTCAGTTTGACGAGAACTACACCCCCCGCCTCATCGCCATCCCCACCACCTCGGGCACGGGCAGCGAGGTCACCCGCTTCGCCGTTATATCCAACCCCGCCGAGGGGAGAAAGTACCCTCTGGTGGACGAGGAGCTCCTCCCCGACGAGGCTATTCTGGACGAGGTGTTGGTCAAGTCGGTGCCCGCATCGGTCACCGCCGATACCGGCATGGACGTCATGACCCACGCCATCGAGGCTTACGTCTCCACCGAGAACAACGAGTTTTCCGGCGCTCTGGCCGAGAAGGCGGTGGAGATCTCGGGTCAGTTCCTCATCCGCTCCTACAGCAGCTGTGACGATACCCACGCCCGCCGCAAGATGCACATCGCCTCCTGCCTGGCAGGTCTGGCCTTCAACTCGGCCTCCCTGGGTCTCAACCACGGCATGGCTCACCAGCTTGGTGCCCGCTTCCATATCCCCCACGGTCGCGCCAACGCCATTCTCCTTCCCTACATCATCGAGTACAACAGTGGTATCACCCTGGCA
>JAZSBH010000163.1:0-18038 GCA_045602325.1 Eubacteriales bacterium | reverse complement strand
TTCAAATTTGGGTTTATCGGGGAGATGCCTGACGGCGAATGCGGTGTAACCCAGACCCTCATCCGCCGCCCGCCGCATTCGCTGGGCGGCACCTTCCCCCGCGGGGAAGGCAAGAATTTCGTGCGTTTTCGCTCTCCGTATATCCGAAAACATATTGATACTTCATGGTTTTTAGGTTAACAGAAAACATAAAACACTTGCCTTCCCCGCGGGGGAAGGTGTCGCCAGCTCCTGCGGCGGCGACGGATGAGGGTGGATCGTGTCACCGCTTCTTCCGTCAGACAACAGACCTATAAACTGCAATTTGCAAACGAAAGGGTATTGCCCGCGGGCAACACCCTTTTTCTTTGGTTATAATGTGCCTCTACTTATATAGACACTCTGGGAAGGCAAAATATTACACGGCTTACAAAAAAGTCAAGATTTTCCGTATTTTCCCTTTAACACGGCAAAATCTCCCCGCAAATGCCAGCAGATCTTGTTCTTGTTTTCCCCGGCGACGGTTAGCCCCAAATGCCCCAGCACCGCCAGCGACTTGGTATTCCGCTTGTCGGCGTAGGCTTCCACATAGGCAATATCGGCAGGGAGCCGAGGGATCAGAAAACGGTACAATTCCCCGAAAACCCCGCTTTCACGGTAGGCCTCCTTGAACTGGATCTCCTCCATCATGAATACGCTGTGGTCTGCCGTGACGTAGTATTGGAAGTATCCCGCAAGCTCGTCGCCTACGTAGATCAACACCATCTGCCGCGCCTCCTTGACGAGTGCCGAGGGCACGCAGGCCATCCACTGCGCCTTGTCCTCCTCGTAGGTCAGCCCCGTGGGGGCGATCACCCGCATATTGGTGGCCAAAATATGGAAAATTTCATCCAGGATCTCAGGCGCGGGCGGCTTTTCCAGAAAGCGGAAGGTAGGGGCGGTCATGCCTTCACCTCGGAGTCAAACCCCACTTTGAAGATCTCCATCTGCCCGGGGGCGAGGTACACGCCGATCTTGGTGAAGCCCGCGTGTGCCTCGTAGATCGCGTCGTGGTGGGAGCGGATGAAGTCGATCTCCCGCCCATTGTCCCAGTAGCGGGTGCAGGAGGTCACGCCGGGGTCGAAGACAAAGGAGAACAGCCCCGACTCAAAGGGGGAATTGTTGCACAGACACAGGTACTGCTCACCGTTCTCGTCGTAGAAGGTGCTGACCATGCCGGGGATGCCGTGGGCACTCTCCATCTTGCGCAGACGGGGGATCTCGTAGGTCATGTAGAGAGGATAGTTGCCGTAGGCCTTCTGAAAGTGCCAGGTCTTGCCATGCTTCAGCCTCGTGATCATTTCGCCGTAGCGACGGTGGAAGATCTGCTGGACTCGGCGCATACGGGTATAGGTCTCGGATTCCTCACCCAACTCGTCGATGGGGGCGCCGCGGTAGTTGTTGCCGTTGTTATTGCCGTAGTAGTAGAACCACAGGATACCGTCGCACCCGCTGGCCACCGTGGTGGAGAGCTGCCAGCGCAGATCGTCCTCGCTCGGCACACGGTAGCGGAAGTGACCCACCGAAAGCAGGGTATTCCAGACCTTGACCCCCTTGCGCTTACCCGCGGAGGTGTACTTGTTTAGGTTGAGGAAGTACATATTGGTGCCCTCCTCCTCGGGGTTCATCTGCCAGTAGCAGTCATAGCAGATGAGGGGACAGCCCGAGGCGTCGATGAAGCCGTCCAGCCAGTCCTCGAATCGCTGACCGCCCAAGAAGTCGGTCTCGATCCCCAGCCAGTAGGGGTTGAAGTTAAGCAGGGGAGTTAACTCAGGGGAGACCTCCCGCATGATCTGGTAAGCGCGGACACAGGCCTTGAACTCGGCGGGGTGGAGAGGCTCGTCACCGATGAAGAAGCCTAGGGTAGCGGGATGATGTCCGAAATCAGCGTAAGCCCGCTCGTAGACGGCGCGGAAGGCCTCGGGATCCTCCTTGAAATTGTGGAAGATGAGGTCGTTGATGTAGACGAAGGCCTTCATGCCGTGGGTGTGCATCTCGTCCAGGAAGGCGGTCATGAGGGCGGGGTCGTGATGGCGGTAGCTGAAGGTGGGGGTCTGATTACAGGTGATGCCGCAGTTGGCCCAACGGGCAACGTCTGCGACGGGGGTGGTGGTGACGCTGGGGTAGTTCCAGAATCCGATTGGGTATTGACTCATGGTTGTGATTCCTTTCTTATGGTGATGATGGGTCTCAAAAGGTGGGTTTCCCAAGAATGGGGTAGTTCTTTTCATCCCATTCGATGGGCTGGATAAATACCTCGCGGCCGCCCCAGCCCGAGCCGGATATGCGGTTGGCGTGGTAGACGATGTAATCAATTTCCTTCTCACCCTCGGTGACGGTGGTGAAGGAGCAGTGACCGGGGCCGAAGATGGCGTCAGTCTTTTCAAAGATGGCGACGGGGGACTTTTTCCAGTTGGCTACGTTCAGAATGTCCCCACCCGTAAAGGTCAGAAGACCCAGACAATAATCGTCAAACTTGCTGTCGTTGGCGGAGTAGACGACGTGGATGAGACCGTTCTTATATAGAACGGCGGGACCCTCGGTGACGCACCCTACGCGGGTCTCAAAGGGAAGCTCGGGGGTGGTCAGCACCGATATGGGCTCTTTGATCGTACAGGGATCGGCCATGGCGGCGATGTACATATGGGCGCAGTCCGACCAGATGAAGTAGAGCTGATCCTCATGCCACAGAATGGTGCCGTCCAGATTCCACTTGTTTTCGATGCCCCCTACCATGCCGCGGTTCTTGTAGGCGCACAGGGGTGTATCCCCCTCCCCCTCCAGTACCGTCATGACGTGGAGAAAGTTCCCGTAGTCGGGGGAGGCGTAGATATACCATTTATCCCCGATGCGGTGCAGTTCGGGGGCGAACCAATCGGTCAGGGCGCCCTCGGCGGTGCAGTCGTACACTTGGGTGACCTCTCCGTGTCCGATATCCCACAGGGTCTCAGAGCGGGCGATATAAACACCTTCTTTGTTGGAGTAGCAATGGTAGTAGTAGCCGCCGTACCGCAGGACGTAGGGATCCCAGGTGGTGGCGGAGGGGCTGTTGGGAATGATGGGGTTTTGGTAGGGCTTCATGATTTCCTCCTTTACTTGCTCAAAGGAATGATATACTCCCCGAAGGACAGACGGCGCACGATAGTCTTGACCATACCGTTTTGGACAGTCACGGCATCGGGACGCTCGGCTACCTGCTGATCGTGCAGGGTGTTCATGGAGAGCAGACTGTCTGCCGCCAGCAGGATACCCTTGGCCTCGCCATCAGCCGTGTCGAAGGCGGTCAGGTCGAGCTCCACTTCACCGTCCTCCTCGGAGCGATTGAGCAGATTGAGCACCAGCGCGGTGCCGTCCTTGTTGACCGAAAGCTGAATCTGCACGCCATCGGTGCGCTGGGCATGGTATCCCTCGATCTGCAAGGTCTGATAGGCTTCCGTGTGAGCAAAGCGGTGCATCATCATGCCTGCCGAGGTGATGTAGGCGCCCTCCTTGGGGGTCTCAATGACCGACTGGGAGTGGGTGTTGGCCAGGTTGTTGAAGTTGATGAAGTCGATGGACTGCCCATATCTCTGCCACATCATGAGGGTAGCGGCGGCGTCCAGAGCGTAGGACCATTTGGAGAACATGAAGCACTTGTTCTGGCGTGTCTCGGAGCGAGGGACCATGTTGTAGACGTCGGCACCGTTGAGGGGGAGCCACTCGGTGTTGCAGTAGCGGATATTCGTTCCATGAGCCTCGTTGAAGCGTTCGATGATGGCCAGCTTTTTCTGCAAGTCGCTCTCCTCAAAGCCGCGGTCGGCAAGGAAGTCGATGTCCATGCCGGCAATGTCCACCATGCGCGCCAGCGCCTCAAGACCGGAGCAGTAGGAGATCATGCCGATCTGAATGGTGGGATCTACCGCCTTCATGGTGCGGGAGTAGAGCACGCAGGCCTCGGCGTATTCCTCGTCGGTGAACCAGCGGTGCATCTCGTTGTCCATTTCCCAGTATTTGACGTTATAGGGCTTGACTCTGCCGTTTGCAATACGGGCGCGTCCCCCTTCGGTGGTCTCGTCGCCGTTGCAGTATTCCACCCAGGCGGCGGCCTCACGGGCGCCCTCCTCCTTATCCATGAAGTGGGGGAGATCACGGCCGTGGGGAGCGGCGTGTAGGGTGGGATCGTTGGGGTCACCGCCCAGGGACTCGGGGGGCACGTAGTCATAGAAGCGCTTGTAGGGGTGGAACATATTGACACAGATCATGGACTCGGCGCCCACCGCCTCGGCGTAGGTAGCCAGCTCGTCGGTGTCGATGTCGTTGTACTGGTAGCCGCCCCAGAAGTAGGAGTACATGGGAGGACGGTACTCACCTACGCCGTCCCGCCAGTTGTAGAAGGAGGCGAAGCAGCCGCCCGGCCAGCGGATGACCTTGGGGGAAACGTACTTGCCCGCCTCCACCGCGCTCTTCTTGAAGCCTCTGACGGCGTCCGAAGGGGTGAGGGTAAAGTCGTCGCAAATGACGGTTGTGTGGGGAGGTAGGAGCAGGGCGAAGGTGTAGCGACCTTCGGCGGGCACCTCAAAGGAGGCGTTTACATCGGTGTAGTCCTCGCCTACCTCCCGTAGAGCGCAGGTCACCACGGGATCGGCGGTGGTTCCTTCCTTATAGATAGCGACGGTCAGCCACTTGTCACCTGCAATGCGCTTGATCTTGCCCTTGAAGGTGTAGGTCACGGCGGGGAAGCAATGCTTGCCGTCCTGAGCCAGACCGCCGAGCTCGTCGCTGTTGTTCTCCACCTTCATGGCTGTTTTGCCGTGGCATGCGTCGTCGCAGTACCCGATCCGCACGTCGGCGGTGGGGGATCTCTCGATCACAAAGGTAGAGTCGTCCTCGATGAGCTGATGCCCTGCTACCCCGGGGAAGGCAAACCATGCGTTATGCTCGTAGCCCGAGTGGTACCAGTCGAATACCCGCCAGTCGGTCTCACAGCGGGAGGCGTGGTCATTTTCATCCTCCAAAAGGTCGTACCAGAGCTTGTTGATCATGCGGTAGGGGTAGAAGGGCTCGAAGCTGCGGTTGAAGAACATCTCCGCGGCCATGCCCTCTACCTGGAGGCCGTAGCCCAGCTCGATGAAGTTGGAGGCCAGCTTTTCGCTGATGGGGGTGGAGTGGGGACTCGTTGTGGCTTTCAGTTTCATAATCGTGACTCCTTTTCGGGGGATGGAAGTTTTGCTTCTACCCTATGATGATACCAAAAAAACACCTCCCCGTCAATCCCTTTGGGGAAATTTGTTTGCAATTTGTGCAAAAAAATCCTCCCGTTGACCGAGAAATTGTACATAATCTCTTTACAAGGCGGCTTGGGTGTGCTATAATGTGAGTACCATCTTTTCATTCCGAAAGGAGCATCCGAGATATGAAAGCAACGATTTTGAAACGGTTTACAAGAGGCTTGGCCTTGCTTCTGTGTGCCCTCATGGTGAGTGGTGTCGCCCTGCCTATGCTGACGGTTACGGCCGCATCGGGCACCGATATAGCTCACGGCAAGACCGCTATCGCTTGCCATAGCGAGTCGTCGTCGCTCACTCCCGACAAGGCTCTGGACGGCAACAGCTCCTCCCGTTTCGCGGCGGGCGGCGGCTGCGCCCACGATACCTGGTACATCCTGGATCTGGGGGACGATTATACCCTGTCCTCGGTCCGCATCAACTGGGAGGCGGCTCACCCCTCCTCCTACGTGCTGGAGTTGTCCTCCGACGGGCAGACCTACAAAGAACTGAAGACCGTCACGGGCGCCGCCACAGGCTGGGTGGAGACCGCTGTCAGCGGAACGGGACGCTTCCTGCGTATCCGGGAGAAGACCCGCGCCCTGGCTCCCTACGGCTTTTCTATGTATGATCTGGAGGTCTACGGCGAGAAGGCGGCTTCGAGCAATAGTGCCATGTACCATCATATCCATATTGACGAGGTCAAGTACGGCACCCTGAAGCTCTCCCACGAGGGCTTGGTCAAGGCAGGAACCGAGGTGACCCTGACCGTGACCCCCATGGAGGGCGGAAGCCTCTCCAAGTTGACTCACAACGGAAAGGATGTGACGAGCCAAGTGAAAGACGGCAAATATACCTTCACCGTCGACGGTGAATCCTCCTTCTCTGCGGAATTCGCCACTGCCCCCTCAAATCGATACGAGTGCGAGGACGCCGTGGTATTGGCTTCTGACGGTGTGACTCCCTTCAACATTACCCGCCTGGCCGATCCCGATGCCTCGGGTGGCGTGGTCGCGGGCGGTACGGGCGGTAAGTATTTCGTTTTTGAGAACGTAGCCGAGGGCAACTGCATCCACATCGCCTACGCCTCCACCAATACCAATAACATGAACCTCTACGTCCGCTATCCCTGGGAGGAGACCTTCCACGACGCGGGTCTGATCCCCTTCTCCACCTCCAATTCCTGGGATATGAAGTCCTCCTACATCGCCGTATCTCCCATGGTCTACATCCCCGAGGGCTCGGATATCAAGATCCGCCCCAACGTGGACTGCAACCTGGATCGGCTGTGGCTGACCACCGAGGCCTCGGGGACGGTTGCCGACGCCCCCGCCAATACCCTCACTGCCGCCGCTCTTTCTGACAAGGCCGAGGACGATATCATGGCCACCTACGCCAAGAGCATCAAGCTGATCAAGGGGCAGAGCGTGACCTTCACCGTCCCTGCGGTGCAGGAGGCTTACAACGTATTGAGCCTGTCCTACCGTGCCGAGGGAGCGGCCATGGTGTCCCTCAAGAAGGGAAGCGCCCTTTTGGGCGAGGTGTCTTTGGACGTGACCATTCTCCGCACCTTTGCGGGTGCAGGTATGCGTACCGAATCCTATGCTCCCGGGGATGAACTGACCCTGACGGTCACCGATGGCGAGCTGTGGTTGGATTACGTATCGGTCAACTTCGCTCCCGATCCCGAGGTGGTGACCGTTCAGTCCATGCCCACAAAGGGCGACCGCCTGACCGTGGATCTGGACGGAACCTGGGCCATCGGTATCCAGCGTATCACGGGGGGCTGGAGCGTGCCCGAGACGGTTCCCGCCGATGTGGATTTCATCAACTCCATTCCCGTCCCCGGCCTCTGGCACTCCGCCGCCTATGACCTGGGCCAGTACAGCGGGACTATGTCCTGGTACAAAAAGACCGTGGTGCTGGACGAGGCTCCCACGGGGCAGGTTCTCCTGTATGTCGGCTCCGCTCAGTATGGACGGCACATTTACGTGAACGGACAGTACGTGGACAGCTACGAGTACAACTATTCCCACTCCTACACCGATATTTCAGACTATCTCAAAAAGGGCAGTAACGAGCTGGTCATCATGCTGGGTGCCTGGTCTCAGCAGTTTACCGACACCGAGACGGTGGCCCACGTCCTCTATGACGGTGAATCCACCGAGGATGAGCCCGGTATCACGGATTCGGTGTCCCTCATCTTCAACGCCGAGCCCGAGGTGCAGGCCGTCCAGACCAATCCCGATCTCGACAAGGGAACGGTGCAGGTACAGGTGACTCTCCGAAATCGCTCGGACGCTTCCGTGACCTCTGACGTTACGATCACGGTCTACGAGCTGGGCATCTTTGAGAATGGCGTGGCCAAGCAAACCGAGGTCAAGGTGGGCGAATACACCCAAAAGGGTGTCAAGGTGAATCGCGACGGCACCGCCGCCTTCACCGTGGATGAGATCAAGCTGGACGGCTGGTCGCGCGACAAGTGCTGGTCCCCCGACTCGCCCTTCCTCTACCGCGTCGAAGTCAAGACCTCCGGTGACACCTACTCCACTCGATTCGGTATGCGTACCTTTGATTTCGACCCCGTCACCAAGTACGCCCGCATCAACGGAGAGATCTTCTACCTTTTCGGCACCAACGTGGCCATCGAGCGCTACTTTGACGATCCCCTCTGCGGCAATACTCCCTGGCAGGAGGACTGGATCCGCAAGCTGTACAGCGAGTATAAGGACGTGAACTGGGTCTGCTTCCGCACCCATCTGGGTCACGCCAACAGCAAGTGGTTCGACATCGCCGACGAGATGGGTCTCATGATCTTCGACGAGTACGCTACCTGGGGCGATAATGACGGATGCACCATCGACACCATCATGCCCGAGATCTACGCATGGATCGATAACCGCGCCAACCATCCCTCCATGATCGTTTTCGATGCCCAGAACGAGGCGCTGGGGACCACCATGACCGACGAGATCATCCGCCGCGGACGGGAATACGACCTGCAAAAGCGGCCTTGGGATAACGGCTGGCGGCCTCCCGTGGGGGAGAACGACCCCGTGGAGTGTCATCCCTACATCATCGGTACCCAAGGCATCAGCGGCCTGAATAGCATGAACGTCTCCAAGCCCATCGTCACCACCGCCGATATCGGCTGGGGGTACGACAGCTACCCCGACCATCCGTACCTGGTCAACGAGCACGGCGAGTATTGGATCAACCGCGAGGGCGCGGCCATGAGCGGCACGGCAGGCATCTGGAACGCCGCCCTGCCGAACGCCACCAACGAACAGCGCCTGACCTACTACGCCGAGCTGATGGCCGCCCAGATGGAGGCCTTCCGCACCGAGCGGGCGTATATCGGACTTCTGTTCTTCTGCGGTCTCGGCTCCTCCTTCCCCTCGGCTCAAGGTGTGACCAGTGATATCCTCTCCCCCGACGTTTCTACCGCGGAGTCCCTGCAAATTCGTCCCTACACCAAGGAGCTCCTGAAGAACGCCTTTGCGGATCTGGGCATCGTCATTGACGAATATGTGGAGGAGGTCAAGCGGGGACAGAAGATCTCCCTACCCATCGTGCTGGTCAACGACACCGGCAAGGCCGTGACCGAGCTTCCCGTGACCCTCAAGATCATGAGCGGCGATACCGTGCTCTACGCCGAGCGCATTACCATGAGCGTGGAGGCCTTCTCCAAGGACAATAAGGGTCTGGCGACCGAGACCCTGAATGTCATCGTCCCCGCCTACCGCGACTACTGCAAGACGGGTACCGTTCTCACCGTCACCGCCTCCTACGAGGTGGACGGCGAAACCGTGTACAGCCAGCGCAAGTGGACCCTCAAGGGCGGCGAGCTGTCCGACGACGAGCTCCCCGTCTACGACTGGCTCATCGAAAAGGATCCTGTCGAAACCGAGCCTGTCGATACCACCGCCGAGCCCGACACCCAGGAGTCCTCCGACGACTCCACGACTGCATCGACCGGTGCGGTGACGAATCCCGCCGTCACGACCGACGGCACCGATACGCCCCCTGCCAAGGGCGGGTGCTCATCCACGGTTTCCTGGCTGATCTCGGCCATTTCTGCAGGAGTTGCCTTTATGGTGTTGAAAAAGCGTGATAGATTTTCTGCAAAAAGCGGTGGATAAAAAGGGTGAATAGGAGAGCGGAATGATCCGGGATCATAGATCTCCTATCACAGCCGAACCGAAAAGACCGTGGGGGTGGCCCGTGATGCTGCCCCCGCGTTTTTTTTGAACGCAATACAACATTTGCGACTTGATTTTATCGATTGCTATTGATTTTTGATGCGGATTATGATATAATGTAACCGTAGTAATTTACCTTTTTACGGATTGTGAAACGGGAGTATATGGGCTAATGGGTAAGATAAAAGGACTGATTAAACGCTTGCCGGAGATCTTGCGTGAATGGATCTGGTTGGCTAAATATATGAGACGGTACTGGCTCAGTATCGGCTTCTATATTTTGCTGGGTGTGTTTGGCGTGAGCATGGGTCTTTTGGTTGCCTATTTCCAGCGAAACTTGATCAATTCGATTACCGACCCGACGGGGATCATTCTGGATCGTGTGATCAATGCCGCAACCGTTGTGATTGCTCTGGCGGTGAGTCAGATATTCATCAACGCCGGCTCTACTTGGGTATCCACCCGCATCAACATACGGGTCGTTAACGAGATCCGGGAAGATATTTTCCATAAGATCCTGGCTTCCCGTTGGGAGTATTTGTGCAGCTACCATTCGGGAGATATCATCAATCGTTTGGAAGGTGACGTGAACACCATTGCCGGTGGTGTCATCGGCTTTTTACCCAGCCTTGTCACCAAACTCGTACAGTTCTTCGGTGCCTTCATTGTGATCCTGGTGGTCTGTGAAGACCCCGTCATGGCGCTTGTCGCATTGGCCAGTGCCCCGATCCTGTTTTTCTCTGCCCGTCCCATGATGCGGATCATGCGGAATCACCAGAAAAAAATGCGTGATGTGAATGGTCGCATCCTTTCCTTCAATGAGGAGGTTTTCCAGAACATTCAACTGGTGAAAGCCTTTAGTCTCGGTTCTGATTATTGTAAGAATCTTCGCACCTTGCTGCGAGAGTATCGGCGTATACGCTTGGACTATACCAATGTCTCCATTATTATGAGCATTGTGATGGGTTTGATCGGTTTAGTGGCGGGATATGCCTGCTATGGCTGGGGTGTATGGCGCTTGTATGTGAGTTACGCAAACGGGACCCTGGATTTTACCTTTGGTGATATGACCATGTTCCTGACCTTATCGGGGACGTTATCTTCTTCTTTTTCGGCACTGGTCGGCTTGGTCCCTTCTGCGGTATCTACGGCAACAGCTGCCGGCCGAGTCATGGAAGTGACGCATCTTCCTGCCGAAACCGATGCTGATGCGCCTGTTGTTGAGACCATGCGACCCATTGCGGATGCACAAGGTGTTTGTGTACGCTTTTGCGACGTAGGCTTTGCTTATAAGAACGCAGATTCGCCGGTTTTGAAGAATGTATCCTTTTCCGTGGAACCCGGACAAGTAGCCGCATTTGTGGGGCCTTCCGGAGGCGGAAAGACAACCATTCTTCGCTTGATGCTGGGCTTGCTGCATCCCCAGGAGGGAAGCATTGACATTATCACGCCGGATGGAAGTATATCTGCGCCTGTCAGCGAGAGTACCCGACGCCTTTGTTCCTATGTTCCGCAAGGAAATGGTATTTTCTCGGGTACCATTGAATCGAATCTGCGCTCGGTAGCCCCCGATGCTACGGAGGAAGAGATCATAGCGGCACTAAAAGTAGCGGATGCATGGAACTTTGTTTCCGAACTGCCGGATACGTATCATACGAAGTTGAATGAACGCGGCCTCAATCTGTCGGAGGGACAGTTGCAACGACTGGCTATTGCGCGTGCCGTCCTGCGTAATTCGCCGATTTTGATCATGGATGAAGCGACCTCGGCACTGGATCTGAATACAGAAGCGCGGGTTCTGAAGAATTTGATGACGGATAATCCTCGGCGTATTTGTCTTGTGACGACCCACCGTTCCGGCATACTGGAGTACGCGGATCTGGTATTTTGCGTTGAGGGTGACGGCTCGGTTTACCGCGTCACATCTGCTACCGCTGAGCGTTGAGCGTTGAGCGTCGAGCGCCGAGCGCCGAACGTTACGTGTGCTTGGTACACAGAGAATTTACAGGTTAGCGGTATGCTGACATAAGCAGTACGGCGCTGTTCAATCATCCATCGGATATAAGATAATAATTTGGAGGAAAATCAATGGCTATTCAAATGAAAAAAGGCTTTGTTCTTCGCAAGATCGGTCCTCGTTATATGGCGGTTCCATACGGTGCCATGGCCGGCGAGATCAAGGGAATGATCTCTTTGACAGAGAGCGGTTATGTACTGTGGCAGGCTCTTACGGACGGTGTGGATAACAAGGAGAAGCTGGTAGACGTTTTGCTTGAGCAGTATGATGTGGACCCCAAGGAAGCTACACAGGATGTAGATGAATTTTTGGCTTATCTTGCCGAGATGGGGGTGCTGGAAACATGAGCCTCGGCTGTGAAAACGATGCCGGTGTCCATACATCATTCGCCCAACTGAAACGGGAACTGGGTTTATGGGGGGCTTTTCACAATGCTCCCGTTGGTGCAACCTTTGAGTTGACGCCGTACTGTAATCTCAACTGCCCGATGTGCTACGTTCATCTGGATCCGGCACGTGCCGCCTTGCAAGGAAAACATCTGACGGGGAAGCAGTGGCTGGAGATCGCACGGCAGAGCGCGGATATGGGAACGCTCCAGGTGACCCTGACGGGCGGAGAACCCTTCTTGCATCCGGATTTTTGGGAGATCTATGAGGGGATCGTTCAGATGGGCATTTTGCCGATCATATATACCAACGGTTGTTTGATCGACGAGAAGATCGTGGAGCGTTTCAAAGCATTCCCTCCTCATAATATTAAGATCTCCATATACGGTGCCAGCGATCAAACCTATGAAGCCATGTGCGGTGTCAAGAACGGATTTACCCGTTTGTCTCATGCCATTGATCTCTTGAAGGAAGCCGGTATTCCTTTCTATACGACGGCTACGATGGTTCGGGAAAACGTGCAGGATCTTGGAGAGATGTACCGTTTTGCCGTTGACAAGCAGATCTCGTTTACCCATACCTTCGCGGTAACGGGCAATCAACGCGATGCCATCAGTACACCTCACGAATCTCGGTTGACGAATCGGGAGCTGCGGTGGTCTTTGGAAGCTTTGGAGGCGGAAAAACGTCCGGAACGCAAAGAGGCCTTTGCTTTTTGTACCGGATACGGAACCTCCTACTGCATTACATGGCATGGCCGTATGACGTTTTGCAATTTCGCCCATAAGCCCTACGTCCGGATCACCGATCCCATTGACTTGAAGCAGGTGTGGGAGGAGATGCTGGCTAAGACCAGACAGATCAAAGTGCCGGCGGAATGTGCGACTTGCGAATACTATATGTTCTGTAAACGCTGCCCCGGCTTGTTGGCTTCAGAAAGTGGGGATCCGGAAAAGGCAACTCCGTCTTTCTGTCAGCAAGCCAAGGATATGTATGAACAGTATGTCCGGTTAAAAGCCGAAAAGGAAGCCGAGGGTTCTTGCCCGACGGTGTGAGGGGCATGTGTTGCGGATGGAAAAGGTCGTGACTCGGGATTACTGCCGATGCCCATATCCGCGACGGATTCCCGGGTGAACTCGTCCATCGATGGTTGTTATATTGCACAATTTCATTTGAGAAAAATTGGCAACAATCATCTGATTTTTTTGGGATTGATACTTGACAAACGAAAAAAAGTAGTATATAATAATAATGAACTTCTAGATTTTTGAAAGGATGGTTGCTATGAAAAAGTCTTATATGAAGCCCGTTGCTTCCAACGTCGTGTTCGCTATGAACGAGAACATCGCGTCCTCTGTATATGTGAGCAACTTGTACTACGTAAGCCACGATAACTTTGACGGCGTGCTGAATTCTTGTAATCAGATGCTCGCTTCTTACGGCGTGGATTGCAAGCTTACCGGCAACATTACCGATTTCGGTCAGCTGGTTCAGGCACTTACCCAGGTTCAAGGACAGATTAGCCAGCACAAGTATGACAACATTATGTCCGATATCCAGAATAACCAATTCCGGTGCTGGAAGGCTTGAGATGGCATATTGTTTGATTGCTGATCAAATCATTCAGGTAGCAGACGACCGTTTATGTCGTCTGCTTCTTGATTTTACAGTGGATCCGACTCAGGTGGATGTGTCTAACCCGGTATGCACCGTTCATTTGGCGTCGGACTTTGCCCTCCATGGCGTGCGATCCTTGCGGTATGCCCATCCGGTGGATCACGTGTTGCTGCTGGATCGAGATCCCTCGGGGATTATTCTGGCTGACGACGGTTTCGAAAATGTGACGGTGTTCAGCCGTTTCGATCCACGCTACACAGAGGTCATGTTAGCCGGGATCTATTCCCGCTTGGCCTACTTTCGAACCGTATTCGTTCATGGAGCCTTGGTGAATATTCCTCATTGGGGTGGATTGATGTTTGTGGGTGATTCAGGCGTCGGAAAGACGACCCAGGCGACCTTGTGGGAAAAATATCGTAATGCGGAAATCATCAATGGAGACAAGGTCTTTTTGGGCTTGCGCGACCATTCTCCCGGCCGAGTGATGGCCTATGGAAGCCCTTGGCCTGGATCCTCTCCTTATTGTGTCAATAAATGTGTCCCTCTTCGGGCAATCGTGGTATTGAAGCGGGGAGAGCAAGCCTATTTGCGATGTTTGTCGGATGTGGAGACCCTTTCTGCATATGTACCGCATGTGTTCATGCCGAACTGGGATCCCCGTTTGACTGAAAAGGTCATGGATACCCTGGATGCAATGCTCCCCTCGGTGCCTGTATATGAAATGTGTTGCACTCCCGATTTGTCTGCTGTGACTATGGTGGAAGAGATCGTACTCGGTCAGCAGAATTGATGGAGGCGGATCATGGAAAATAAGCACTGTACCGTTGATCGCATAGCTCTGTTGAAAACCTTGCATGAAATTCCGGATGGGGAGGAAGTGTTACTTCGTATAACAGGCAACAGTATGCTGCCGCTCCTTTTTGACCAAGTGTCGGTCGTGTGCCTGAAACGGACGAAACACTACACGGCGAAAAAAGGCGATATGGTGCTTTTTTGCCGTCCGGACGGAGCAGTTGTTCTTCATCGGGTTTACCGGATTCAAGAGACGGGCACGCTGGTCATCAATGGGGATTCCCAACGGTGGACCGAACGGATCCTTCCGTCTCAAGTGCTGGCTGTTGTTACCCATTTTACACGCCGGAAGCGGAATATTCAAGTGAGCCGCATGGGTTATCGCTTATACGTTGCTTTATGGTGTTCGATGCGTTTTTTTCATCCATGGGGTGCGCGCGTGGTGTATATGTGGCACCGGTTGCCTGCGAAATTGGGACCGAAAAAGAAGGGATAAAGAGGAGCACAAAAACGTGCTGTTGCCGACCGGCAAAATAGAACGCTCGCGCGTGCTTTGCGCGGCATTCTATTGACAGGATCTCATTTCTGTGATATACTATCCTGCGAAATTATGTATAGGATCGAGGTTTGCCATGACCGATTTTCAAACCGGTTTTCTTTCGTTGATTAAGGCTTCCCTGTTGAAAACCGAACCGACAGTATCGGCAGAATTCAACTTTGATGAAGCATATATGGTTGCCGAACGGCATCAGGTTCTTCCGCTGATATACGATGGTGCAATGAACGTACCGTCCTTGCAAAATCAAGAAGTAGCCGGGCGTTTTTTTGAACGCTTTTGTCACTATATTGCCCATAACGCCGGTCAACAGGATGTGATTCGGGATATCTGCTCACTATTTGAAGAAAACGGTCTCTCCTATATGCCGTTGAAGGGGACTTATTTAAAAAGAATATATCCCTCTCCTGAAATGAGAGTTATGGGAGATGCGGATATACTGATCCGTACAGATGAGTACGACAAGATCAGATCCGTTATGCAGTCCCTCGGCGGTGTCGAAATATCCGAGAGCGATCACGAATATATCTGGCTTTTGTCCGACCAATATCCCATTGAGTTGCATAAACGACTCATTCCCTCCTATAACCTGGACTATTATGAGTATTACGGTGACGGATGGAGATTGGCACGCGTTGCTTCGGAGGATTCCGGCCTCTACGAGATGAGCGCGGAGGATATGCTGATCTATTTGTTTACGCATTTCGCTAAGCACTATCGGGATAACGGGGCGGGCATGAAGTATGTGATCGATTTTTTCGTATATCGCCTTCATTATCCCAATCTGGACATGGAGTATGTGGAGCAGGAGCTGACAAAATTACAGTTATGGCGGTTCTACAGCAATATCATGCGCTTGACAGAGGTGTGGTTTGGAAATGAACCGTCGGATGATCTGATGGATTTCTTGACGGAGAAGATATTTGCCGACGGTGTATACGGGCGGGAGGAGCATAAAGTTATATCCGAAGGAGTGAAGTTGGCGAAAACGGCGCGACAAGCAAGATGGAAAAAGTTGGTCAATATGGCATTTCCTACCTATACCGTGATGTGTAGACTTTATCCCATTCTGGAAAAGTGCCCGGTTTTATTGCCTGTCTGGTGGTTCTTGCGGTTGTTTGACATTTTGTTTATCCATCCCGAGCGCATGAAACGGCATGTGCCACAGTTCAAGCGAATGACGGATGAAAATATTGATGCGTATCGCCGTGAATTGAATTATGTTGGATTGGATTTCCATTTCGGGAAAGACGGGACAAAGAAGGATAGCGAAACCGCGTCCATGTATACCGGCAAAAAATCGTGAATCGCGAACTACTTTTATGAAAAAGTGACGGCATGCTTTGCGTAGGATGCCGTCGATTTTTTTGGGGGGATGACACATGAAAATGTCCTGTACTGAACGGAGATACTTGACAACCTTTCCGCGCGGTGGTATAATAAACCGAATGTGAACCGCCCGCTTGCGCGGGCAGAAGGTAGGACAAGGTATGAAAATCAAGACCCTGCACCGCACCTACGACGAGGTGATGGAACTCCCCCGCCCCAAGCACAAGAAGCCCTGGAAGCCTACGATCCTTCTGGGTACTGTCATGCGTATTGCCTCGACCCCCGACCTGTGGGCGACCCGCTTTTCCTATACCCGCGACAAAAAGAGTGAACCCAAGGAGCCCTGCCTGATCCTCATGAACCACTCCAGCTTCGTGGATCTGAAAATAGCCTCGGGTATCCTCTATCCCAAGCCCTACGGCATTGTGTGCACCACCGACGCCATGGTGGGTAAGGGTCTGCTCATGAAGCTTTTGGGGTGTATTCCCACCCAGAAATTCGTCACCGATCTGAACCTGATCCGCGACATCAAGTATATGCTCAAGGAGAAAAAAACCTCGGTACTCATGTACCCCGAAGCGGGCTACTCCTTTGACGGGCGGGCGACCGCCATGCCTGCGGGCTTGGGCGGCCTGCTGAAAATGTTGGACGTGCCTGTGCTTATGATCACCACCCACGGAGCCTTTGCCCGTGACCCGCTGTACAATGGTTTGCAGAACCGCAAGGTCAAGGTGACCGCCGACGTCAAAACTCTTCTGACCCGCGAGCAGGTTAAGGAGTTTTCCACCGAAGAGTTGGATCAGGTCGTTAAGGATGCCTTTACCTTCGACAATTTCGCCTGGCAGTATGAGAACGGTATCAAGATCACCGAAACATTCCGAGCCGATGGGCTCCATCGCATTCTTTATAAGTGTCCCGCCTGCGGAGCCGAAGGAAAGATGGAAGGGAAGGGTACCCACCTGACCTGTCACACCTGCCAAAAATCCTGGTTCCTTACCGAGCTGGGGCGTCTGGAAGCCACCGAAGGGGAGACCGAATTCCCCCACATCCCCGACTGGTACGATTGGGAGCGGGCACAGGTGAAGGAGGAGATCGAGACAGGGAACTACCGCCTGGATACTCCCGTGCAGATCGCACTCATGGTGGACTATAAGGGCCTCTACATGGTGGGCGACGGACGGCTGACCCACACCGCCGATGGCTTCGTACTGGACGGCTGTGAGGGCAAACTCCACTACGAGCAAAAGCCCCGCGCCTCCCATACACTCAACGCCGATTTCTACTGGTATTGCATCGGGGACGTCATCGGCATCGGTAACCGGGATTGTCTGTACTACTGCTTCCCGAAGCCCGTGGACGGCAAGATCCCTCCCGTGGCCAAAGCCAGACTGGCGGCGGAGGAGCTGTACAAGATCGCCATGGCGACACGGAGACAGCCGCCCCGCAGCAAGAATGAATAAAAATAAATGTGTATGAAAAACGAATCCCGCCCCTCCGCAAGCAAACGGAGGAGCGGGATTCTTGCATATTCGAAGCGAATGCCGTCACATCTCTGCCCCCAGAAGATACCCCACGCTGACCCCCAAAACCTTGGCGAGCTCGGGGAGCAGAATGATATCGGGGCAGGAGAGCTCCCGCTCCCACTTGGAGACGGCCTGGGCAGTAACGCCGAAGAATTCACCGAATACGGTCTGACTCATGGCGCGCTCCCGACGAAAGGCGCGGATAGCGGTGGATATGCGAAGCGTGTTCATGGATGGCTCCTTTCTGTAATTCAAAATTGGGTTTATCGGTGAGTTTATTTGCACCTTTCTGTCCATGGCGACAGAAAGGTGCCCAAAGAGCGCCACCTAAGGAAGGTACCCACGGTACCTTCCT
>JAZSBH010000162.1:0-17834 GCA_045602325.1 Eubacteriales bacterium | reverse complement strand
GGGCCTCATAGAAAGTGCCCGCCGTTAAACCCCAATTTTCAATTTATGCAATCAGTTATACATACAAATATTAAGGAGAAAATCATGAAAACCACCCTCACCCGCATCCTGTTTTGCGCTCTCTCCGCCCTGATGCTGCTGACCGCCGTAGCCTGCGGCCCTATGAGAGACCCCGCAGACGACCCGGGCTACATCCTCAATCAGTCCAACACCGAGACCCCCGAAAACGAGATCTCCGCCTTCTGGAACGGCAACGCCGGCACCCTGGAGGCCATCGCCACCCGCATGCTCAAGAACGGCAGTTATCTGGCCTACAGCTACGCCAACCGTATGGTGGACTACGACAAAGGAACCATGGAGTTTTATGTTCAAAAGCAGACCAAGGCAGACGGCGTTTGGGAGCTCTGCACGGACAGCACCGCCACCCGCCTGATAAACGTCAAATTTATCGGCACCGTAACCTACGACCCCACCATTTCCAAGAACATCGTGGTCTTCACCCCCCGTATGGCTACCGCCGACAAGATCCTGTCTCTGGTCTACTGCACCGCCGAAGGGGACAAGGACATCCTGGAGCGCGGCGCTTACCACGAGGACTGCACCGTGACCCTCACCAAGATCGAGGGGAACTGGTACTGCGCTGTGGCGGACAAAAAATCCTGATCAAGACCCATTACCAAGAAAGGCAACCCCCATGAACATATCCGAAAAATCTCTCCAAAAGCACTACGACTGGCAAGGCAAGATCGAGGTTGTGACCCGTTGTCCCATCGAGACCCGCGAAGACCTCTCCCTGGCCTACACCCCCGGGGTGGCGGCGGCCTGCCTGGAGGTGCAGAAAGATACGAACCAATCCTACGAGCTCACCCGCCGCGGCAACTTAGTGGCGGTGGTCACCGACGGCACCGCCGTGCTGGGTCTGGGCGACATCGGCCCCGAGGCGGGTATGCCCGTCATGGAGGGCAAGTGCGCCCTGTTCAAGGCCTTCGCCGATGTGGACGCCTTCCCCCTCTGCATTCGTTCCAAGGATGTGGATGAGATCGTCCGCACAGTCTACCTCCTGTCGGGGAGCTTCGGCGGCATCAACCTGGAGGATATCTCCGCCCCCCGTTGCTTTGAAATTGAGCGCAGACTCAAGGAGATCTGCGATATTCCCGTGTTCCACGACGACCAGCACGGCACCGCCATTGTAGTGGCGGCGGCGCTCCTGAATGCCCTCAAAGTGGTGGGTAAGGACATCGGCACCGTCCGCGTGATCGTGAGCGGTGCGGGGGCGGCGGGCATCTCCATCGGGCGGCATTTGCTCAATATGGGAGTAAAGAACCTGACCATGGTGGATCGCTTCGGCGCCATCTACCGCGGCAAGCCCGAGAACAACCCCGCCCAGGAGGATATGGCACAGATCACCAACCCTGCAGGGCTGACGGGAGATCTCGCCTCTGTCATGAAGGGTGCTGACGTCTTTATCGGCGTCTCTGCCCCGGGCATCGTGACCCCCGACATGGTGGCAAGCATGGCTCCCGATGCCATTGTCTTCCCCATGGCCAACCCCACCCCCGAGATCATGCCCGACCTCGCTCTTTCGGCCGGTGCCCGCATCGTGGGCACGGGGCGCTCCGACTTCCCCAACCAGATCAACAACGTCCTGGCCTTCCCCGGCATCTTCCGCGGGGCCCTGGACTGCCGCGCCTCCTGCATCAATGAGGAGATGAAGGTGGCCACCTCCTACGCTCTGGCGTCGCTGATTCCCGAACATGAACTGTCCGAGACCAACATCATCCCCTCCGCGCTGGACAAGCGAGTGGCAAGAGTGGTGGCGGATGCGGTGATCCAGGCGGCGAGGGAGACGGGGGTTGCCAGAATATAAGGAGGAAATCTCATGACAAGAGCGAATCTTCTGGCCTCGGTCCTGTATCAGTCCGCTCTCACCGGAAAGCGGTTGGAGCCTCGCAGTCTGCGAAGAAAACAGAACCGCGAGAGGGCTGTAGAAGCCCTTTCCATGATGCAATTCTTAACCAACTGTATCAGCATGAGACATATATCGGACGAGCAGACCAAGATCATCCTTTCCGTATTGGAGCATACCTATCATTACGACATCAGCGAGCTATCCGAGCCTTTGAAAAACGCCGATGCGCATACGGATCTTTCTGCGGAATATGACGATCTGCTGTTCCATATGCACCTGATCCTGTCCGACGGCTTGTCGGCGGTCATCCACCAATCCAAGGGTTACCGAAACCATGTATGGCGATGTATGACGGGCTTTCATAACCTTCCCAGAGCGTTTCTGTCTCTTGGCGATTCCCAAAGGATCTCCCCGCAGGATGCCCTGGAATGGTCAAAATCCTATTTCAAACTCGATTAAAGATACAAAGATACGAGATATACCGCCAAAGGAGTATTCCATGGAACCTATTGTAATTTTTCTGATCTGCATGGCCGTCGTGACGGCAGCTTCCACGGCTTGGTCTGTGGTATACGCCATTCCGCAGGCCAAAATCCGAAGCAAAGATCCCCGGATCATGACCTACCGCGTTTCCTCCATTATTGTGGGCGCGTTGTCAACCCCGCTCTTTGTGACGTTCGCAGGTATTTGCATATATGTTGGTGACTCCATCGGGCTCTCTGGAATTGCCTTTTTCGGAGCCTTTGCACTGCTCGGAGGGTATATGCTTCTGAGAGGTCTGCGCTGGCGATTGGAGGCGCGGAACGACTGCCTTCTGCACCGCCCCACCCTGGGTGTCACCCGCCGCATTCGCTACGACCGTATCACCCTCGTGCGGATCTCCATAGGCGAACGAACGGGGATGGTGAAGGGCTACGAGATCTACGCGGGCAAGCTCCGCATCAAGATCGGGCTGCTTGCCGAGGTCTACCATCTCCGCAATTTCAAGGAGTATCTGCTCGAGCAGCTCACAGCCCACAGCTCCCGGGCAGAGGTTCAGATCATCGAAGTAGGGCCGTAATCGCGCGGCTCGGTTCATAGACGAAAGACACCCGCCCGACCATCAAGGCCGAGCGGGATGCTTTTAATCGTGGCAGGGGATTACTTCATGGGCTGAGTGATGCGGAAAGCAGACAACGCTTCTTTATTCTCATCAAGCCACGTACTTTCGCTTGGGAACAGTCTTTTCGCCTCCTCCATGGTGCAAATCAACCATTCGTCATACCCCGCCTCGGTTTTCCACTGGGACATGACCAGATCCAGCATATTCATGGAATAGCAGTCAGAATTCTCCACCCCCGTATAAACGGTGATGAGATTCTCCCCCTCATAGCCGCCCCGATCGTAGGGCTCCCAATGAAACGCCGAGCCGCTGGGGTTCTTGACGGTGACACAGAGGCGACCGCCGTCCTTTTCCACAAGGAAGTATTCTAAAAAGGTAGGGTCCCCCTGCACGGTGACTGTCAAATTCTCCCGCACCCCGTCGATCACGCGGATACGGCAGCAGTTGTTGATGCTGAAATCAATGGTTTGGAGCGGCTCGTAAACGTAGGTCTTTTCATTTGATGCTTCATGCTTCACGGTTTGATTCTCCTTTTCGTGATAGCCCTCCCCAAACAGAACGCCGATGGGTACGTCAAAGAGATCGGCAATGACGGGAAACAAGGTGACGTCGGGGTATCCCACGCCGCACTCCCATTTGGACACCGACTGGGGCGCGATCCCGATCATATCGGCCAACTGAGTCTGTGTCCACCCGCGTTCCTTGCGGAGGGCTGTGATGATGTTACAGAACTGATTTAAGTGATACATGTATTCTTCCTCCTGTCTGTGAGAACAGTATACCACAAGATGAGCGAGAACGCAATAACCGCGAAGTTGTAAAACCCCGCCCGACTGCTCAAGTCGGGCGGGGCTTTTGGTATGGAATCATCACGCCAAGGAGGCTTTTTCCGCCTCCTTCACCGCCCGACGGATATACCCCAAATCGGGGCGAATGGCATCAGCCCAAGGCTCGGGCATCCAGTCCACGGTGTCGGGATCTACCCCGCAGAGGGTCTGTGCCCAGGTCAGAGCGGCGGTATAACGGCCGTGGCTTTCGCTCAGGTGAAAGCCGTCTCGGGTGACGGTATCCCCTACGGGGGTAGCGCGGAGATTCTGGATGGCGGTGCCCGAGGGAATCACCCCTGCATAGGCAGGATCGGTCAGCACCGCGGTCTTCACCGCATTCAGAATGGCGCCGTACATGGTAGCCTGGTCGCGGTCGTAGTAGACGAATTGGGGGTGGTTGCTGTCCCACTGGTAGGCCCAAGTCATGTGCCAGTACATGACGGCGGCGGGGTTGCGCTTGTGGGTCATGACGTAGTCGATCACTTCCCCCTGGCGGGCGTAGGTCTCGGGCTGACCGCTGAAGTGGCTGGCCTGCTGAAGGGTGATGATATCCCACTCCTCGTCGAGCAGTCCGTAGGAAAACGTCTGCTCCGAGCTCCAATTCCATACACCATCAGTATTTTTCCCGTACAGGTAGGTCGGTGCATTGGTGGCAATATTGTCGGCGTGCAGGGAAACGGGACACCCGCCGATAGCCAGGTTGCCCAAAATCACCTCCTCCACGCCTCCGGCTCGAAGAACCTGCCAGAGATATTCCATGCCATCCACGCTGAAGCTGTTTCCAATGGCTAAAATTTTGATACTGCTTTTCATGTCGTTACTCCTTTCTCTGCGGTAAGTCAAGCCGAGGCCAGCTTGTCTAGCCTCTTGTTGCGGAAATACAGGATCACATCGGCGCCGACCATGGCAAAATTGAGGAAGTAAAAGAACAGTACGTACCATTTTTCCCCGATGGCGGCCATGTAGGCCGGATTCAAGAATTTCGAGGCGATCCCCGCTACGTAACCGATTTCAATGAGCAGTAAAAACAACAGGCTCTTGCCCTTGGCGGTTCGCGCATGGTAGGATTTATACACATTGAACGGCCAGGATGCGCCGAAGCATAGGATCATGATGATCTCCAAAATTTCAGACATAAAGAAAATCCCTCCCTTGGGCTATGATGGCTTCATTATAGCATAATTCGGAAGGGATGTAAAGACTTTGAAGAAAAATAAAATACAGTTTGTAGGGAAGTTCAGGCAGAATCAAAAAAGGTTGAACAACCCATTGTAGGGAGCGACGCCCCTCGTCGCTCCGCAACCTATAAATTGCCAATTTCCTTTGTCAGACCAATATGTTTCAAAACATATTTCCAGAACATATTGGTATATTTCATGCGGCGGAGCGACAGAGGGCGTCGCTCCCTACAGGGGTATTGCCAATCGAAGCCTACCGCCAAACCCCAATTTACACTTGTTTACCCCAACAGCAGAAGCAAACCCAAGAGGATCACGGTCTCGTCCAGATCTCCGCGGTCATCACAGTCGCCGCTTTCATGAAGGAGAAACAGGATCAGCCCCAGGATCAGGATCTCCTCAAAGCCAATGCCGTGTCCGAAGGGAAAATGAGCCAGACTAAAAAGAGAGGGTCTGGCGGAAACAGGCGCGGCGGTGGAAACGGCGACCTGATTTTGCTTTGTGGGCACGGCTGTCTCATCGGCCTCCTCCTCGGCGGGCTCTTCAAAATCGGCGGGTATGGTCAGCACCGACGGGCGGCGCCGGGAATCGCCCAGATCGCTGACGCGAGGAAGATCATCGAAATAGGGAGTGGGTGCATCGCGGGGCAGGGCGTCTGCAGGTGGCTCCGACTCCGCTAGACTCCCCAGAGGACGCTCCTCGCCGTCCACGATGGCATGGCCGCTGTAATTAGGCGGCACCTGCATTCGCGGACGATCGGGTTGACGGTAGGCAGGCCCACGATCGGACAGAGGACGACGGGTTCCATAGGTAACGCCTCGGTTTTTGCTATACATCAGGTCACCTCCCGTTCTGTGGCTGTAGCGGTGGCGGTAGCCGTGTCCCGTACCGAGGGCGTGGCACTACTGATCCCCGCAAGTAATCCCGATAGGGAGATCCCCGACCGCTCCAGGGCATCCCATACCCGACAAAGACGGATGACGGTCTCGGCGGCCTCCCGTCGGTGAGGGCTCAAATACGGCTTGACGGCGCAGAGCAGGGCCGTGTGGCGGTCTATGGTGTGCGGTCGAGTGGCGGTGGGAGCACTTCCCGTCCCGCCCGCTAAACCGCCCAACAGAGGCGCCAGATTTTCGGCAATCGTAGGTAGCGCCGTCAGCAAAGCGGGATTGGCCAGCAGGCTGCCGAGCACGTTGGCTCCCCCACCGGGCGGAGACGGTTCAGGCTGTGCGGATGTCGGAGCAGTCGGAGGCGGGGAGGCTTCCGTCTCTGCCCCGCCCTCCACTTCATCCAACAAACGATCCAGAACGTTTCTCAACTCCGCAGGAGGCGGAGCCGTCCCCGTGGCATTGTAGGACTCGGTATCCATAGGTCACCTCACCTTTGCTGACCGCCGCTAAAGGACTGCAAAAGACGAGCGATATCCTCCTCACTCGCCATTTGCAGAACCGCACGCAGGGCAGACAGATCCATAGTCGCCAGAGGAACGCGGCTCACGTCCACCCCGTATTCGGAGAGTAGCTTTCCGATCACGGCTCGGAATTGGTCGTCGTTCAGCTTCAGCAGGCGGTCGATACTCTTTTTATCCAGTTGCATAGCAGTACCCCTTTCGCCGCCGTAGGATGTTGCCGATATGCCCCCCTTGACAGGGGAACGGCGGGAAGGGCGGCTACTGCCAGTATATGACGGACAAAAAAAAGTGTGATTTCTATGAAAAACCTGTAAAAACGCATGGACAAATCGCAGTTTTCGTGGTATACTATATATTGGAAAATTATTTGGAAAGGAGCCTGCCATGACCCTGCTCATCCTGTCCGACAGCCACGGGCGCCCCGATTACGTGGCCGAGGCCATCCGCCGCACCTGTCCCGACGGCATCCTGTTTGCAGGCGACGGTCTGCGGGATCTCGCCTACTGCGACCTTTCCACCGCCTTAGAGGCATGCCCCCTGTGGGCGGTCAAGGGCAACTGCGACTGGATGATGACCCCCTTGATCATCGGCGGCTCTGCTCTGGAGCCGAATGACGAAGAACTCATCACGGTGGCGGGCATCCGTATCCTGCTCATGCACGGTCATAAATACGGCGTCAAAGGCGGGCTGGGTACGGCCGTTGCCCATGCAGTCAAGCGTGATGCTGACGTTCTGGTGTTCGGTCACACCCACACGCCGATAGAGCTGCACCTCTCTCCCGACCGCACCTACGATTTTTCGGTCACCAAGCCGTTGACCGTTTTCAATCCCGGCAGTCTGGGCGACCGCTCTCCTTCCTTCGGCACCCTGACCATCCGTGATGGACGGATGCTCTTCGGTCACGGAGAATTGTGATCTGCCAAACAGAAAAGGCCATTTCGCATACTGCGAAACGACCCTCTCGATTGTGCTGATGGATCAGATCTCCACGGAAACCTCGTCCTCTGCGATATCTTCCTCCGCCTCGGCGGTCTCCAGTGCCACGTAGTAGGCATCGATCACGGCCTTCTCCAGAGCGGCACGGAACTGGGAGTTGATGGGATGTACGATATCACGGTAGGTATCATCGGGGTTCTTGCGGCTGGGCATCACGATAAAGTACTTATCGCGGGCGTTGATGACCTTGATGTCATGCACCGCCAGCTGACCGTCAAAGGTCACGGACACGATGGCCTTCATGGGGCCTTCCTCGAAAAGCTTTCGAACCTTTACATCAGTAATCTGCATAAATTTGCACCTCCGTTGCTATAATGGACACTGTGTCTTTCGAATGATTTAAGTATAACCTAATTGTGTGAAATCTATTTAATCAAAATGAGTATTTTCTGTGAATTTATACGCAAAAAACCCCATAATGTCAAGGATTTTCGACCCAATCATCCGCTTCACGTACAGTTCACACACGGTTTCGACAAAACGCTATTTTCCAACACGAAAAGCCACCGTTCCCGAACCGTGATAAACCTTTCATAATCAAAAACCGCAAAGGAGCTCCACATGTCTACTCCCAACACCCATGAAGGTGCATCCCGCATCACCGCTTACTTGAAAAACTGCACCGAAAAACGTGCGTCCGTGTTTTTCATTGGTGTCGGCGGCGTGATGATGTCCTCCCTCGCTCTGCTCACATACCGTGCCGGCCATCCCACCGTAGGCTCCGATCGTGCCCATACCGCCGTAACCGACGAACTGGAAGCCGCAGGGATCCGCATCTGCTACGGCCACACCGCCGAGAACATCCCCGCCGATTGCGGGCTTGTGGTCTACACCGTGGCCATCTCCCCCGATAATCCCGAATATGCCGCCGCTCATGAACGGAGCATCCCCTGCGTGTCCCGCGCCGACTATCTGGGAGCCCTCATGACCGACTATCGCCGCCGCGTGGGCGTGGCGGGCATGCACGGCAAGAGCACCTGCACCTCCATGTGCGCCCAGATTCTCTTGGACGCCGAGGTGGATCCCACCATTCTCTCGGGAGCTACCTATGCACCCATGGGCGGAGCCTACCGTTTAGGTGAATCCAAGGAGCATTTCCTCTTTGAAGCCTGTGAATATATGGATTCCTTCCTGGATTTCAACCCCACTGTGGCGGTTTTGCTGGGCGCCGAGCTGGAGCACGTGGATTACTTCAAGGATATGGAGCAGATCCGCGAGTCCTTCGCGCGCTTTGCCTCACTGACAGGCGCCGCCGGCGTGACCGTGGTCAACGCCGACGATGAGGATATTCTGGAGTCCGCCCACCGCGCTCTGGCACGGGAAAAAACAGGCCGTTTGATCACCTTCAGCGCCGATGGCAAGGAACCCGCTGATTTCTATGCCCGTAACATCCGCACCGAGGGAGGCCTTCCCTGTTTCGAGCTGATGGCTCACGGGGAAACCTGGGGAGAAGTCCGCATGGCTGTTCCCGGCCGTCATCAGGTCATCAACGCCCTGGCCGCCGCCGCGGCTATGGATGCCTGCGGTATCGGGCGCGAGGCCATTCTGTCGGGTCTTACCCACTACATAGGTGCCGGCCGCCGCATGGAGTTCAAGGGCTATGTCAACCGCGCCTCTGGCGGCGCCTCCGGCGGTGCCCCTGTTTACGACGACTATGGCCACCATCCCACCGAGGTAAAAGCCACCCTGGAGGGGGCAAAATCCCTCTGCACCGCCGAATGTGCCGAGGGACGGCTCATCTGCGTTTTCCAGCCCCACACCTACAGCCGCACCGCCAACCTGTATCCCCAGTTTCTCACCGCTTTTGACGCGGCGGATCACGTGCTCCTTTTGGACATCTACGCTGCCCGGGAGACCAACACCTATGGCGTGTCCTCCGAGGGCTTGGTCAACGATCTGAATACCGCCACCCCCGGGAAGGCACACTACTGCCCCTCCCCCGAGCACGCCGCTGATGCCATTCGTTCCCTCGCCCGTGAGGGGGACAGCGTGGTCATCATGGGGGCCGGAGATGTGATCAAGGTGACCGAGATCTTGTTTACGATATAAAGAGCGCGCCTCCGGCGGCTTAGAACCCTTCTTGAAAGAAGGGTTCTAAGAACTCCCAAGAACTTTTTTAGAATTAAAAAATGTTTTTTGTAAGTTCTTGAAAGAGGGTCTGGGGTGTCCCATTCCCCATTACCATGAAAGGGTTTTATCCTATGGTCTTTTCATCCACCATATTCCTCTTCGGATTCCTGCCCCTGTCCCTGCTGATCTACTACGTCATGCCCTTCAAAGGACGGAATCTGGCGCTGTTCCTGCTCAGCATGATCTTCTACGGCTTTGGAGAACCCACCTACATTGTGGTGATGCTGTTCTCCATCACCGTGGCATATCTGACGGGCTTTCCCATCGGCAAGTACAGGGAAAGCAACCCCCGCCGCGCCAAGGCCTGGCTGGCGGTGTCGCTGTGCCTCAACCTGGCCATGCTCCTGTTTTTCAAGTACACCAATTTCTTCATCGAGAATCTGACGCTCATCCCGCCCCTTTCAGGGGTTCTGGAGCCCATCGAAGGCTTGACTCTGCCCATCGGTATCAGCTTCTACACCTTCCAGATCATGTCCTACTCCATTGATCTGTACCGCGGGGACACCGATACCCAGCGCAACTATATTGCCTTCGGCACCTACGTTTCCCTCTTCCCACAGCTCATTGCAGGTCCCATCGTCCGCTATCGGGACGTCAACGACCAGCTTGCCACCCGCACCCATACGGTGGACAAGTTCGCCTCGGGCGTACGGCGGTTCACCGTAGGCTTTGCCAAGAAGATCCTGCTGGGTGACTCCCTGGCCGCCCTCTACACCTACCTCGGCACTGCCGCCGAGGTGGAGCCCACCGTGCTCACCTCCTGGCTTCTGGTGCTGACCTATACACTCCACATCTACTTCGACTTCTCGGGCTACTCCGACATGGCCATCGGTCTCGGGCGGATGCTAGGCTTTGAGTTTTTGGAAAACTTCAATTACCCCTATCTGGCCTCCTCCATCACCGATTTCTGGCGGCGGTGGCACATCTCCCTGTCCTCCTGGTTCCGTGAGTACGTCTATATCCCTCTGGGCGGCAACCGTAAAGGGCTTATGCGGCAATTTTTCAACATGGCCGTGGTGTGGTTCCTCACGGGATTCTGGCACGGATCGGCCTGGAACTTCATTCTGTGGGGCGTTTTCTACTTTATCATCCTGGCCATCGAGAAGGCCTTCCTGCTCAAGTGGTTTGACCGCTCCCCCGTCACAAAGGTGCTGGGACACGTCTGGGCACTGATCCTGGTGGGCATGGGCTGGATGATCTTCGACCACGGCGATCTCTCCGAGGCATTTGCCATCATCGGCGGTATGTTCGGCGCCGGGACGGTGGGCTTTGCCTCTCCCGTTGTCGGCTATGAGCTTCTGCGGGCTCTGCCCCTCATTCTGGTGTCGGTGATCGCCGCCACACCCTACCCCACCCGCCTGTTCGGAAAGCTCAAGGACAAGCACCCCGCCGTGGCGATCTGCGAGCCCATTCTGCTGGGTCTTGCCCTCCTGGTCGCTATAGCCTACATGGTCAGCGGCACATTCAGCCCCTTCCTCTACTATATTTTCTAAAGGAAAGATATGAAAAACAAGATCAACATCACCATAACCGCCCTGTTCCTCGTCCTCATCTTCGGGTTGGGCGTGGCCTTCTGGGTCGTACCCGACACCGACTTTTCGGACGAGGAAAACCGTCCCCTGCAGACCTTCCCCTCCCTGTCAGCGGATGAGTGGCTGGAGGGCAAGGTGTCCCAGCGGCTCATTGACTACTATTCGGATCAGTTCCCCCTGCGAAATCTGTGGGTATCCCTCCACGCAATGGGCGAGTTGGCTACAGGCAGGGGCGAGAGCAGCGGCGTTCTCCTGGGTAGCAACGGCCAATTGGCCGTCCGCCGTTTCGACGCCTACGTCTCCCTCACCGAACGGCTCCCCGACACCGACTATTACGATCCCGCCCACGTTCAAAAAGGACTGGATGCCATTGTGACTCTGGACAAAAAGCTTATGGACAAGGATATCCCCCTCTGCGTCCTCCTGGCCCCCCGCACCATCGACGTGACCGTCGGGAATTTCAATTATCCCGCCGATCTCACAGACCGTCTGGATACCGCCATTCAGACCACCTTGGGCAACGCAAAGGTCAACAGCGTGGAAATGCTGGACACCTTCCGCGATATGCACGGCAACGGCGAATACGTCTACTATCGCACCGACCACCACTGGACCACCAAGGGTGCCTACACCGCCTACGCCGCCGTCATGGAATCTTGGGGCATGGCCGAGGAAATTTTACCCGAGGAATTCTTTACCGTCCGCTCGATTCCCGACTTTTACGGCACCACCTACTCCCGCGGAGGCATGTTCTTTACCCTGCCCGACACCCTGGAGATCTGGGAAGCAACCGACGGCCGTTACAGTGACAGCCGCTACACCGTCTTTGAGCGTGCCGGAGACGGCACCAAGACCGTCATCGAATCCGGCTTTATCAGCGAGGAATACCTGACCAAAAAGGACAAGTATGGCGCGTTCCTGGATGGCACCCATACCATGCTGTTCATCATCGACAAGGAAGCCGCCGCCCGCGGCGAGGGACGTCCCCGCCTGCTCCTGGCCCGCGATTCCTTCGCCAACAGCATGGTTCCCTTTCTGGCACGCCATTTCGACATCTGCATGGTCAACCTGTCCGGCGGTATGACCAATCTTTCAGAGCTGGCCGCTGAGTACGGCTGTCAGCGCGTGCTGATCGTCTGCAATCGGGAAAACCTGGTAACAGCGGATTGCCTGGTCAACCTTCAGTAACGTTCCCACAAAAAAAACCGTTGCCGCGGTGACGCGAGCAACGGTTTTCTTTTTCATAAAAGGGAGCGGAAATTACTGATGAGATTCGATATAGGCCACCAGCTTATCGATGGTGTTGTACTTGATGGACATCTCCAGGGTCACACCCAACTCGTCCTCGATCTGCATGACCAGCTCGGCTACGTCCAAAGAATCCAAGCCAAGCTCGGTGAAGGGAACGTCAGTCTTGATAGCAGAGGGATCTACGTTTTTGTAATCAGCCAGGATTTCTACGATCTTCTCTTTCATGTCGGTATCTCCTTAAAAAAATTACATATCCTAATCCGCCCGCAGGCGGTTATGATCAAGAGTGTAAGCGAGGTAGTCGGTAGCCATTCACACCCGTTCCTCAAAGAAGGCGTTGAGCCTGCGTATACAACGCAGAAGGCAGTCCATTTCCTCTTCGTTGAACTCATTGCGAATAGCCAGGATCATTTGTTCGTGAAAGAATCGGTGAAGGCGGTTCATTTTCCTTCCCTCGGGGGTCAGCTCGATGATGGCGATACGGGCATCCTTTTCACTGCGTGTTTTGGTAACATACCCCTTTTTCACCAGTTTATTCACGCAAACCGTAACGGTGGGCACAGTAACTCCCAGGGCTTCGGCGATCTCTCCCACGGTACGGTGACAATCCTCCCCTTGTCCAATGCATTCCAGGGTGTGAAATTCGGCAATACTCAACTCCCCGTTTCCTACGTGCTTGAGGCTCTTCTCCTCCACCCGAAGGATGGCATCAAAGGTGTCCACAAATAGGGTATTCAGTTCCTCCAACCGTGCATCCATGTTTCTCGCCTTTCGTTCGTTAGTTTATCTAACTTTTTTGATTATATCATATCCTGCGTCGTTTGTCAATATGTATCCTGATTTTTTTAGGAATTTACGAGAATTTACAAAGGCATATCCCCACTGAACCCATAAGAAAACCCCACTGCTGCGGGGCTTTCAGAATATGCGGTTTCATTCCTTCATCATTTGGCGAATGTTGGCCGCAATGGCCTCGGCATCCACACCGGCAGTGCGGAAAATAGACTCGTGCCGCCCCTGGTGGACAAAACTGTCATCGGTCGCCAGGATGGCGTAGGGGCGGGTAGCGGTAGCCATGGTGCCGTTTCGGATCAGGGCGTCCGCGAGCATCATGCCAAAGCCGCCGGCACGGATCTCCTCCTCCACAAAGAGAACGGGGACACCGGTGGGCAGGCGAGCGGCGATCTCGGCGGCCAGACGGTCGTAGGGTTTGAGATACTCACAAAGCAGGATACCCACAGCGATTCCCTCCTCGGCCAATCGGTCACGGGCGAGCAGAGCCTCGCAGGTAATGCGGCCGTGGGTGATGATAATTGCCGCCGGCACAGACGTATTGGATGGGTCGCTTTCCCGCACCCCCACGTCGGTGGGCTCGCCGTCGGGGTAGAAGGTGGCGCGCAGGCGTGCGTCCTCACCTCCGTTGGGGTAACGGATGGCAGCGGGCCTGCCGGAGGCCAATGCCTTTTGCACCGACAGAGCCAGCCCCGCAAAGGTAACGGGGGTATAGACGGTCATACCGGGAATGGAGGATAGGAAGGACACGTCGAACACACCGTGGTGGGTCGGACCGTCTCCCGCATTCAGTCCCGCACGATCGATGCACATAAGCACAGGTAGCTCCTGCAGAGCAATATCGTGAATGATCTGGTCATATCCCCTCTGCATGAAGGAAGAGTAGATGGCCGTGACGGGCTTGTAGCCGTCGGCGGCCAGTCCCGCGGCGAAGGTCAGGGCGTGCTCCTCGGCAATACCCACGTCAAAGAAACGGTCGGGACGGGCGGCATGGAAGGATTCAAGGCCCGTGCCCTCGCTCATACTGGCGGTGATGGCGCAGATACGGTCGTCCTTTTGGGATTCGGCGATCAGGATCTCACCCAGGCGGTGGGAGAAATTCTCGGCGGGCGCCCTGTCCACGGACACCTTCCCTGCGGGAGCCATACCGTGATACCGTCCCGGATCAGCCTCAGCAGGAGCGTAGCCCTTGCCCTTTCGGGTCTTGAGATGGATCACCACGCTCTCGTTTTGCTTTTTGGCCTCGGTCAGCAGAGCCTCCACGGCCTCGTAGTCGTTTCCATCAGCGGGACCCAGGTAGTAAAGCCCCATGTCCTCGAAGTAATTACTGCCGTACATGGCATTTTTTATAGCCTTTTTGGTGTCTCGAACAGCGCAGAAAAGGCCGGTTCCGATCAAGGGAATCCGTTTAATGAAGCGGGAAATGCCCTTCTTGGTCTTGAAGTAGCCCGATTTCCGACGAAGACGCGCCATGTGGGTGGCGAAGCGGCCGATATTCTTGGAAATGGACATCTCGTTTTCGTTGATGATGATGATGAGCCGCAGACCGGGAGTGATGTTGTTCAGCGCCTCGTGGATCATACCGCCTGTGAAAGCTCCGTCGCCCACCACCGCTACGGTGTAGGCATCCGAGCCTGCCATGCGGTCGCCCTGGGCAAAGCCCAACGCCGCGGACAGGGAGGTGGAGCTATGCCCTGCGCCAAAGCAGTCATACTCGCTCTCACTCCGTTTGGTAAATCCCGAAAGGCCGCCGCCTTGGCGAAGGGTATGAAAGCGCTCATAGCGTCCCGTCAGAAGTTTATGTACGTAGCTCTGATGTCCCACGTCAAAAATAAAGTGGTCGTGGGGGCAATCGAAAACCCGATGCATGGCGACCGACAATTCAACAGCACCCAGATTGGAGGCCAGATGTCCGCCGTTATGGGTAACGGTCTCGACCAGAGTATCCCGAATTTCTTGACACAAAGCGGGGATGGCTTCGACGGGCAGATCACGCAGATCTGCCGGGGAATGAATGGCAGGCAGATAGTGAATTTTCTCGTTGCAAGTGGATGCTTCCACAGACTTCCGCTTGGACATGGGGCGGCCTCCTTTCTTTCGACATGGATTCTATATATTGTAGCACATAATTGTGAACAACGTTTGAAAATCCATAACGAAATTCATAACATCAACAACGAATGCATGCGGTTTCTTGAAAAATTAACAAATACCACTTGCAATCCCGCTATAAATCATTTATAATAAAGAGGAATGTAAATATTTTTCCGAAAGGACACTTTCTCCATGAATAAACCTTCCCCAGAGGTGCAGAATAAACAAACTCCCCCCACCTCCCTCCCTAAAGAGCTCTGGTTGGGTACCTGTGCACGATACACCATACTCGCACTCATCATCCTGTTTTTCGGCGTGATCACTTCGGATTCCCTGACCGTGAATTACGTGGATACAGTCAGTTTCTTCCTGTTACTTCCCTTTGGCTTCTGCCTCGCGTTGGCAACCCGGGTACGAAGATCGGATAAGGTAACCACTACTGCAAAGTTTTTGCTTCATCCGTTGCTGGTACTGGGAGGCGGTTATCTGTGTTTCTACCTTCCCTTCCAGATTCGCACCAAGCCCTCCGGCAGTCAGACACTGATGATCGTCCTTTTGGGTGCTATTCTGTATGCGATCGTCATGGTCGTTGTCCTTCTGGTCTCCCGCAGAGCGCGGCAAAAGAAGCTCGACGATACACCGTATGTCAACCAATTCGGCAAAAAGTAACATCTTGGAGGATTTTCCATGTCTGTCAAACAAATCATACACAATCCCGACAAGCTTATGCGTCTGCTTCTTTTGACGCTTGCGGCTCTGCTTGCACTTCTGATGATCCTGACCGTCGTTTTAATTTCCATCAAATACGCCGGAGCCCCCAAGGATCCTCCCGCTGGAGCACTCGATCAATCCGCCGCCACAGGTCCATCAAACGAGCCCCCCGTAGATGACGGCGTAACCCTGACTCAAACCACCGATGCCGGAATCAGCTATCAGGATAGTTTAACCTTTGTGGGTGACTCCCTCACCGCCCACCTCATCAACCGCGGCGTTCTGACCGACGGTCTCAACACCAAGCAGGTCTGGCGTAGCGAGTCCAATATGATCAATCTGAATTCCGAGGTCACCTCCGCCAAGATCATCTTCCCCGGAACGGGCGAAAAAATGACCATCGCCGAGGCCGCCAAGGAAGCCAAGCCTTCCATTCTGATCATCACGTTGGGTACTGACTGGGGTGTATCCTATCTGACCGAAAGCGAATTCAAGGATTGCTATGGCAATCTGGTCCAACAAATCCAAAAGGCTTCCCCCAAAACCACCATTATTTTACAATCCATTTTCCCCGTGACCGCAAGCTGCTCAACGCTGGATAACGCCAAGATCGACACAGCCAACAAATGGGTCAAGGCGATCGCGGCTGATAACGGCTGTTACTATCTGGATACGCAATCCATCCTGAAGGACGAAAACAACTGTCTTAAAGCCGAATACTGCAACAGCAACGACGGCATTCATTTGGGCAAGAATGCCTACGAAGCCATTTTGACCTACATCCGTACCCACGCGGTGACGGATTGATTCCACACGAAAGGATCTATCTACTATGAAACACACTCTCCGGCTTCTCTCCCTTGTGCTCTGTATTTCGCTTGCACTCTGTTCTCTCGCTGCTTGCGGCGGTCAGAACTGGCGTAACGACGTATCCGTCACCAACCTCTGTGATACGGTTGTAAAGGCACTTCCCGCAGGTGACGGATTTGACACTGTCAGCAACGGTTACATTTCCGCATCTTCCTGGGGTGATGATTATGCTGAATACATGGAAATCGTCACTGATTATCGTATTGTTGTATCGGTCAACTCTGATATGAATATCGATGAGATCGGCGTGTTCCAAGCCGCCAACGCCAAGGACGCTGATAAGATCAAAAACTTTGTTGAGAATTATCTTGAAGCCAAGAAGCTTCGCATGGCTCCCCTGTTGGAGTCCTACAATCAGGCTGAACTTCCCAAGCTGGATTGTGCAGAGGTAACGGTATGCGGGAATTACGTCCTCTATACCATCCTGAACGCCGCAGATACAACTACCGCGCACAGTACCTTTGAAAAGGCATTAAGAACTGAATAAGTCCCAAACGGAGCCGGCCCTCAAATTGCGAGTCGGCTCCGTTATTTTTCTTATACTCCAAGTATTTTTTACCATAAAAAAGCAGGGGGTGTCTCAAATTCGAAATTTGAGACACCCCCTGCAGAATTTTTAAGCAATGGAATGTCGCTTAATGATTATCAATCGTCCTTCTTCTTTAGGAGAACGACAGCACCCAGCAAGCTCATCATGACCAGCGTAATGCTTGCGCCCACAATGCTTCCGCATCCATTCTTGATAACCGGAATTACTTCCTGGGCTACAAGCACTTCGTCACAGACGGAGCACTTCTTCCCTTCAGTCAAGCCGGTTTCCTTCTTGGTAGCATCAACACCGGGAACCTCAACCTCAGTATGTCCCTTAGCCGCAACCAGCTCTTCGTTACATACGGTACAGGTCTGAGCGGTGGTACAGGTGGCTTCTGCGCCGGGAGTGTGTCCCAGGGCGGCTACCAGCTCTGCTTCACATACCGTACAATTCTGAGATGTGGTACAGGTGGCTTCTGCACCGGGAGTGTGTCCCAGAGCGG
>JAZSBH010000161.1:0-6806 GCA_045602325.1 Eubacteriales bacterium | reverse complement strand
TAAATCCACCCTGCTCCGCCGTGCCGCAGCTTACCGAAACAGCGGCATCACCCGTATTGACCCTCCGCCGTTTGCCCTACCCAAGCCCCGTTTGATCTTCATCCGCCGTCCTCTGGCGACGATCGCCGCGATGTTGATCCTGTTTGGTTTGGCCGGCGGTGTCCTGTTGGGAGCCGACGCGTATACCTACAACAAGGCCTCGGCTTTCTTTGAGGAATACAGCCTGTCCGCCGAGGGGTTGGAGCGGAAGGATCTGTGGGCGGTCTATCGGGACATCACCACAGGGAAATTTGAACTACCCGATACGGCCTATATGCTCCAGAGCAATATGGGGCTCACGCCGTCCGGGAGTCTGTCGGCGGGAGAGGTGGAGTCCATATGGGAGGGATGGAAGGATGGCCATACCCCCAACGTTCCCGAGGGAATTATTTCAACACCCTACGATATTGTCCGACGTATTTCCTTCACCCACACGCGTTTCCCGGAACAAACGACCAATACCGTTCACTATAAAATACCTACTCCCTGCTTTGAACCGGACATCGAAGCAGAAAAAGCAGCCTTGGCTGCCTCCGCCTCCAATCCCATGCTCCCCCAATGGGATACCATTGAGCTCGGCGAGTTCTACTATTCCGTCCGTTACGATCCTGATACGGGCAGGCAGTGTCTGTTCAAGTGCAAGAAGAAAGAAACCGTGATCTGGAGTTCTCCCGTCGGAGATCTCCAAATGACCCGTATATACTTTGCAGGCGAGTATATTGCCGTTACAGGCAGCACCGAGGGAGCACAGCATAAGGATATTCACGTGCTTCTTTTCACCCAGGACGGAGAGCTCTGCTGGCAAACCGTCCTTGACAACGGCGATAACGAAAGCGTGAGTCAATTCCTCTACGAGGATCACTTGATCAAGCTGATCTCCAAAGCGGATTTCAAAAACATCTGCTACACCTTGTTGGATATGGAGGGCAACATCCTGCATAACGTCGTCAATCAGCAGGATGCCGTCTCAAACGTAAGTTTCAGTTCGGTCGTTCCGATTGAGGATGGCTACATCCTGATCTCCTACATGGGAAAATCCCTCTTCGTTATGGATCAAAACGGTGTGGTCACCGATTACTGCGACTATTCCGACACACAGGCAAATGGTGAAGACGGAGACGAGGACTTCCGGATCGTGGACATTTTGCCCGCGAATGACCGCCTCTACATTCAGATCGAGGTTACCGACGAGAGGGAATACGGACGCCCCATCGATCCCGCGCTTGCGCTCATTCAGAACAATATCATCAGTGCCACCGAGATTGATATCGGTGATTCACCCTACAACGACGTCATTATGGCGGTACGCCATGCCTACCGCTCCCTGCTGTTGGTGTGCGACGCTGATACCTTCGAGCCGATCGCTGCATACCAGATGAATCAAGCATACCCTTCCTCCGTAGGCTTATTCAAGAATAACGACGGCTGTATCGTGTGGACGTCCGGCGCTCCCTACGTCACCACCTATTCCCCCTATACCAGCGCGTATACGTTGTGCGGAACCAGCTACGACTACGTCTACACCGTACGTCCCGACGGAACTGTTGCGGACGATGTACACGTATACATCGGTTCCGACTATTATGGATAAAGTCATAAGAAACGGGTGCTCCACAACCGTGAGGCACCCGTTTCTTATGCATTTTTTTCAGAACTGCCACCCGTGCACCATCACCTCATCCACCAGTCCCGCGAGGAACAGGAGTACAGTGACGATACTGATGCTCCACACGGCGGGGGCAGGCAGTCGCTCCCACCAATGCAGGAGCTTGTCCCGCTTGACGACACCGATTATGAGCTGGACAATGGCCCAGGCCACGCCAAGGATGTAGATGATGAACGCCCAGTGGGGAGTGACGGGCAGGAGCTCCACCACCACGCCGGGAATATTCAGAATGAGATGAAGGATGAGAACGTCGGTCAGGTCATAGAGAAAATGGCGTAGCTTCATGGCGGATTCCTTTCTTGGTTTTCAGTTTTTTATGCGGAGGCTCCGCAAGTGGTCTTTGTGCTCTGTCTGCACACGGTAGCTCTCGCAGGCCTTCTGTATGGCCTTGTTATGCGTCCAAATCGGCAGGCAGCGCTCGGTCAGGTAGGGGAGGGTGGCCTGGTATTGGTAGGCAAGCGCGGTGGCGAAAAACCAAGCCACCATCATACGGATATAGTAGTCCTCCCGCGCGGTGATAGACGCCGTAGCGGCTTCCTCCAAAAAAGCGGGATCAAAGTGCCGATCCAGCCCGTAGCGCATGAGCATACCCAACCCGAAACGGCAGGTGTAGGGGTGGGGATCCGCCATCCAGCGGCGAATGTGGGGGAGGAGATCGGCAAACCGCCCCTTGAAGGCCTTGGGAGAGAGCTGGTCACAGGTCGCCCAGTTGTCCACAAAGGGAAGAAAGGCATCGGTGGCGGACACTGCCTCGTCAAAATCCCGAACGGACGCAATGAGAAAGGCGTGGAGCTGATTTTCCTCGAAGTAGGCGTGAGGGAGGTCGGCCAGGAGTGCTTCCCCGCCTATTGTCCCTCGCAAGTCCTTCGCCATACGGCGCAAAACGGGGGTACGCACGCCGATCACCGTGGCAGGGTCAACGGTGGGCATGAGGGGGCACTGAAAGGCATGATAGGCCTCGTCCCGTGCGGCGAACAGCGCCGTACGAATAGCTTGTATGGATTCCATACTCATACGGAAATGATGTTGCTGTAGCCCACCCGCCCGTCGGCATCGGTGACCTCGGCACGCACAAAGATCTCATGGCGCTTGAATTCGTAGGTGGCTTCGGTGAGGTTCTCCCCCCGCACCATGCGCCCCGCTGACCAGACCGAGTTGGACAAAAAGGCGATCTTGACCGCAGGCGAGCAGGTCAGCCTGACCGCCGTGGGAGAAATCCGCTCCAGATGCACTTCGGGCCCCATGGTGGCGTAGAACCGCCCCTGCTTGAGGGCTTCTACCAGCCCCAGCTCCTCGGCGGCATCGGCCTCGACGGCCACCCAGCCGCGGCACTGATCGCCATCGTAGTAGTGGGTGTCGTCGGTGGCCAGCAGGGGCAGAAACATCCCGTAGGAGGCGATCTGATCCACAATGACCCCCGAATAGGGACGGTCGGACATGCCCCAATCCGAGACCGAATTGTATATCTCGGTGGCGTCGAAATCCCCGCAGCCCAGGATCTGCTCCGAGGTGTTGAGACTCCAGGCAGGATGGGCAAGGATGGCCAGGCCGCCAACCCCGCGAATGGCGGACACAATATGGCGGACTCGTTCACGAATATGACCGTCCTGATTATGGAGATATTCTTCGGGCAATTCGGGATCGCGGGTCATGCCCACACCCACGATGTGGTAGGTTTCGTGAACCCCCGTCCACTCGTCCACGCCGCCCACGTTGTACTCGCAGCCCGACAGGATGGACAGCCCACCGATCTCGCTGCCCTCGCCGTAGACCCAATGGTCGGTCAGAGCGATGGCGTCGTAGCCGGCGGCTTTGTAGATGGCGGCTACCTCTTCGGGGGTCTTGTGACCGTCGGACAGAGTGGTGTGGGTGTGCAGGCCGATCTTCAGGCGGCGCTTGCCGGTGATATCTGTAAACATACGGGTCTTCCTCTTTCTGATGATTCCTTTTTATTATAACACAATTCCGGAGGTTTGACAATGGGATGGGACAAATTTTCCCCGCTACGCGCCGTTTTTCCGCTTTTTTCCGTGAGCCCCACCGTAATGCCCCGCTTCCGCGAGAAAGCATACGGGTGAGAAAAGGAGACCCGGAAGCGAGTCCCCTTTGCAGTGATTAATCCTCAACCAATCGCGGACACTCCCCGTGGGCGCGGTAGGCGGCAATATACGCACATAGCCAACGGTAGTAGAGATCGCCGTGACCTCCCTTCATGGGCTCGATGTCGCGGCTATACTCTTGATTGAAGTTGTCGGTGAAGATATACTTCCCGTCGATGCGAAAGAGTTGGGCGCACCACTCATTCCACCAGGTCAGGGTCACGATCTTGGGATGAACCTTGAAGGCAGTCCGCCATTGGGCATTCCAGAATCGGCCGCCCTGACGGCCGTGGGCAGTCTCGGTGTTGGACATATAGGTGGACTGGGTGGCTACCGACACACCCACATGCTCGGGATTCCCTTCACTGTCGTAGGAAACCGTGGAGGTATTGTCGGCCTCCAGGTAGCTCCACTGGCCGGCTTTCACCTTCCCCTGCAGACCGTACATGGCGCGGGTGGTAAACCGTTCGGTCTCGGAGGTCTTGTAGTTCCAGTGCATGATGAAGGGCTTGCCGTTCCAGTACACGAAGCAGTCCCTCCACTTCTCCACACCGTAGAATTTTTCGTAGAAGGTATCAAAGGCATCCACGGTGTTGGGCCACATGACCACGTAAGGGGTCGGGAGTCCCTCGGCGCGCATCTCCACGATAGTATCCAGCAGGGCGATGGAGGACCACTCCACGTGGCTGTCCCAGAAGGACTTATTGTACACCGTACGCTCTCCCACGAAGGTGAAATCCAGCACCAGGAAATCTACGTCCGCCTCCTGCAGCATGGTGAGATTACGGCGGTGAGCGGTCTTGTCGGTGCTGCGATAGTAGCCCTGGGCAGGCTCGGACCAGTAATGAAAAGCCCCCTCATCGTTGTGGGGCTCCTCGGGGGTGCCGAAGCCGTACTCATCGCTCCAGCCGTACTGTTCGGTCAGCTCGGCGACGTTGCGGGCGTGGGTGACGGGGGTGTCACCGCTCCCCAGAACAGCGTTGAACCACATGGTATAGCAAATACCGATGAGGTCGGTTCTGTTGGTGATATCCAGACCGTATTGCTTTGCTTCCATGGCAAGCTCCTTTCGTATATGTATATGTATCATAACATTATTTCAAATTGCAGTTTGCAGGGGAGTGGGAGAACGCCAAATCTCTTCAAGAACTTTCAAAAAAGGATTAATTATCAATGTTTTTTGAAAGTTTTGAGGATTCTTAAGGGACTTTTTCAAAAGTCCCTTAAGCGGGGTCCAGGGGCAGAGCCCCTGGACGACAAACCCAAATTTGAAATTCCCACTTGAAAGGAATCAACCATGTCACGTATCTACACCTCCATCGGCCAACTGATCGGCCACACCCCCCTTTTGGAGTTGACCAACATCGAAAACGAATACAACCTCCCCGCACGCCTGGTGGCAAAAATGGAGTCCTTCAACCCTGCAGGGTCGGTCAAGGATCGGGTGGCACTGTCCATGATCCAGGCAGCAGAGGCCGAGGGTAAGCTGAAGCCCGGGTCGGTCATCATCGAGCCCACCTCGGGCAATACCGGCATCGGGCTTTGTGCCGTAGCCGCCGCGCGGGGATACCGCGCCATCATCGTCATGCCCGACACCATGTCGGTGGAGCGGCAGATGCTCATGACCGCCTACGGTGCCGAGTTGGTGCTGACCGACGGTAAGGGCGGCATGGCCGCCGCCATCGCTAAGGCCGACCAGCTGGCCAAAGAGATCCCCGGCGCCATCGTAGCAGGACAGTTTGTCAATCCCGCCAATCCCGCCGCCCACGAGGCCACCACGGGTCCCGAGATCTGGGCGGACACCGACGGCAATGTGGACATTTTCGTCTGCGGCGTGGGTACGGGCGGTACCCTCACGGGTACGGGACGCTACCTAAAGGCGCAAAATCCCGCCGTTCAAGTGGTGGGAATCGAACCCACAGGCTCGGCAGTGCTGTCCGGAAAGGCGGCAGGTTCCCATGGGCTCCAGGGCATCGGTGCGGGGTTTGTCCCCGAGGTGCTGGACGTCTCGGTCATGGACGAGATCATGACCGTCACCGAGGAGGAGGCCTACGCGGCGGGACGGCTTCTGGCGCGTCGCGAGGGCGTGCTGGCGGGCATTTCGTCGGGAGCGGCGCTCCATGCCGCCATCACGGTGGCCTCCCGCACGGAGAACGCAGGCAAGACCGTGGTCGTCCTGCTTCCCGACACGGGCGACCGCTATCTGTCCACTCCGCTGTTCGCAAACTAACCCCTTTGGCAGATTGCCGAAATTTCATACGCTCTCTTGCAAATCTTTCCCTTTTATGGTATAATAAGGGCGGAAATAGCATACTTTTGCTTGTTATATCCCTACAAGGAGGCAAACAGACATGAAAAAGATCATCACCATCAGCCGTCAGTTCGGTAGCGGCGGTCACTCCATCGCTAAAACAGCCGCCGAGCGCATGGGCATCGCGTTCTACGACAACCAGCTCATCACCGAGGTAGCCAAGCAAAGCGGACTTTCCGAGGAGTTCATCCGCGAGAACGAGGAGTACGCCTCCCATTCCAGCAGTTTTCTCTATCAGCTCGCCATGAGCACGGCGGGCACTTATGGCTATCCCTCGGTCTACCAGAAACTCTACGAGGCCCAGACCAAGGTCATTGAGGAGATCGCTGCCAAGGAGCCCTGTATCATTGTAGGCCGTTGCGCCGACTACATCCTACGCGACCGCGAGGACTGTCTGCACGTCTTCATCCACGCTGACAACGAGCATCGTGCCAAGCACATTCTGGAGAAGTACGGCCCCACCGAGAAGACCACCGCCCAGCGCATTAAGGACAAGGACAACAAGAGACGTAACTACTACCGCTTCCACACCGACCGCGAGTGGGGTGTGGCAGCGAATTATCACCTGTCCCTGGACAGCGGAGCTCTGGGCGAGGAGCTGTGCGTTCAGCTTATCATGAAAGCGATGGAGGGGGACAAATAATCCTCTGCAGGATTTACACCCATCAAGGGGGGCCGAGGCCGCCCTTTT
>JAZSBH010000160.1:0-27242 GCA_045602325.1 Eubacteriales bacterium | reverse complement strand
TGGTGGGGTGCAGGGGTGAAACCCCTGCTCGATAAACCCCAATTTAAAACATCGACTGAATCGTTACATGCGCGGATATCGACAGAAAAGTACATAAATCTGTCCCAAAACCCCTCCCCGGTCCTCTCAATTTCAAAATTTCCCATTGACAGAAGCATTTTTTTATGCTATACTATAATAAATATAGCCTGGATACCCATATCCAAATGCAGCCGAACCCGCAAAAAGGAGGTGAGACACGGTGCTGGAGAAATTTACACGCAATATCGCCATTGATTTCGGAACCGCCAGCGTACTGGTGTACGTGGAGGGGCAGGGCATCGTGCTCAAGGAACCCTCGGTCGTGGCCATCGACGTGTCCACCGACCGTGTGGTCAAGGTGGGTCAGGACGCCATGGAAATGCTGGGGCGCACCCCCGACCATATCGAGGCGCTTCGTCCCATGAAGGACGGCTCCATCAGCCAGTATGAGGTCACCCTCCAGATGCTCCGCTACTTTATCCGCCGTGCCTGTGGTAAGGTATGGATCCCGCCCCGCGTGCTCATTTGCGTGCCCACGGGCATTACTGAGGTAGAGATGCGGGCGGTCATGGACGCCTCCCACGAGGCGGGCGCCCGTCATACCTATCTCATTGAAGAGCCAAAGGCCGCTGCCATCGGCGCGGGGATCGACGTCAAGTCCCCCGTGGGCAGTATGGTGGTCAATATCGGAGGCGGTGTCAGCGATATCGCGGTTATGTCCATGGGCGGTGTGGTCACCTCCGACTCCATCCCTGTGGGCGGTGACAAGTTTGACGAGGCTATTCTCAGTTACGTTCGCCGCCGCTACAACATTCTCATCGGAGAGCGCACCGCCGAGGATATCAAAATCCGCATCGGCGACGTTTACGAGCACAAAAAGCCCGCCTATATGAAGGTGACGGGGCGTTCTCTCACCGAGGGCACGCCGAAGGAAGTGCTGATCAGCTCCAAGGAAATGATCGAGGCACTTTACGAGCCCATTACCGCCATCCTGGACTCCATCTGCTTTGTCATCGAGCAAACCCCTCCCGAGCTTGTGGGTGATATCCTGCAAAAGGGTATGGTGCTCACGGGCGGCGGCAGTATGCTCCGCGGTCTGGATCGCCTCATCGAGCGGGTCACGGGTATTCCCACCTTCGTTGCCCGTAAGCCCATCAGCAGCACCGTTCTGGGTGCGGGCAGTCTTCTCCCCTACCTCAAATCCATGCCCGAGGGCCTGGTCGCACTGCCAACAAGAGTGTAATGTAAATAGGATACAAAGATACGAGATACAAGATAGGCTTACATCCATGCCGTATCTCGTATCTTATATCTTGTATTTCGTATTTCGTATCTGACCGTTTCTTTCCCCACAATATTTCACCCATAAGGAGGGCGCCATGCCCATCAAAATACCCAATCTTCTCCCCGCCACCGATACTCTGCTCAACGAGAATATTTTCGTCATGACCGAGACCCGCGCCATTACCCAGGACATCCGTCCTCTGCACATTCTCATGCTCAATCTCATGCCCAAGAAGATCGAGACCGAGACCCAGATCGCGCGGCTCATCGGCAATACCCCCCTGCAGGTGGAGCTGGAGCTGCTCCAGACCGCTACCCACAAGGCCAGCCACACCTCCCAGGAGCATATGTTGGCCTTCTACAAGACCTTCGACGAGGTCAAGGACAAGAAGTACGACGGCATGATCATCACGGGTGCGCCCGTGGAGCAGATCCCCTTTGAGGAGGTGGACTACTGGCCCGAGCTTTGTGAGATAATGGAATGGAGCAAGACCCACGTTACCTCCACCCTCCACATTTGCTGGGGGGCCCAGGCGGGACTCCGCTACCACTACGGTATTCCCAAGTATCCGCTGGATCAAAAGCTTTTCGGCGTCTACGAGCACAAGCTGGACTACAACCGCTCCATGCTCTTCCGCGGCTACGACGACGTCTTCAACGTCCCCCACTCCCGCCACACCACCACCAAGCGGGAGGATCTGGAGGCCATCGAGGAGCTTCGCATCCTGGCCAGCTCGGAGGAGGCGGGCGTGTTCTGCGCCATGACCGCCCGCGGCAAGCAGGTCTACGTCATGGGTCACTCGGAATACGACGCCGATACCCTGAAAAATGAGTACCTCCGCGACAAGAACGCGGGGCTCCCCATCCAGCCCCCCGCCCACTATTTCCCCGACGACGACCCCGAAAAGGAGCCCATCGTCCGCTGGCGCTCCTGCGCGAATCTGTTCTATTCCAACTGGCTCAATTATTACGTCTACCAGACCACGCCCTACGACGTGAAGGATATTCAATAATAGTGCTACTACACCAAAAGCATCACGGTCACAGCCTGTGATGCTTTTTCCGTAATTTTATCAAAAATTCCCAACCTTTTGATTTTCCCGTGTCTATAAGAGTGAAAGCTTTCAAACGAGGTACAAGCAAGTGAACAGACAGGAAGCAGAGAGAATCATAACCGAGTATCTGAAGCCCATATTAGGCTTTGCGCTGAAACGCTGTAAAAGTGAGCAGGACGCCGAGGATTTGTCCCAGGAGATCGTCCTGCGGGCGTTCCGAGCGCTGTTGCTCAAGAATGACATTGCTGATGTGGGCAAATTCATCTGGACAGTCGCCCACAACACACTTAGTAATTACTACCGCGACTGTGCCAAAAGCATGGTGGGTGTGTCTCTGAATGAGGTAGCTGAGGTGATCGCGGACTCTTACTCGGAGGATGAAGTCCGAGAGGAAGCCGAGACGATTTACCGCCTGCAGAGCGAGATTGCCTATTTATCCAAGCTGCAACGGCGCATTGTGATTGCCTATTATTTCGAAAACCGCAAGCAGGCGGATATCGCTCGCGAGCTGGATATTCCTGTCGGTACTGTCAAGTGGCACTTGTTTGAAGCCAAAAAAGAATTGAAACGAGGTATGGATACCGTGAGAAAAACCAGTGAACTGAAATTTAACCCCATCAAATTCCACTCCTACGGCATCAACGGCTCGTCGGGAACCATGTCGACCGATGAGTTTTTCCGCTCCACGCTCTCCCAGAACATCAGCTACTGCGTACGCAATGCCGCCAAGACTGTCAACGAGATCGCCGACGAGCTGGGGGTGTCCCCCGTCTACGTGGAGAGCGAGGTAGAGTTTCTGGAAGAATATGGCTTTTTGAAGGAGCAGAAGGGTAGGTACATGACCAATTTCATCATCAGCGAGCCCACGGCAGAATTACTCACCGCGAAGGACAGAATGTACAAGGAGGCTGCCGCCCTGTTTGCGAATGAGTTGTACGACGAGTTGACCGCATCGGGAATCCTCCACGACCCTGCCATTTGGTGCGGGCAGACCGACGAGCCCATCACAATGACTTCCGCGCATCGCGCCGATCCCAACTTCCTTTTGTGGTCACTGATCCCCTATATCGCCGCCCAATCGGGGGAGAGCCTTATTGAGGATACGATTTCCTTTGAGGAGGTGGCTACCCTCCGCCCCGACGGAGCCCACAATATCTTTCATGCCACGGTGGTGCCCGACAATATGGTTCTGCCCGAGGATTACGTGTACATGAAGGATTGGTGCGGCCCCATGTGGAACCAATCCGAGGGCTGGACTCTTTGGCAGATCGATAGCATGTGGTCGGGGCGGGCGTACTACCGGGGCTTTGAGACCTCCTACAGCACCGACGCCCGACGGGTTCTGTCTCTCTACGCTCGCGAGTACGAGGGGGACGGCCTGTCGAGGGACGAGTATGCTTGGCTCTGCGAGAAGGGGTATATCAAGGTCTGCGGAGCTCCGGACGGATGCTTCAAGGTCGCCTGGCAGGTGGTGATCCTATCCACCCGGGAGATCCAAGAGAGACTGCTGGCCATAGGCGAGCGCATTAAAAGTAAGCATCGGAGAACGTTTGACGCTTGGAGAGCCGCCTATACCGAGGCCGTTCTTTCTATGGCTCCCGACCATCTCAAACGGGTACAGGCGTACGAGCTCCTGTACATCTTTCATTCGGACGGCTGGTTTCTGCTTCATTGTCTGGTGGCACTGCTGAACAACGGTAAGATGAAACCTCCCACAGAGGGACAACGAAAGGCACTGACCACCATTATCGCGCTGAACTGAAAAAACGAGGGGGAACCGTATGTGGTTCGCCCTCAATCTTCATGTAGCCCTTCTGGATAGATGCGTAACAAAGAACAACCCCCAACGCGAAATCCCGCGTTGGGGGCTGCCTTTTTTATTCAGTTGATCGTTGATCGAGAACAGGGAAGCATTACTCCGCGGCAGGCGCTTCAGCCACCCCGTCCACAACCGCATTCGCCGCGACCTCCTCGGCCGTCAGCGCGCGGTCATAGAAGCGGACCGAACGGTAGGTGGTGTCGAACATCTTGTTCTGTGCGGAGTGTCCGATGAAGAGATCCGACGCGCCCAAAGAACCGTTAATGGTAGGCGTCTCACCCATAAGCTCGCCGTTAACGTACAGACGGACCACGTCATTCTGGGTGTAGGTAATGGTGATCAGACTGTTCTGCAACAGATTCAGACAGTCCTTGACCTTGATGCGGACGCCGGCGTTGATCTGGAACTTCAGCTCCAGCTCGTCCACGGAATTGCGGCGGAACAGGGCGATCTCGTCACCTGAGCCGTTGATGAAGGTGTTGAACTCGTTGCCCACCGAAACAAAGTCACCGAGCAGGATCTCAATGGTGAAGGACTCGCCGTTGACGGTGTCTACCACAGCCTGGGGGAAGTTGTGCTTGGAGCCCTTGGACCGCAGACCCGTATCGGAGAAGTAGTTGTCGGCGTTCTTAGTGATGGTCATGTCGTGACCGCCGACAAGATCCTCCCACTTGGCGGAGTCCTTGTCGTGACCGGCGCGGGTGCTCTGGGTGCCGCTGTAGTAGGCCACCAGACCGTCCTCCACGTAGTCATGCTCCACGGGCTCGATCACCTCGGGCTCAGTCTCAGGCTCGGTCTCGGGCTCGGGACGCTCGGGGACGATATAGGGGAATTCGATCTTCATGCCATCCAGAACCTTCTCCCAGGCGCTCACCTTTGTGCTGTTGGCAGGGTATTTTTTGTACAGGCAGGCCGCGATGTCGTACTCGCTGGCCTCCAGGAAGGTCTCTCCGTACAGCCATTTTCTGACCTCGTCGATCTGATAGATCTGGTCTGCATTATTCCAGACCCAGATCGGAGTGGGCCACAGATGCACGTCGGCGTCGATGGCTTCGTAGACATCCTTGCTGACGCCCGCCTGCCCGTGGTGAGCCATCTGCACGATGTCGCTCTTCAGCTGGTCGCCGTAGGTCTTCAAGAGGCGGCGGCCGCCGATGCTTCCCAGGTCATTCAAAAACAGTACGCTCTGCTCGCCGATCCACATACGGATGACCAGAGAGGTATCATTGAGATTGGATGTGCCATCCTCGGGGCTCCAGGTCTGCAGAACGTCAATCTTAACGCTGTCGATCTCAAAGGAAAGCCCCTTGGAGACAGCCTCGGTGTTGATGACGGCACCGTTCAGATCGTCGTAATAGGTGGAGCCGTCCTTGACCTCGGCCCCGATGACCTCGCCGTACTTGTTTATGTTCTCGCGGATTTGGGAGATCTCCATGTCACCGTTCTGGGCAGAATATTCTGCACTTCCAAACTCGGGGAAATCAAAGTAGATGTTGTTGATCTTGTAGTTGGAATCCTCCGAGTAGTCCCGCAGCATCTTGGACAGCTCGTACATATGATCCTTGTGGGCATGGGAAAGGAACCAGGCTTCTACCTCAAAGTATTCGCCCTCACCCACGCCCGCAATGGCGCGCAGGGCTGCAGGCATATAGGGATCGCGATCCTTGCCCTCGCCGTCAATACCACCGTCAATGACGATGAGCTTTCCGTTTTGGGTCTTAATGACGTAGGACTGCATCAGGCTGTTCTTCTCGGGAGCCAGCTGATACAGGGCGACCGGTGTGGGTGCAGGCTCGACGGGCTCCGTGACCTCTTCTGTGGCCTCCTCGACGGCGGTTGTTTCCTCCGTCTCCTTATTGGTAGTTGTTTCGGAGGGATCTGTTTCAGCGGGGTGAGTCTCATCCGTGTGGGTCGCGGTGTCCGTGGTGGGTTCATGCGGTTCGTCAGGCGTGCAAGCGAACAGAAGCGCACACATCAGAACCAGTAGGAGCGCGGTCAATAATTTTTTCATAATTCTGCAAAAGTCCTTTCCTGTTTTTCAGTCTGCTCCCGCCAAAGAAGCGCAGACTCATGTATTACCCTAATTGTACCATAAATTTTCATTTGGCTTGTGAATAAAATGTTAATTCTGAACGAATGGCGAAAAAAAGATCTCCAATCTCCTCCGAAATCTCCTCCGCCGCATCCCGAACGAATCCTTCCAACTCCTCCTCGGACAGGTATGTTTCCCGCTCGGTTACGTTTTCCACACCGCGGCGGTAGAATTCCACGATCTCCCCCCGCCGTGCCTCAAAGGCATCCTCGGGGAAGAAGGGAAGGAAGCGATTCTCAAAGTAGGGGGCATTTAGGAAGATGCGGTAAACGGGGAGGTCGGGGTTTTGCTTGATATAGAGAAAATCCCGGTCGTACCAATCCTTTTTGAGAAAAGCATAAAATCGCGCTACGGCGGCGGGGGTCTCTACACCCTTCTCCAGACGCAGATGAGCGTAGATCTCCTTGGCGGGGAGGACGACGTCGCGGATCCAGGCGTTGTCGGTCACCAGGTGAGACAAGTAGCCGAGATGAAAAGCGGTGGCGACGGGGTCTCCGGCCTCCAATGCAGGGGTCAGCCACCTAGCGGCATACCCGCGGGTGTCGCAACGGTCGCGGATACCGCTGTCAAATATCCGCATGAAATGAGAGGTGTCCTTGTTGGGGGTATAGCCCACCCCGTCGGGGGAGGGAACGCCGCTGTCGGGGGCGATATTGCCCATGACGAAGGCGGTGAGAATATCTGCATCGGGGGCATCCCCCAGTGCGCCTGCATCCAGGAGAGCCCCTGCAATGCGGAAATGGATCATCCAGGAGGCCATGGCGTCACTCCACCACGCCCAGGATCAGCGGGCGCTCCATGGGCTTGTCCCCGCCGATCTCGGTGGATGCCAGCAGGCGTTTCTCTGCGGCATCCAGCAGCTCCTCGCGGGATGCATACAGGGTGGCGAGGGGCTGTCCCTTGGTGACCGCGTCTCCGGTCTTGGCGTGGAGCATGATTCCCGCCGCAGGATCAATGACGTCCTCCTTGCGGTTGCGTCCCGCGCCCAGAAGCAGGGCGGCGGTGCCGTAGCCCTCACAGTCCACGTGGGTGATATACCCATCGGAAGGAGCGGTGACCACGCGGGAGCAGGGCGCGGCAGGGAACTTCTCGGGATGGTAGATCCAATTCGGATCCCCGCCCTGGGCGCTCACCATGTCGGCAAAGGTTTTGAGTGCGGTGCCGTCGGTCATGACGCGGCGGACGTTTTGCTCGCATTCCTCCACGGTGCCGCGATCCGAGATGACCAGCATGTGAGTGGCCAGGGCGACGCAGAGCTCGGTGAAATCGGCAGGGCCGTGACCGTTTAACGTCTCAATGGCCTCAATGACCTCCAGAGAATTGCCGATGGCGTTGCCAAGAGGGCGATCCATGTCGGTGATGAGGGCGCGGACTCTCTTGCCCGCCCGCTTGCCGATATCCACCATGAGCTCGGCCAGGGCGTAGCTATTGGCCTCGGATTTCATGAAGGCACCGCTGCCCGTCTTGACGTCCAGTACGATGCAATCGTCGTCGGCGGCCAACTTTTTGCCCATGATGCTGGAGGCAATGAGGGGGAGACTGTCCACCGTGGCGGTGACGTCGCGGAGGGCGTAGAGGAGCTTGTCCGCAGGGGCGAGGTCTGCGCTCTGCCCCACGATGGCGATGCCGACGCGGTTGACGATGGCCTCAAACTCGGCGGTGGTCAGGTCGGTGCGGAAGCCTTCAATGGCCTCCAATTTATCCACAGTGCCACCGGTATGACCCAGACCCCGTCCGCTCATTTTAGCGACCTTGACTCCCAGCGCCGCCACGATGGGCGCCACGGCCAGGCTGGTCTTATCCCCCACACCGCCGGTGGAGTGCTTGTCCACTCGCAGGCCGTGGATGCCCTCGAAGTGGAGGGTGTCTCCCGAGTCGCGGATGGCCAGGGTCAGCGCCGTAGTCTCGGCGGCGTCCATGCCGCGAAAGTAGATGGCCATGCAGAGAGCGGCGGCCTGGTAATCGGGGATCTCCCCCGCCACGTAGCCCGCCAGAAATTCGCGGATCTCGGCTGCAGTCAGGGCAAAGCCGTCCCGTTTCTTTTTGATGATGTCGTATGGGCGCATGATAACCGTCTCTCCTCTCTGTTACAGGTCTGCGGGGGTGAAGGAAAAGGGAAGGATCTCCCCCAGGGTATATACCTTGAAATCCTCGGGCGTGCCCAAAATCACCGGCATATCGGGGGAGCAGAATTCCACCAGCACCTGGCGGCACACCCCGCAGGGCGCGCAGAAGGGGGAGACCTCGCCCCGCCTGCCCCCCACCACGGCGATGGCGGTAAAATCCAGCACCCCCTCGCTGACCGCCTTGAAAATGGCGGTGCGCTCGGCGCAGTTGGTGGCGGACAGGCCTGCGTTTTCCACGTTGCATCCCGTGAAGACCCGCCCGTCGGCGGTCAGGAGAGCCGCGCCCACGCAGTAGCCTGAATAGGGGGAGTAGGAAAACTCCCGCGCGCGGGCGGCGGATTCCATGAGAGAGTGGTACAGGGATATTTGTTTAGTCATGTGTTTTCTCCGATCCTAAATGAGATGTATGGATTATTCCTCGGCAGGCTTCTCAAATCCGTGGATGAAGCCGTTTACGTCCGCCGAGCAGATGTCCCCGCCGATCACGCGGTTCCGATAGACCAGAACGTTGGCATAGACGGTGCCATCGTAGCCGTCATAGTTGGTGACGATAAAGGTGTAGCGGGTGACCGTCTTTTTCTTGTACTTGGACAGGTCGAGTCCCTGGGACTTCTGCATCTCGTTATAGCCCGCGAAGACCTTGTCGAACTCGGCAGGGATGGTGACCTCCCGCTTTTCCACCGACCCTGCGTCCACCACCCAGCCGAACTGGGAGAGGAAGCTTGCCGCGTCGTCGGCGGACTTGACCTTGTCGTAGCGGTAGGATACCGTCACCCCTGACTCGGCCTCGGGGGCGTCAACGGCCACGCCGCTGTTTTGGTTGCCGCTTGGTGCGGTGCTATCGCCCCCCGCGTAAGCAGGCACAAAGGCGATGAGGGTGATCAGCGCCGCAAGAGCTACGCAAATGATCCCGAAAAACTTGATACTGCTGGCTTTGAAGGAGTAAATGAACATACCCGTGACCTCCGAATAAGGATAATTGGTATATCCTATGCGGAGGGGGGGAGCGGTATGAATGTGGAAGGTGAATTTGGTTGGACTGTCAGCACCAATCACAAAAACCCCGTATGATTTCTTTTTGATTAATTTTTTTCGCGATATTTACTGTGTTATCGCTGATCTCCAGAGCGGATACGATCACAGCGACATCAGCCGGGATACAGCCTTCTTTTCGCAAATCCTTGACGATCCGGATCATCTTACTGACAAAATAATCCGATCCGTTTATCAGATCGTCCGTATCGCAATCGTTGTTGAATAACAGATCCTCGAGAACTTGAACGTGGCTTTTGTCGGTGAATATCTCTTCTTCATCCGTCTCATAGAATGCAATATTCCATTTTTCTTCACAGTCTGCTTGGAGGGTGGTATATTGCATGACCAAGTCTGTGCTCTCGCAAAGGATCCAGATCACGCTCTTGTCGATATCCTTCCATTTCGACAAAATGTTGATCATGTTTTCTTTGATGATCTTGAAGACGGGAACCTTTTTGGGGAGCGGTACGCTCACCTTTTTGCCATCCACGATCTTGAACCGAATCGGGTAGTAGGAGTTGACACGACCGTCTTCGTCCAAGTAGTACAGCATATTTTCCTCGATCATCATATTCGTCGTGACGACTTTTTGCTTCAGCCACTTGAACCGATCGGATGGATCCTTATACTCAGTTTCGGTAATGTAGGTTTTATCATCCTCGTATCGGTATACTTGCTCCTCATACAAAGCATCTCGGAAATCATTCCCCCAATACTTTGCTTCCAGATACCGCGTGATCCGACCGAGGTCATCGTAGTAAGAGATCGAAAGCGTGTTTATGGTTTGACTCTTTACGTTATAAAAGATATATTCGCATACACCCTCGGAGTAGAAATAGAAATTCAGATATCCAAACTCCTGCGCCACATATTTTTCTGACAGCAGTATCCGATCCTGTTCATCGAAATAATACTTATAATCGTAGCCGTTATCGATTCGTTTTACTTCTTTGCCGATGGTACAGTTGGTGACCCGCATTTCCAGCACATAGGAGGGCTCATACAACCCTGCATGAAAGCCTAATCCCCTGCTGTATCGGTTTCTGGTATTTGTCGATGAGATTTCCTTGTAGTAACCGAGAAAATCAAAGGATTGGTATTTGGTATATACGTCGTATAGCCGGCTTTGAATATTGTCCATGCCATTCCTCCTCCGCTGTTTTTCGTATCAGTACCTCTCCCCATGATACACGCCCCGCTCATCCTTCTGATCGATCGCCTTGAACACGTAGTACATAGGCTTGGGCGCGTCCATCGCAGTTTGTTGCCGGTTCTATAGTGCTTGCGGACCGCCGAGGACGTCGGTCCCTACAATCCACAATACCGAAAAGAAAGCCATTCATTCCATTGCCCACACGAAATCGGGAAGTTCGGCTGTCGAAAATGACAGCCCTTTTCGCTTAGCGTCGAATTCATCATACCAGCAGTAATCATGTTCGCAGTGGTAGCTGATTTGCGGTACTGTCTGATACGTGCCGACCTCTGCTCCCAGAATGGGATAGGTACCCGTGTGCACATAGTTGACGTGGGTGTACGCATAAACACCGTCCGAAAGCGGGGTATAGCGGTTGTAGATGATCTGATTTTGATCAATCTGATATTCTTCAGTGACGCTATGGTTTTCAAATACGGTCACATAGATTATGCTGCAAGGCGGCACAGCTACATTCTTTTCCAGATCGTAGGGGATCAGGTAGCGCTTGTGACCACGGTACAGCGCCAAATGAGTGCCGTTACGGATATGGTTGCCCGAATCATTGACGTAAAACGTGTCGATACGGGAAAGCAGTCCGTCCTTATAGTAACGTTTCAAGTACCGCTTGGCATTTTTCCGAAGGGTAGGGTGCTCCGCGATCCTCTTTTTCTGCATGACGAGAAGGGAGTCTAATCCGTCACAATAACCCGTATGAAGATCCACCACATCCCGCATATACCCGATACGTTCGTAGGCTTCTTGCGACGGATCATGCCTGTAGGCCAAAGCGGTTGCCTTGGCTTCGGATAAGAGATGAATCAGATATTCGCGGAAATCGGGACACAGATCAAAACGGCTGAGTCGTTTCGACATAATAACCACCTCGGCGTATCAATACCGTTCCCAATGATACACGCCCCGCTCATCCTTCTGATCGATCGCCTTGAACACGTAGTACATAGGCTTGGGCGCGTCCATCCCCGCCTCATCCTTCTTTCTTCGCCACAGACCCAGATTCAGCCCGAACTCAAAGCGGTTGTCGTGGTGGGCGTGGAGAATGAAGGAGTCGATCTCGGGGATCTCCATGATCTTGCGGTAGGCTCGGCCGTAGGCGCAGGCCTGCAGGATCTCGCTCTCGGGGGTCCAATGGGAGTTGAAGCCCTGCTCGGACAGAATGATGCGGCGGCGCTCCCCGTTCAGAAGGAACTCGGGACGGTAGATGAACCGCGCTAGCACCTCCAGGTTCTTGAAGGTAATGATGGGCGCCTCGTCATCGGGGGTGGCCAGCTTGTCGTTCCAGAAGTCGGGGTAGTTCAGATCCTCGGGGTAGGGATGGAAGGCGATGTGCCAGGGGATCTGCCCCTCCTCGGTGGCGATCTCGTTGAGGTATACCAGCATATCTCTCGTCTTGTAGTAGCGCAAAGGCTGATTTTCATCCATGGCCATAGTCCAGAAGTGATCCAGAGATACGTACACACGCACATTCGCGTAGATGGATGCGGCGGTCTGCCAGGCCACCCGCAGGGCGGTGGCGTACTCGCGGACGTAGGTCTCCATGTCCATCTCACCCGAGTTGGCCCAGATGTACCCTGCGTCCACCTCGTTGCCCACGATCATACCCACCACGCGGCCGTATGCCATATCCTCGCGGGTGTAGCGGTCGGTCAAGAAGGCGATAAACGCGCGGTAGTAAGCGAGACCCTCCTCGGTGACCAGGTTGAAGGCCGAGATGAGCCCCGTGCCGTCATCACGCTTCCCTGTGTAGGCGGGATGCTTGATGATGTCCCAGAAGGCAGGATCAATGTCGCAACGCCAATGGGGGGAGTTGAGCAGAATGAAGGTGATGACGCAGCCGATATCGGTGAGCCCCTTGAAGGTCTCGTCCATGCCCTCCACGTGGGACTTGCGGAAATAGAAGGTACGGCCGTCGTGCTCAAACTCAATGGTGTTGCCCTCTTCGTAGGCAGGCATAAGGAAATCGCCCTCGTTGACGTTGATGGCCGAGTGGCGTACGCCCAGCTCGCGGGCATCGGCGTAATCCACCACCTGCAGACCCTTTTTGGTGTCCACCACGGGATAGGGGAAGGTGCGGAGGGAATCCTCTACGGATTCGACGTACTGTACGCCTTCCAGGAGCTCGTCGTCTATCTGCACACCGTAGGACAGGCACGCGCCGTCACGTCCGCAGGCAACGCGGGAGACGGTCAGTGTGTTTCCGTCCACGGCGGGTGTCAAAATGGCAAGAGGCTCTACCTCGTCGGCCAGAATGGGGGAGAAGGCGATCACCTTTACGGTAGCCTCGGCAGGGATGGCTCCATCCAGCAGAATGCGAATGGCATCCGCGGTGGCGATTATGGTTTTTACGGTTGTAGCGGTCATGGCTTTGTCCGTCCTTTTTCATGATTGGCCGTTGCGGAACCCCGCTATACGGTTACTTAAATTATAAGTCATTTTTACGGAATTGTCAATTAAAATGCTCCAAATTTTATGAAATTTTCTAAATGTTTTCAATTCGGTCACCAATAGGGCGGTAGGCTATGCTATAATGGACTGGAAGAATTCTGAAAGGCTGGTAAATACCATGAAATATACGGCGAAAAGAACAACGCGGATCACTGCGCTTTTGTTGGTGCTTTTGCTGACGGGCTCGACGGTTCTGACCGCCTGCACGGACGGGAAGGAGCCTGCCGCGGTTACGGAGGACACGCAACTGCAAGCCTTCGAGACGGCCGGGGAGGAAATGACCCTGGGGGAGCCCGAAACCGCCGATCCCACCCAAACCATGGCTCCTGAGAACGACTATACGCCTCCCGAAAACCTCATTGGCGACGGTTCGGAAGCCGCAGGCGTATATCCTGTTTTCTCGGAGACAGGCGGTCTGTACACGGATCGTACCAAAACGGTGGAGATCGCCGCCCCCGATGGTTACACCGTCCGCTACACCACCGACGGGTCTCTGCCTACTGCAGGCTCAACCGAGTATACCGCCGGTATCAAGCTGAAGAATCAGTACGGCGAGGCTACCGTTATCCGCGCCGCCTGTTTCGGTGCGGACGGCAAGCTTGCGGGGCAGGTCATCACCCAAACCTACGTCTGCGTTCGGGAAACGGCCGGTCTTCACTATACCGTCATGCTGACCTGCGACGAGGATGATCTGAACGCCATGTACCGCGACGTCCACGCCAAGGTGGAGCGTGCCGCCCATGCCGAGATCATCGCCCCTGATGGCAGTCGCATCATCTCCCAGGACGTGGGACTGCGCCTCTTTGGCGGGTCCTCCCGTGCGCTGGCTCAGAAATCCTTCAAGATCATCGCCCGCAAGGATGGTTACTTTGGAGATGAGCCTTACGTGGGTCTGGGTACCTTCTCCTACCCCTTCTTCCCCGAGCGTACCGTGATCGCGGGGACGAATACAGGGAAGATGCTGACCAAGTATGACTCTCTTATTCTCCGCAACGGCGGCAACGACTCCCTGCTCTCCACCGCTGAGGACGGCGATCAGACCACCCTTCTCCGGGATGGCATCTGCAACGAGTTCATTGCCAAATATGCCCCCAACGTGGGTGCATCCTACGCCCATTTCGCCGTGGTCTACCTCAACGGCGAATACTACGGCATCCTGGAGCTCCGGGAGAATCAGAATGAGGATTATGTCAAGCGCCTTTTCGGGGTGGACGATAACGACGTGGTGGTGGTGAAATCCGAGCTGGATACCACCCGCGCCTGTGAGAAGCACTCCAACGGCGGCGGCTGCCGCTTCTGTGGCTCCTGGTTCTTCTACGAGACCGACGAGGACGCCGCGGCGCAAAAGGAGATGAAGGACTGGATCGCCCTATGCAAGAAGGCGGCGGGAGCCGTGAACGCATCCGAGTCCGAGTACCGTAAGGTATTCGAGGAGGTTGCCGCTAAGCTGGATCTGGAGAACGCCAAGGAATACCTAGCCATGTCCTGCTACCTCGTCAACACCGACTGGCCCCACAATAACGTCCGCGTCTGGCGTTACACGGGAGCCGCCATGGACGGTATCTCCATTACAGACGCGCCTTCCATCTGCGATGGAAGATGGCGCTTTGCCACCCGCGACATGGATATGGCCATGGCTCGCTACGCCACCCCCTCCCCCCTGCCCGAGCTGGACAACTCCGCCAAGGTGGATATGTTCTCCTGGGTGCTCTCCAACTATGTAAGCGGCTACGGCGATCAACAGCAGTACACCGACGCCCTCTACCTACAAGGACTGTTCTCCTTCCTCATGCGGGACGACACCTTCCGCGCCGACTTTGCCGATTTCTGCCGCACCATCGCCTCGGAGGAGGCCACCGCTTACCTCAAGGCCCTCTACGAGGACGCCTACGATCAGGTCAACCCCATCATCGGTGACCACATCACCCGTTGGGAACGGCATATCGCCCCGGGCTTTGAGACTCGCAACTGGCGGCGTTCTGCCCAGCGCATTGAAAAGTTCATCCAGGACAGACCCGCTCAATTCCTGAAGCATCTGGATAAGATGCTGGCCATGTACGATTGATAAATCGGAGAGTAATTTTCAACCGCCCTTCAAATTTGGATTTGTCGGTCAGGGGCTTTGCCCCCTCGATAAACCCCAATTTGAACATTTTGCAATCGCCTAACCTGACTTTTTTCCAAAGGAGACTTTTCCATGAACAGAATCACCTACTCCACCTACCTGGACAAGATCTACGGCTGCTTTCTCGGCAAGACCGTCATCGGCACCCTGGGCGCCCCCTACGAGGGCATCAAAATGCCCCTGGAGCTACCCTTCAAGCCCGAAATGGTGAACACCATGCTCCCCAATGACGACCTCGATTTGCAGGTGCTCTGGTTGGACGTAGCCGAGAAGTACGGCAAGAACTTCACATCGGATCAGCTCCTGGATCGCTTCGTCAACTACTGCGATTACTCCCCCGGTGAGTACGCCGTTATGCGTAAGAACCACGCCCGGGGCATTCATCCTCCCTATTCGGGTGCCTTTTGCAACGATTTCTACATCAGCGGCATGGGCTGTCCCATCCGCTCCGAGATCTGGGCTTGCCTCGCTCCCCTCAACCCCGAGCTGGCCGCCGATTACGCCTTCCGTGACGGCGTGCTGGATCATTGGGGGGAATCGGTCTACGGTGAGCAGTTCTTCGCCGCCCTGGAGGCCGCCGCCTTCGGCATGGACGAGGAGAGCTGTGATCTCTACGCCCTCATTGACGTGGGTTTGTCGGTTATCCCCGCTCAGTGCAAATTCCGGGATCTGGTCAACGACACCGTGGCGTGGTGCCGTCAGTACGACGATGTCAAGCGTATCCTGCGCAAGATCCTCCACAAGTTCGGCCACCCCGACTGCACCAATCTCTTCCAGAACATCGGCATCACCTTGACCGCCCTGCTCAAGGGCAATCTCGACGCCATCAAGACGGGCATGGACGCCCTCAACTGCGGCTTTGACACCGACTGCACCTGTGCAACTGCGGGCGCGGTCATCGGTATCATCCGTGGCGCGAGATCCCTGCAGGCCGAGTACGGTTGGGGAGACATCAAGTTCGTCCTGGGCGTGCGCTCTGATCGCCGCTCCGACAGCGTCTTCGACTTCTCCGAGGATGTAGCCATTCTGGGCAAGATCTGGAACGCCGACCTTATTGAAGGCGGCGCCCCCAAGGATTACGGCTTTGAGGAACCCGATCCCGTGGCGGTCTGGGTGGAATACCCCGCCTTCTCCGACGGCCGCCCCGATTGCTCCATTGCCTTGGGCGAAACCAAAACCCTGCAGATTTGTCTGGGCGCGCCTGCTCTGGCGGGTGAGGCCCTGACCTACACCGTATCGGGTCTTTGCGTTGTGGAGGAAAACGGAAGCGTTATCCTGCAGGAGAGCGAGATGAGCCGTATCCTTTTGAATATCTCTGTTCCCGCTGACCTGCCCGAGCTTCCCGAGGCCAATCTTTATACCTTCTCCTATATCGTGGCAGGAAAGGAGTACACCTACACCTTCGGCCTCGTTGGCGCCACCCCCTGGAAGGCTGTCGGCCCCATCTGGCGCACCGACCCCGTCTGCACCACCGAAAAGCTCCAAAAGGTGCCCAACTACTGGCATCTCATGAGCCCCGGCTACCGCTATAAGGGGGACGGCACCGACATCGTCCGCCGCTTCCACCTCAATATGGCCGCCGACACCGATACCCCCTATCTGTCCATGGCCGACCTTCTGAAGCCCCTCGACCCCGAGGCCGATACCAAGTACGAGGAGACCCTGTTCTCCCAGCGGGAGGACAGCTTCCGCCTGGACGACATCTACGGCTTCTCCGCTCCCTCGGTCTGCTACCTGGTGCGGGGATTGATTTCTCCCGTAGACGAAACCGTTTGCGTGCAGATGGGTCACAGTGCCCCCTTTTCCCTGTATATCAACGGCGAGCTGATCTGCGAGCGTAGGGACTGTGACACCTGGGACGCCGAAAACGTCCACGTGCAAAATATTCATGTCCGCAAGGGCGTGAATACCGTGGTCCTGCGCCTGACAAGGGTCAATGCCGACGCCAAATACAACCTCATTTTCTCCTACGGCGCCACCTGCGCGACCCACGTCACCCACTATGCCTCGGTCAATCCAAATTCCTTTGATATGTAAAGGAAATCCTCGGTTTTGCATATTTAATTGCATAATTGAATAATTGTTACATATACCACAAAAGGGGCGAAAAACTTTTCGTCCCTTTGGTGTATATTGACAGTTGCAAAAAAGGGGGGTTTGTGCTATAATGTTACCACGCATTTTTATGCAGAATATTCGTTATTTTTTAAGGAGAAAAATCATGAAAAAGTTTCTTTCGATTCTCATGGCTTTCGTGATGGTTCTGTCCCTGACCGCCATGTTCGTCGCTTGCGATGGCAATAGCACCGAGGAGGACACCACAGTCGCCGGCACTGATGCCGCCACCACCGCTCCCGAGGGCGCCGAGAAGCCTGTTCTGAAGATGGGCACCAACGCCTACTTCCAGCCCTACGAGTTCTACCAGGGCGAGAAGATCGTCGGTATCGACGCCGAGATCGCCGCCGCCATTGCCGAGAAGCTGGGCATGACCCTGGAGATCGTGGACATGGAGTTTGACTCCATCCTGACCGCCGTTAACGAGGGTTCTGTTGACTTCGGTATGGCCGGTATGACCATCACCGAGGATCGCCTTCTGGAGGTGGACTTCTCCATCAGCTACGCCAACGGCGTCCAGTCCATCATTGTCAAGAACGATTCCCCCATCACCTCCGTGGATGACCTCTGCGCTGAGGATGCCACCTACAAGGTAGGCGTGCAGCTGGGTACCACCGGTGACATCTACGCCACCGACGACTTTGGCTCCGACCGTGTCACCACCTACAGCAACGGTAACGAGGCTGTTCTGGCTCTGACCGGCGGCTCCGTGGACTGCGTCATCATTGACAACGAGCCCGCCAAGGCTCTGGTGGCCGCTAACGAGGGTCTGAAGATCCTGGAGACCGCCTACGCCAACGAGGACTACGCCATCTGCGTCAAGAAGGGCAACTCCGAGCTGCTGGACAAGATCAACGCTGCCATCATGGAGCTGACCGAGGACGGCACCATCGCCGCCATTGTCGCTAAGTACATTAAGTAATCTGTTATCACCCATCGCTGACCGATCGAGTGGGACGGGGAACCGTCCCATTCTTTCATTCAAAGAAAGGAACGCGCAAGCATGAACAAGCTTGAGATACAGAAGAAAAAACGGCGCATCATCAACCTGTGCCTCGTGGCTCTGTGCGTGGTGATCCTGTTGGGGTTCGTCCTGGCGGATCAAATAGGCAACCGCAAGACCACCGTCACCATGACTTCCGAGAGCGCGCAGGCGCAGCTCACCGAGCTTTTGGATGGCCTACCCACCGCCGTGGCCAAGATCTCCAAGCACGTGGTTTCCCATACCAAGACCGAGGTGCTGTCTGTGGAGGAGGGAGAGGCTCGCGAGTTTGTGGTCAAGGTCAGATACGAGACCCTGGACGTCTCCGCCATGTACGAGGCCAATAAGGAGGCCATCTTCAGCAAAGCCTGGGAGTACGCCGAGGGCGTCAAGGCCGAGGGCAAGAAGGTCAACGCGACCATGATCCAGATCCAGGTACAGAGCTTCATTTTGGAGCAGCTGGAGCAGGGAAGCTGGCAGACGAGCGGCGAGGTGGAGGTCTACTTCTACGACACCCGCGCCGAAAAGCCCGTCATGTACATCTCGGATGAAGCCCTCAACCACCTGTTGGGTGGATATATTGCCGTCAAGGACGACATCAAAAATACCACCGAGATCACCGTGGGCGGCGAGACGTTCTCCATCGCCTCGGACAACACCTTCCGTAACGGTATTAACCAGTGCTTCGGCCTGGATAATTACGACGCCGAAAAGCCTGATACCTCCTCCCCCTTGACCCAAAAATGGAATGGGATCAAGGCGGATTTCCATAAGAATTTCATTGAAGACAGTCGCTGGATGTATATTGTGGAGGGTGTTGGTAACACCCTTGCCCTGACAGGGCTTTCCCTGCTTTTGGGTATCTTTCTCGGCCTGTTTACCGCCATTGTCCGCGTTGTCTTTGAAAAGACCAACAAGCTCTACTACCTGGATCGCATCGCGCGGGTGTACGTTTCCCTGATTCGGGGTACGCCCTTGATGGTTCAGCTCCTCATCATATACTTTGTTTTGCTCCTCCCCATCGGCATTGAGAAATTCCCCGCAGCGGTGCTCTGTTTCGGTTTGAACAGCGGTGCTTACGTCTCCGAGATCATCCGCGGCGGTATTATGTCGGTGGATGCGGGACAGACAGAGGCCGGTCGTTCCTTGGGCTTTGGCTACGGTGCAACCATGTTCCATATTGTCATGCCCCAGGCCTTCAAGACCGTGCTCCCCGCCCTGTGTAACGAGTTCATCACCCTGCTCAAGGAGACCTCCGTGGCCTTCTACATCGGTGTGGCCGACCTTACCCGCGCAGGCATCAAGATCCGCTCCATCACCTACAGTAACTTCATGCCCCTGGTAGCCGTTGCTCTGGTCTACCTGGTTCTGGTTCTGATTCTGACCAAGCTGGTGGGCATTCTGGAAAGGAGGTTGCGTAAGAGTGAGCGTTAAAACCGAAGTTAAGACCGGTGCACAGGACAGTGCCGTGATCCGTGTCTGTGACCTGCAAAAGCACTACAACGAAGGAACCGTTCACGCGTTGGACGGCGTTTCTGCCGAGATCTATCCCGGCGAGGTGGTGGTGGTCATCGGCCCCTCGGGCAGCGGTAAGTCCACCTTCCTCCGTTCGTTGAACTTATTGGAAGAACCTACAGGAGGTCAGATTTTCGTGAACGGGGTGGATATCACCGACCGCAAGGTGAACATTAACCTCCACCGTCAAAAGATGGGCATGGTGTTCCAGCACTTCAACCTCTTCCCTCACATGACCATCCTCCGCAATATGACCATCGCTCCCATGAAGCTCCTGAAGAAGTCTCGCGCCGAGGCTGAAGCCCTGGCTATGGAGCTCTTGGAAAAGGTGGGGTTGGCTGACAGAGCGAATGCCTACCCCAGCCAGCTTTCAGGCGGTCAGAAGCAGAGAGTCGCCATCGTCCGCGCCCTGTGCATGCAGCCCGACGTGATGCTCTTTGACGAGCCCACCTCCGCGCTTGACCCCGAAATGGTGGGTGAGGTACTGGAGGTTATGAAATCCCTGGCTCACGACGGCATGACCATGATCGTAGTCACCCATGAGATGGGCTTTGCCCGTGAGGTGGGTACTCGCGTGATCTTTATGGATGGCGGCCGCATCATCGAGGCGGGAACTCCCGACGAGCTGTTCAACACCCCCAAGAGCGAACGCCTGCAGTCTTTCTTGGCCAAGGTTCTGTAAACCGAGAGATAATAGCAATAGCGGAAATTATTGGAATTTGGCTTGCTTTGAAAATGCGACTGAATCATGTTTAATTTCCTGTCTGCGTAGGATACTACTATCAGCCTGCCATGGACTGTTTCCCCAAAAGAATCACATACCCTATTGAAACCAACCAAAAAGAAAGAGAATACCGATATGACCAACTGCAAACCTACTGCGGCAGAGATCAAGGAAAATCTTGAGATCAAGCTGTCGCGTTTCTTCGGCTGTACCTCTGCCGAAGCCTCCAAGGATCAGATCTACAAGGCCCCCGCCATGACCATCCGCGACATTCTCACCGAGAAGCGCGGCTCCTTCAAGAAGAAGGTCAACCAGGCAGGCGGCAAGCGGGTGTACTACATGTGCATGGAGTTCCTGCTGGGTCGATCCTTGAAAACCAACATTCACAATCTGGGGCTGGATAAGGGCTACGCAGAGGCGTTGTCCGCCATGGGCTATACCCTGGATGATCTCTACGAGTGCGAGCCCGATGCGGGTCTTGGTAACGGCGGTCTCGGTCGTCTTGCCGCTTGCTTTATGGACTCTCTGTCTTCCCTGGACTACCCCGCCACCGGCTTCTCCATCTGCTATGAGTACGGTCTTTTCAAGCAGAAGATCGTAGACGGTATCCAGGTGGAGCTTCCCGACGTCTGGCTCCCCGGCGGTGACGTGTGGCTGGTGCCCCGCACCGACCGTGTGTTCCACGTTCGCTTCGGCGGCCGCATCCACGAGGAGTGGAAGCCCGACGGCCGTATGGAAGTTATCTACGAGGACGCCGAGGAGGTCGAGGCTGTTCCTTACGATATGATGATCTCGGGTGCCGACTCCGAGGGAGTCTCCCGCCTCCGTCTCTGGAAGGCTCGCAGTATCCAGAACTTTAACATGGGTCTGTTCTCTCAGGGGCAGTACGCACGCGCCATGGAGGAAGCTACCAATGCCGATGCCATCTCCAAGGTGCTCTACCCCGCCGATAACCATACCGAGGGTAAGCTTCTCCGCCTGACCCAGCAGTATTTCCTCTGCTCGGCCTCTGTTCAGTCCATCATCCGTGACCACATGGCGGTCTACGGCACTCTGGACAACCTGGCTGATAAGGTGGCCATCCACCTCAACGATACCCACCCCACTCTTTGCATTCCCGAGCTGATGCGTATTCTGGTGGATGAGTACTTCTATCCTTGGGATCGCGCATGGGAGATGGTCAAGGAGATCTGCTCCTACACCAATCACACCGTCATGCCCGAGGCACTGGAATCCTGGAACGAGGATCTCTTCCGCCTGAAGCTCCCCCGCATCTACGCCATCATCAAGGAGATCAACGAGCGGTTCTGCCGCGAGGCATGGCAGACCTTCCCCGGCAACTGGCAGCGTATTTCCAAGATGGCTGTCATCGGTTACGGTCAGATCCGCATGGCCAACCTGGCTGTCATCGGATCCCATTCGGTCAACGGCGTCTCCAAGCTCCACTCCACCATCCTGAAGGACAGCGTGTTCAAGGATTTCTACCGCCTGTACCCCAGTCGCTTCGATAACGTGACCAACGGTATCGCTCACCGCCGCTGGCTGTGTTACTCCAACCCCAAGCTGGCAGAGCTTCTGGATGAGACCATCGGCACGGGCTACCGCAAGAACCCCGTGGAACTTGCCGAATTTGCCAAGTTTGCCGACGATCCCGAGGTGTTGGAGCGTTTCCGTGCCATCAAGCATGAGAATAAAGAGAATTTCTCCAACCACCTCTTCCGCCGCAGCGGTCAGCGTCTGGATACCCACGCTGTGTTCGACGTACAGATCAAGCGTCTGCATGAGTACAAGCGTCAGCTCCTGAACGCCCTGAACATCATCGGGATGTACCTGGATCTCAAGGATAACCCCAATCTGGATATCCGTCCTCAGACCTTTATCTTTGGTGCCAAGGCCGCTCCCGGCTACCACATGGCTAAGCGTATTATTCAGCTCCTCTGCATGCTGCAGAAGGAGATCAACAACTCTCCCCGCATCCGCGAGAAGTTGAACGTGGTGTTCCTGGAGAACTACGACGTCTCCACCGCCGAGATTCTGGTCCCCTCCGCCGATATTTCTGAGCAGATCTCCCTGGCCGGTAAGGAAGCCAGCGGTACGGGCTGTATGAAGCTCATGATGAACGGTGCCATTACCCTGGGTACCCTGGACGGTGCCAACGTGGAGATGCAAGCCGCCGTCGGCGAGGAGAATATGTTCATCTTCGGTCTGACTGCATCCGAGGTGGAGCAGCTCTGGCTCCGCGGCTACCGTTCTGCCGAGTTCTACAACAATAACAACCGTCTGGGTCGCATTATGGCCGCTCTGAACATTGGCTTTGGCGGTGAGTCCTTTGCGGATATCACTACCTACCTGCTGAACGGTCACGGTGTGGCAGATCCTTATATGTGTCTGGCTGACTTCGAGTCCTACCGTCTTGCCCATGAGTCCTGTATCAAGGCTTACGGCGACCGTGCCCACTGGACCCGTATGGCGTTGCTCAACACCGCCGCCTCCGGCCACTTTGCTGCCGACCGCTCCATCCGTGAGTACGCCGACCGCTTCTGGCACATCAAGCCCATTCACTGATTCGTTCAAGCCTCATAAGGGTGGCTCGCTGCGGCGAGCCACCCTTGCGTGATTTTCGGGGAATTGTTGACAGATTCTTCCTTTTGTGGTATAATAAATCATTCTATTACGCTGTGAATTGTGCTCTCCAAATCCAAATTTCCCCAACAACTCCGAAAGGAATTCCCTCTATGCTACCCAAATACCCCATCGAATCCCCCGTCTCCGCTGTGACCTTCCGTAAATTCTCGGCCTCCGGGGTCGAACTGACCCGCCTCGGCGCCTTCCCCAAGGGCGAGATCCTGCGCCTGACCGTCACCTGTCCCCGTACGCTTGGCGCGTCGGCGGTGGTTCTGCGCCTGAACCGCGACGGTTGCGGCGAGCAGGATACCCCCTTTGAGTTTGTCTCCGAGGACGTGACCACCCTGACCGACACCTACGAAATGACTCTGGACACCGCTGCTCTCTGCGGTGATGACCCCTCGGGATTGTTCTACTATCGTCTGCTTTTCGTCCGTCACGCCGATACCTTGTTCTCGAACAGCATCAACAACGTGGATTTTGAGCTGGTCTCCCATGGCGGAAGTGCGTTTCGGATGCTGGTCTACGAAACGGACTACACCGTTCCCGCCTGGTTTGGCGAGGGCGTCATGTACCACGTCTTCGTGGATCGCTTCCGCAAGGGCGAGGGGGAGACCCACCCCCGTACGGGAGAGCGCGCCCCTGCGTTCAATCCCGATTGGGAGAACGGTATTCCCCAGTATCCCGATGTCCCGGGTACGCCCTTTACCAACCATATTCACTTCGGCGGCAACCTCTGGGGTGTGGCCGAGAAGTTGGACTACCTGGCCGCCCTCGGCGTCAAGGTCATCTACCTCAGCCCCATCTTCGAGGCCTACTCCAACCATAAGTACGACACGGGGGACTATATGACCGTCGAGGGGAGCTTTGGCGGCGAGCCCGCCCTGGATGCCTTGATCGCCAAGGCGGCCGAGTACGGCATGAAGATCATCCTGGACGGCGTGTTCAACCACACGGGCGACGACAGCCGCTACTTCAACCGCTACTGCCTTTACCCTACCGTGGGGGCGGTTCAGGACGAGGATTCCCCCTACCATAAGTGGTACCACTTCCGTAAGTTCCCCGACGAGTACGAATCTTGGTGGGGCATCCCCATCCTGCCCAAGCTCAACCATGGAACCGTCGCCTGCCGCCGCTTCTTCACGGGACCCGACGGTGTCTGTGCCCACTACGTGAAAAAGGGCATCGGCGGCTGGCGGCTGGACGTGGCCGACGAGCTGAACGATGCGTTTCTGGACGAGCTGCGGGTATCGGTGAAGAACGCCTCCGACCACCGCCCCGAGGGGCAAGCCGTGATCATCGGTGAGGTCTGGGAGAACGCCGCCGATAAGGTGGCCTATGGCAACCGCCGCAGATACCTGCAGGGCAAGCAGTTGGATAGTGTCATGAATTATCCCGTCCGCTCGGGCATCCTGGCTTTCATCCGTGACGGCGACGCCGAGATGCTCTACCACACCCTCACCGAGCTCTATGCCTCCTACCCCCGCGCCGTGTCGGACGCCCTCATGAACCTCGTCGGCACCCACGACACCGAGCGTATCCTCACGGTTCTGGGCTCGGACTACGAGGACTACGACCGCCCCAACGAGGTGCTGGCCGTATCCCGCCTCTCCCCCGAGCGTCGAGAGAAGGCCGCCCGCCTTTTGAAGCTGGCCTCCACCCTGCAGTTTACCGTCTTTGGTATCCCCTCGGTCTACTACGGTGACGAGGTGGGCATGGAGGGCTTTCACGATCCCTTCTGCCGCTTCCCCTTCCCCTGGCACGACCTGAATAACCCCACCCGCGCCGATCTCTTGACCCATTACCGCGCTCTGGGCGAGCTTCGAAAGTCCCCCGCCTTCCACGGAGGTGACTTCCGCATTGTCAGCCACGGCGAGAGCCATATCGCCTATGAGCGAGTATCCAAAGATCAGTCCGACCGTGTCGTGATCGCCGTCCACCGCGGCGAGGGTACGGTGACAGTTCCCGTGGATGCAAAGGGAACCATCGCCCTGTCCTGCGGCGAGGCGTCCTATGCAGATGGAATTTTGACTCTGGGAGAGGATAGCTTCTGCATTCTTCGGTGAATTGAATAGAATTAAAAGCAGAGCATTGCCTTCTGCTCTGCACCTTTAGCGGAGAAAACACGAACACCACCAAGGAATTTTCTTTGGTGGTGTTTTTGTCGGTGGGCACTTACGAAAGGTTCCCTCCGAGGAAATAATGATTTATTCATGTTTGCTCCGTAGGGGCGACCACAGGTCGCCCCTACGAAAAGTCATTTAATCATCGTTTCCCCGGAGGAGCCTTATATGTGCTGTGCCTCCACAGATAGTGGGATCGGGCTTCTGCCCGATTGAGCGCGGTGGACGTCCACGTGCTATGCTTGCCCCAGACGCAAGCGTCGGGAAAGCAGAAAATCTATTTATATATATAGGTGAAACGATATTCTCGTTCCGCATATCCTCTTTCCAACCAAACAGTGATTTTGGTTAAAAATTTATTTGCAAAGTCGCTGACGAGTCGCTTTACCTTTTGTCACAAATATGCTATAATATAATCATCCAAGAAAAGGAGGAAGATTGTATGTCAATGGGAAAGAATATTGCTTATTTCAGAAAGAGCAAAGGATATACACAAGAAGAGTTAGGGCAGAAGATCGGAGTGACCAATCAAGCAGTATCAAAATGGGAGTTAGAAACCTCTATGCCTGACATCATGATTCTTCCTCGAATTGCAAATGCACTTGATGTCACCTTGGATGATTTATTTGCAGAACGGATAGTTCAAACCTCAACACCGCAATCCCATGTTTTCAACGAAAACGCTGTTCACAACTTTCCGAAAGCAGCACAAGCCATAATCATTGATTCCTTGTGTCATCAAACAAATTTAGTGAATTGCAATTCTTGGGACTTTTTGAAAGCAGAACAGAATCCCTCTACGAAAAAGTACGATCAAATACGGCAGTTTTACACGATGTGTTGTTTATCTGACACCGCAGGAGCTGCATTCGTGTCTAATACTCTCACGATGATCGACTCCGGTATTAAGCCAACAGATATCGGTTCAATGTTTGATAAGCCTGAAGTAGCCTCCGGCATTAAAAAGCTATCGGATCCAAATGCGAGACAGGTGCTTTCTCATATTTGTAATGAATATTTTCAGAGTACTGCGCCGTATGACCATAAGAATTCCGAATATTTTACGATAGAAATCCGGCCGAATGAACTTTCTCGTCACCTTGGAATCTCCATAGATGATATACTGGAAGCTTTGGAAAAACTGATATCCCTGCACATCGTAGAATTAGAAACAAATGATGGTACGCGTTATCTGCTTCACAAAATCAAAGCAATCGAGGCGGCAGTAACTTTCCGATTGATTGAAAGATTCATTCATAATGAAGCTGGATTCGGTTGTGGTGAGTTTTTTGCGCTAACACAATAGTAAATTATTTTGAATAATCTCTTGCCCCGCCTTGTGCGGGGCTTCTTCTTTGCTTTCTGCGTATGAAAAAAGCCATCACGAAAATGTGATGGCTAAATTCAATTTTACCGCTAATTTTGCACACCCTTCGGGCGGTGCTTTGTTTTGTATGATACGGTTTCATGCTTGGATTTTCAAATTTGGGTTTATCGGTGGGTTTATTTGCACCTTTCTGTCCATGGCGACAGAAAGGTGCCCAAAGAGCGCCACCTAAGGAAGGTACCCACGGTACCTTCCTTAGGTATCTATCCCCCTGATCAGCGCGCCATTTCGCTTATGGCGAAATGGCCAACGCGCTGTTAAGTCGCAGTTTGCCATGAAGCCGCACGGTCGTCAGAGTGACGACCGCGCGGTTGGCTGCCTGTTTGGTGCAACCCACGGTTTTTCATTATCCGACAAGTAAAACAGTGACTTGGGGGCTACAGCAAAGAGGTAAGCTCCGCGCGGACGGCATTCTGCCGTTCGTGCGGGTAATCGGGTCTTGGCGACTTTTCGCGCGATCAACACATTTTGCGTATAGCAAAATGTGTGCGCGCATTAGGAAGTTGGATACGTAAGGAAGAAACCGTGGGTTTCTTCCTTACGGGGCGTTCTTTTG
>JAZSBH010000159.1:0-8371 GCA_045602325.1 Eubacteriales bacterium | reverse complement strand
GCTGTATGGATGAGTGCCTCCCCGAGGAGACCAACCGTCGCATCGTGGATATCATTTCGGACGTGAATTTGGCCTATTCCGAGCATGCTCGCCGCAACCTGCTTGCCTGCGGTCTGCCTCCCGAGCGCACCTTCGTTACGGGCTCTCCCATGGCCGAGGTACTTCGCGCGAATCTTGCTGATATCGAAAACAGCGATGTTTTAAACCGCCTGGGTCTTTCTCCCAAAGGTTATATACTGCTTTCCGCTCACCGCGAAGAGAATATTGATACGGAAAAGAATTTCCTGTCTTTGTTTACGGCTGTAAACCGTTTGGCAGAGCGGTACGATATGCCGATCCTCTATTCCTGCCATCCCCGTGCCCGCAAACGATTGGCCGCCTCCGGATTTCCCTTGGATCCCCGCGTGATTTTGCATGAGCCGTTGGGCTTCCACGACTATAACCAGCTTCAGATGAACGCTTTTGCCGTAGTTTCGGATAGTGGAACGCTTCCGGAAGAATCCAGCTTCTATACGTCTATTGGGAAGCCGTTTCCGGCTGTTTGCATTCGCACCTCCACCGAGCGCCCCGAGGCGATGGATAAAGCCTGCTTCCTTTTGGCAGGTATTCATGAAGAAAGCCTCTTGCAGGCTGTTTCTACGGCAGTTGAAATGATCGCTGATGGGAACTGTGGCATTCCCGTACCTGATTATACTGAGGAGAATGTATCTACCAAGGTGATCCACTTCATTCAATCCTATACGAGCGTGGTGGATCGGATGGTTTGGCGGAAATTCTGAACCGAAAACACATTTATGAAACCTGTATACGTACCAAACTATTATGCATCCTTCAAATGCATCGCCTCCGCCTGTCGCCATTCCTGCTGTGTGGGCTGGGAGATCGACGTGGACCCGGAAGCTCTCGCCCGCTATGACGATGTGCAGGGAACCATGGGTGAGCGTCTGCGACGTAGCATCGACCGTGAGGCAGACCCGCCCTGCTTTCGGCTTACCTCCGACGAGCGCTGTCCCTTTTTGAATCGAAACGGTCTCTGCGATCTCATCACCGAACTGGGGGAGGACTCCCTCTGCCATATCTGCGCCGATCATCCTCGCTTCCGTAACGTCCTGCCCGACCGCGTGGAGCTGGGGCTTGGTCTCTGTTGTGAAGCCGCCGTAGCTTTGATCCTCTCCCAGACCGAGCCTTTTTCGGTGGTGGGGCTTCCTCCTGAAGAGGCCGCCCGTGAGCGGTATGCCCGTGAGGAGTCGGAAGAGCTTGACGAGTCAACAGGCGACCTTTTGCAACGGCGCGAGCGGCTTCTCCCCCTCCTGCAAGACCGTTCCGTGCCTTTATCTGACCGAATTCGCCGCGTTTTTTACCACAGCGACATAGACTTGCGTGAGAGCGTCACGGACGCCTTCAAGAGATTTCCCCACATCGCCGCCATCCTGCGAGATATGGAGCGGTTGGATCCCGCGTGGGATGCATACCTCAATGCGTTGGAATGGCTTGACGGTGACCCCCTCCGCGAGTTGGACGGAGAGACCGACGTGGCCTACGAGAATCTGGTCTGCTACTTCCTCTACCGCTACATGACCGCCGACGTCACGGATTGGCCCGACGCCAGGCGCACCCGTACCGCATTCGCCGTGCTCTGCACGGTCATCATCCATGCCATTCACCGTGCCACGGGAGGGAAGGATTTCGACTCCCTCTGCGAGGATGCCCGTATGTTTTCCTCCGAAATCGAGTATTCCGAGGAGAATCTGGAGCGGCTGATGGGCGAGGTTGAGGATGCGGTGTTCTGACAGATAAATATTTAAATATTGACGAAAGGAGAATGATCCATGGATATGGTTCTACTCACAGCGCTGGGAGTTGGTGGCGCAACCGTGTTTGGTGCCGCCATTGGCTTTGTCTTCAAGAAAGCATCCCACCGCTTTTCGGATATTGTCCTGGCCTTCGCCGCCGGGGTCATGCTGGCCGCCGCTGTGCTGGGACTCATCATCCCCTCGGTGGACTACGGCTACACCATGTTCGCCTCCGCAACCGGGGATGGAGCTGCTCTGTCTCCCCTCCTGGCCAAGCTGATCGCCCTGCTCATGACCGTGGCTGGCATATTCGTGGGCGCTTTGTGCCTCAACCTGGTGGATCGCCTGGTGCCCCACCTGCATAAAATGGCCGACGTGGATCAGGAAATCCACCCCAACAACCGCAACGCCGGCAAGGTGCTTCTGTTCGTCATGGCCATCGCCACCCACAACCTCCCCGAGGGTATCGCCGCGGGCGTGGGCTTTGGCTCGGGCAACACCGCCGAGGCGCTACTGATCGCGGGCGGTATCGCCTTGCAGAATATCCCCGAGGGTATGGTCATCATCGGCCCCATGCTGGCCGCCGGTATCAAGCCCGGTAAAACCTTTGCCATCGCTCTTGGGACGGGACTTGTGGAGGTCATCGGTACCCTCATCGGTTATTTTGCCGTTGCCGTCTCTGCCGCCATTCTGCCCTTTGCCTTGGCTTTCGCGGGCGGCACCATGCTCTACATCATCAGCGACGAAATGATTCCTGAGACACACGCTCATGGCTGTGAGCGAGGAGCGACCTACGCCCTGCTCGTGGGATTTTGCGTCATGCTGGTGTCGGATATTCTGCTCGGATGACGGTGCGATGAAACAAAAGAAAACCCCTACCGCCGTAGAGGTTTTCTTTTGTTATGCGTAACTTATTCGATCAATCGCCCGTCGGTCGTCACGGTCACCACCCGCCAGGGCAGGAACTGGCCGCTGGCTTGGATCGCTCGCTTGGCGGCGTTCTCAATGCCGCCGCAGCAGGGAACCTCCATCCGCACGATGGTCACGCTCTTGATGTTGTTATTTTGGATGATGGCGGTCAGCTTGTCGGCGTAATCCCCCTCGTCCAGCTTGGGACAGCCGATGAGGGTCACGCGGTTCCGGATGAACTCCTCGTGGAAATTGCCGTAGGCGTAGGCCGTGCAGTCGGCGGCAATGAGCAGGTTGGCACCGTCAAAGTAGGGCGCGTTCACGGGCACCAGTTTGATCTGTACGGGCCACTGGGACAGACGGCTGGTCACGGGTGCCGAGGACACCGAGCAAGCCGATTCGTCCCGCGTGATGCGCTTGGAGTTGGTGCCGGGACAGCCGCAGGGGAGCTTTGCGCCGCCGCTGACCCCATGGGCAGGCATAGCAGGCGCGGTCGGACGGGCGAGAGGCTTACTCTGTGCCTTCTGCGCCTTGGCGGCCAAAACAGCCGCCTCGTCGTAGGCGGGAGCCTCACGCTCCTCAAAGGTGATCGCACCCGTGGGGCAAGCGGGCAAGCAGTCGCCCAGACCGTCGCAGTAGTCCTCGCGGGTCAGGACAGCCTTGCCGTCCACCATTTCAATGGCTCCCTCGTGGCAGGCGGCGGCACAGGCTCCGCAACCGTTGCACAGGTCTCTGTTGATGTGTATGATCTTGCGTTTCATATATTTTTTCCTCCGAAATCGAATTTGTTCTTGACTTTGTGGCTCCATTATACTATAATAAGAGCAGAAAGTCTGTTGAATTTTCAACAAAACGGAGTTTTTATGAAAAAATATTTGCCCATTCTCCAAAAATCCCCCCTGTTTACCGCCATTGACCCCGAACAGCTTCTGTCCCTTCTCTCTTGTCTCGGAGGGACGGTCAAAAGCTATGCCCGCGGGGAAGCCGTGTTCCGCGAGGGCGACCATCCTACCCATTTGGGCGTGGTCCTGACGGGGGAGGTGCGCATCACCCGCACTGATTATTACGGGAACCGCAGTATTGTTGCTACCGTTACCGCGCCCCGTCTGTTCGGTGAGACCTTCGCCTGCGCCGAGGTGGACGCCCTCCCCGTGGATGTGATTGCTTTGGATAACACCGAGATCCTCATGATCGACATTCATCGTATTACCATGCCCTGCTGCAATGCCTGCTCCTTCCATAATCAGATCATTTTCAACCTCATGAAGCAGACCGCCGCCAAGAACCTTCTGTTCCACCGCAAGCTGGAAATACTGGCCGGGCGTACCACCCGGGACAAGCTGATGACCTACCTTCTCATGGAGGCTAAGGAGCAGGGAAGCAATACCATCACCATCCCCTACGACCGCCAGGAGCTGGCGGATTACCTGGAGGTAGACCGCAGCGGCCTCTCTGCCGAGATCGGCAAACTTCGACGGGAGGGAGTGCTGACAGCGGAAAAGAATCGGTTTACACTGCTTTGAAAGAATTTTTCTGTCGCTTTCTGCGAAAACCCTTTACACGAAAGCCCGACTATGATATAATAAGGAATAGATAAATCCAACGTAAGAAAGGAGCCTCCCATGAAAGATACCACTGTACTTGCTCGCTGCAACCTGTTTGCTGTTTTGGGTGCTATCCCGCACCTGCTAAAGCTTGACCCCGAGGCCGCCGCTTTGGTGGCGGGAAAAAACATAAAAGTCGGCTTTTCGGTTAAGAACGGCCCCAAAGCCACCCTCATTTTTAAGGATGGAGAAGCCGAAATGGTTAAAGGCACCGAGGGCTGCTCCATCAAGCTCTGGTTCCCCTCGCCCGAGAAGTTCAACGCCCTGATCGACGGGACGGGCACCCCCATTCCTGTCAGCGGCTTCCATCATATCGGCTTTTTGCTGGGCGCATTCACCAAATTGACCGATATTTTGTCTGCCTACCTCCGTCCCGAGCCCGAAAAGCTGGCGGATCCCGTCTTCTTTGAGCGCTCCACCACCCTCATGCTTTACGTCATCGGCCGTGCCATCGTCCAGATCGGCAACCACGATCAGGTGGGTATGTTCTCGGTCTCCAATATCACCGACGGCAAGATCAAGCTGGGTATCGGAGACGACCTCGCCGTGGCCATCCATTGCAAGGATCACCACCTCATGTTCAACCATACCCCCAACGACGAGCGTATCACCTCCCAAATGGTGTTCGACAGCCTTACCACCGCTCGCGACCTGTTCGACGGCCGCATCAACGCCATTGCCGCCGTGGGCATGGGACAAGTCCGCATCAGCGGTATGATCTCCCAGGTGGATAATATCAACCGTATTCTGGATCGCGTGGCGATCTATCTGGCGTAAAGGAGGGAACTACCATGCATAAGATCAACGATTACACCAAATCCCGCGAGGCCTTTGCCCGCGCCGTCAAGGTCATTCCCTCGGGTATCTACGGCCACCAGGGACCCGCCGAGGGCTGTTACGTCCCCGTAGAGGCATTTCCCCTGTACTCCTCTAAGGCTCAGGGTACCTATCTCTGGGATCTGGACGGCAACCGTTTCATCGACTACATGTGCGCCTACGGCCCGAATATCCTGGGCTACCATGATCCCGACGTGGATGCCGCCGCCGCCCGTCAGCGTGCCATATCCGACTGCACCACCCTCCCCAACACCGTCATGATCGACTTCGCCGATCTTTTGGTGGATACGGTGGCCTGCGCCGATTGGGCGTTCTTCGCCAAAAACGGCGGTGACACCACCACCCTTGCCGTCATGACCGCCCGCGCCTACACCCACAGAAAGAAGATCATCTTCTTCAAGGGCTACTACCACGGCGTTGCTCCCTGGACCCAGAAGATCGACTATGCGGGCGTCATCGAAGAGGACGTCATGCACAATCTCTACTGTGAGTGGAACAACTACGAGCAGCTGGCTGAAATGTTTGACACCTACAAGGGCGAGATCGCGGCGGTGATCGGCCAGCCCTACATGCACGGCAACTTTATGGACAACCAGCTCCCCGCTCCCGGCTTCTGGCAGAAGGTACGCAAGCTCTGCACCGACAATAACACCGTCCTCATCGTGGACGACGTCCGTGCCGGCTTCCGTCTGGATCTGGCGGGCTCGGATCACTACTTCGGCTTTGAGGCCGACCTCATCTGCTTCTGCAAGGCCCTGGCCAACGGCTACAACGTCTCTGCCCTCTGCGGCAAGGAGTTCCTCAAGAACACGGTATCCTCCATGTCCTACACCGGCTCCTACTGGATGTCCGCCGTCCCCTTCGCCGCGGGTATTGCCTGCATCGAGAAGATGAAGCGTATCGACTCCCCCCGCATTCTCATCGAAAAGGGAACCAAGCTTTCCGAGGGACTGAAAGCCACTGCGACCAAGTACGGTTTCCATCTGAACGTCACGGGAGTTCCCTCCCTGTTCTACCTCCGCATAGCCGACGATCCCACTCTGCGCCTGCACCAGGAGTGGATCGCCGAGTGTGTGAAGCGCGGCGTGTTCTTCACCAACCACCACAACCACTTCATCAACGCCGCCCTTTCGGATGAGGACATCGCCGAGACCGTCGAGATCGCCGACGAGGCCTTTGCGGTGATTCGCGAGCGGCATCCCCTGTGAGGTCTGCCGTGATCCGAATCCTCTTTATCTGCCACGGCAACATCTGCCGCAGCCCCATGGCGGAGTTCGTTTTCCGCCAAAAGGCCGCCGAGCGAGGGGTAGCCCACCTCTTTTCGGTGGCCTCCGCCGCCACCTCCACTGAGGAGATTTGGAATGGCGTGGGCAACCCCGTCTATCCCCCCGCCCAGCGCGAGCTGAAAAAGCACGGCATTACCTGCGACGGCAAACGCGCGGTACAGGTTACCAAAGCCGATTACACAGCCTACGACTACCTGCTCTGCATGGACGGGAACAATATCCGCAACCTCCTGCGCATCATCGGATCCGACCCCGACGGCAAAGTCCACCGCTTCATGGAGCCCACCGCGCGGGGCGGCGACGTTGCCGACCCCTGGTACACCGACCGCTTCGACGTGACCTACCGCGATATCGAGGAAGGTTGCGAGGGCTGGCTGGACAGACTCATCCCCATAGCCCGGGAGCAGGAAGGAAGGTAAGCCGTGACCTACTCCACCCCCATCATAAAGGGCAGATTCATTTCACGACCCAACCGCTTCATCGCTTTGGTGGACGTGGAGGGCGAGGTATTTGCGGTTCACGTCAAGAATACGGGCAGGTGCCGTGAATTGCTCCTACCCGATTCTGCCGTTTATCTGGCCGCCTCTGCCAATCCCGCCCGCAAGACGCCGTACGATCTCGTTGCGGTGGAGAAGATCCGCCCCGACGGTACCACCGTCACCGTCAACATGGACTCCCAGGCGGCTAATGACATTGCCGCCGAGTGGTTGCCGGTCAGCGGTTTGTTTTCGGCCGACGTCACCATCCGTCGCGAGGTTACCCATGGCGACTCCCGCGTTGACTTCTGCATTCATAACGCCAACGGCGAGGGAAGCACCGCCTACCTGGAGGTCAAGGGCTGTACCCTGGAGCGGGACGGTCTCGCACTCTTTCCCGACGCACCCACCGAGCGCGGGGTCAAGCACATCCGCGAGCTCATGGCTCTTGCCGAGCAAGGGAATCCCGCTTATATCCTGTTCGTCATTCAGATGAAAGGGATCCACTCTTTCCGTCCCAACGATGAGACCCACAAGGCGTTCGGTGATGCCCTGCGCGAAGCCCATGAAGCAGGGGTAAAGGTGCTTGCGGTGGATTGCGTGATCCGCCTCCGTCCTGCCGAGGACGGCACCTTTCGTCTTTCGGTCACCGCTGACGCCTCCATCCCCGTAATACTATAAGGAGAAAACCTATGATCGACTTCACTAGGATTCCCGAGACCACTCTCCCCCATTTCAAGGGCGGTGTGGGTGAATTTTATGCCTGCATGGCGGGGGATAGCCTCTGTAAGATTCTCAGGGGCCGCCTCTCTCCCGGCCATACCATTGGCCTCCATACCCACGACACATCTGCCGAGATCATTTTCTTCCTGTCAGGCACGGGCAAAATGATTCTGGACGGCACGGAAGAGCGCATTGAACTCGGCCTGTGTCACTACTGTCCCAAGGGAAGCGCGCATACCATGATCAATGACGGAGACGAGGATATCGTGTTCCTGGCTGTAGTCCCACAGCAGTAGGATGCGTTCAAATTTGGGTTTGTCGGGGAGTTCATTACTAAACTCCCACATTGTTTCTTCTGTACTTTTCTTTCCTTGTCGAAAGAAAAGTACCAAAAGAACGCCACTTAAGGAAAGTACCCACGGTACTTTCCTTAAGGATCCTTTCGCCTGATCTGCGCGCCCATTTGCCAGTGGGCAAATGGGCTGATACGCTGTCAAGTCGCAGTTTGCCATGGCGCCGCGATGTTGGCGGAGCGCCAACATCGCGGTTAACTGCCTGTTTGGCAGAAACCCACGGTTTTCTTTTATCCGACAGGATAAATTTGCGACTTTGGGCAGAAGCAAAGCGGTGAGTTCCGCGCGGACGGCGCTCCGCCGTTCGTGCGGGTTCTGGGGTCTTGGCGACCCTATGCGCAATCAACACATTTTGCGAAAAACAAAATGTGTGCGCTGTTTAGGTGGTGG
>JAZSBH010000158.1:0-22158 GCA_045602325.1 Eubacteriales bacterium | reverse complement strand
AAAAATAGACAGCCGCACGTGAGCGGCTGCCTGAGATTGTAATGCGGTATCAAGCCTTCTGTACCCCTTTTAGGGGTTACGCCTGTATTTGCCCCTTATAGGGGCTGTGCAAACCACCGGTTCAACCGGTGGTTTTGATTTATTCTGTCACTCTCTATTTACCTCTACCATTCCGTAAATGGCTTGGTGCATAGTTAGTGCATAGCAAGTGCAAGTAAAAATGCGAGTTTTTCTTCGTTTTTTCCAAACAACCGAATCATTTTGCATCTTTCTTGCCCTGCACATAATCAAAAAATCTCGTCAAAAAATCGTGAAATTCTTGCAATGGTGTACTGCCTGTAATAAAATTCTAATTTGTAGGAGGCTATTATGGCTTACATCAAGGAACGCGGCAACAACAATTATTTCGTCAGAGCGTCTTACGGGATTATGGAAAACGGACGTCCTTTTCAAAAATCTCGTCTGTTCCGTCCGTCCAAAGTGAATCTTCCCGAATCCAAGGTTCGCAAGGAACTCGATGCCTTTGTCAAGGCACTGGAGGAAGAGTGCAGAATTGAATTTGAACTCAAACACCAACACAAGCCCAACGTGGATTTCGATAAAAAAAAGCTGAACAGGAACTTGCAGAGGAGGCAGTTGCGCAAGAATCTCATCAAGCGCTGACTCCCATTCAAACACCGTCCACTCCCCTGTTCTCAGATTTCTGCGGAATCTATCTGACAGCTAAGAAGGAGAACATTTCTTCTACTACATTTCTGCTCTATGAAACTGCTATCCATCGCATTCTTATCCCAAAACTCGGACATCTACATTTGGACGAGATCAAGCCGTTCCATGTTCAAGAGCTGATAAACTTCTTGGCAACTCCTTCGGGTCGGGTAGATAAAAAGGGCGAGAAGCTCGCCCCTGCTACCATCCGTAGATATTTGACCATCCTCCAGTCCATTATGACAATGGCTTGGAAGCAGGAGTACATCCAATCAAATCCAGCCGATACGCGCAGACTTGAGATTTCCAAAATCGTCACGCCCGAAGTTGAGGCCTTCAGCAACGAAGAGATTGCCGAAATCCTCAAAATGGCTCAGCTTGAGCCCATCCACATCCATGTCGTCATTGCCACTGCCATTTACACAGGTGCCAGACGAGGCGAGATTGCCGGGCTGAAATGGGAGGACATCGATTTTGAAAAACGGACTATGTACATCCGCAGAAGCGTCGTTAAGCTTGTTGGGCAGGAGCCTGAAAACAAGCTCCCGAAAACCATCAGCAGCATTCGTCAGATGGCTATTCCCCAAGCACTCTGTGATGTTCTGCAGGAACTGAAAAAGGAGCAAGACCGTAAAAAAGCCTTGCTCGGTGAGAAATGGCACGAGGAGGGATTCCTCTTTACCGACTGGTGCGGGCACGTCATGCATCCGCACACGCCGACCAAACAATTTGATAAGTTTCTGAAAAAATACGGTTTTCGCCATCTGAAGTTTCATGGTTTGAGACACTCATCCGCAACCTATCTTCTGTCTAATGGATGCGATATCAAAACAGTTTCGAAACGGCTTGGGCATACGTCCATTGACACGACCAACATATATGTACATGCACTGGCGAAAACCGACAAGGCTGCCGCCGATTGCTTTGACACCATCAACGTCTGAACCTTATCTTTTTCGAGTACACGTGTACGACTGAGTAGTTTTTGACAGCAATTCGCCATAACTGAGTCTGACGTCACAACGGTTATAGCACAAGCCATAAAACAGTGCATATCTCAAGAAGTTGCTGCGTTCACCCAAAGCCGTGTAGTATCATATTTCGTTTTCTTTGTAAAGACGAAAAAGGGTTCAGAACTGTAGTCCTGGACCCTTTGTCAGTAATCTGGAACCCTTCGCGAAGGGTTCCTTTTCTCTTATGACTTTTCCCCGTCGGCAGGTAGATCCTCCACCTCCGGACGGTTCTTTTTCTTCTTTTTCAAAATGGCGTTATAGATCAGCAATCCCGTCCCGCTGACCACCGCCGTCACGATGACAAACACGATGGCCATGGTGTAATCCTTGGTGCCCACGGCATCGCCGCTGAGGGTGGAGAGGATGACCGAGGGGAAGCGAGCCGCCGTGGTCAGGGCGATGTAGAGGGGGATGCTCATATCACTCAGCCCGATGGCGTAGGTCAGAAGATCCTTGGGGGTGCCGGGGATGACGAAGAGGATGAAGGTCAAAACATTTCGCTTGGGCGGGTCGTTGATGATGGGGAGGGCGTCGATCTTCTCCTTGGGGTAAAAGGCATAGACGAAGCGGCTGCCGAAGTACCGCACCAGAAGGATGGTGGTACAGCTTCCCAGGACGATGCCGGCGAGGCAGAGCAAAGATCCCATCCAGCTTCCAAAGCAGTACCCCGCCGCGATCTCCACGAACTCTCCGGGGATGAGGGCGACAATAACCTGTACCGCCGAGATGAGCACCATGGCGACAGCCCCCAGCAGATAATGCTCTCCGATCTTCTCCCGCACCAGGGCGGGATCCATCAGGTATTCCCGCATGAACCAGAGCCCCAATGCGGTCAAGCCGATGAATACCGCCGAGATGATGCTCAAAATGATGGACGCCTTGGACTTCTTCATGGGTGGGCGTTCCAAAGAAACCGCTTGTGTGTTTTTTTTCATGCCTGACGGCTCCTTTCGCGCAATTTGGGTTTATCGGTGTGCGCTTAAGTTTCTCCCTCGTATTTTGTCACATCCTCGTACTCGGGAACCGTCACGGGGAGGGACACGGTGAAGGTGCTCCCTTCGCCGGGCTTGCTTTCCACCCGGATACGTCCATCGCAGAGGGTCAGGATCCGCCCTACGATGGTCAGACCGATGCCGTTGCCGTCACCGGTGTGGGAGGTGTCGCCTTGGTAGAACTTCTCAAAAATGTGCTTCTGGGTGTTCTCATCCATACCGCAGCCTGTGTCGGATATGGTGACCGTCACACAGGCATCGTCAGCCCGCAGCGTACAGGAGATACTGCCCGCGTAGGGAGTAAACTTGATGGCGTTTCCCAAAAGGTTGACCCACACGTGGGAGAGCATGGTTTCGTTAAAACAATATTTCACCTCGTCCAGATCGATATTCAGCTCGATGTCCTTGGAGGACCACTGCTTTTCCAGCACCAGAAGGCAGGTACGGATCTGTTCGTCCAGAAAAAACTCGGTCTTGTCGGTGACGATGGCCTGATTCTCCAGCTTGGAGAGAAGCAGGATGTTGGTCGCCATCTTGGCTAAACGGTCGGATTCCACCGCAATGATGCGGATGTATTCCTGCTCCTCCTCGGGGGTCAATCCTCCGGCTTGAAGCTGGTGGGCAAAGCCTTGGATGGAGACGATAGGGGTCTTGAATTCGTGGGAGAAGTTGTTGATGAAGTCGTTACGGAACATTTCAATGCCGTCCAATTCCCCCACCATGTGGTTGAAGGAGCGTTGGAGGATGCCAAAGTCGGACGCCTCGTCGAAGTTTTCCTGGATATGTACCTTGAAATCTCCCTTAGCGATGCGCTCGGTGGCGTCGATCATTTCCTTGAGAGGACTCAAGATCCACTTGGTCAGAAGGGCTGCCGCGCCTGTGCCGATGATGGTGCAGGCAATCAGGGTGGATGCACTGGAAGCCACGGTATCAAAATTTTTCAGGGCAGGGAAGATGAGGTGCAGAAGGGCGTAGACCAGCACGGTAAAACCCGACGTGGCCAGCATGAGGAAGAAGATGATGAGGATGAGCTCGGTGCGGAAGGACTTGATCCGCAATCGTCCCCGCAGCTTGCGGAAGGGTTTGCGTTGCTTGTTTTTTTTCATTTCAGGTACACCGCTTTGTAGCCGAGACCGCGGACGGTGATGATCTCAAAATCGCTGTTGTCGCGGAAACGGTCGCGCAGACGGCTGATGTGTACGTCCACGGTACGTTCGTCACTCTCGGAATCCATGTCCCAGATCTCGTCCATGAGCTGACGGCGGGTGAATATCTTGTTGGGGTAAGAGAGTAGCTTGAATAGGAGCAAAAACTCCTTTTGGGGGAGCTCCATGCCACCGGGAGCACCTACCGCCGCGCCGTCGTTGCGAACCGTGAGGGAATCATAAAAGAGCACGGTGGAGCCCACGGCCAGCTTGCGCTCGCTGACGATGCGGGAGCGGCGGAGGAGAGCGGCGATACGGAGGATCATTTCCTCCTCGTCCACGGGCTTGGTCATGTAGTCGTCGGTGCCGATGATGAAGCCCTTGTGCTTGTCCGCGGGGGTCTCCTTGGCGGTGACCATGAGAATGGGCAGGGTGTTGCCGCTCTCGCGGAGGATGCGGGTGAATTCGTAGCCGTCCATACGGGGCATCATAATGTCCAGAATGATGAGATCCACGTGCTTTTTGTCCAGTTGATCCAGAGCATCCACGCCGTCGGTGGCAGGGATGGGATGATAGCCGTAACGCTCCAGAACGGCGCACATGAGCCGACGGGTGTTGAAATCGTCCTCAACGACCAGAATGTTGAACATGGTATAATATCCTTTCGTAATCAGCCGAGACGGCAGAATGATAACTTTTTTACCATTATACAACGGATTTGCAAACTCAATGTGAATGGCGGGTAACATTGTTTGAAAACCGCGCGGGATGCTTGACATACGGGCGAATTTGTTGTATAATACTGGATAGGATTCCGCCGCTTTGGGCGACTTCATTATTCATTAGCAGTTTTCGGGCTCTGCCTGATAAACCGCAATTTATACCGATCCACAAAAAATCTCCCCGCGCCGTCATATTCGGATGGTTTGTCCGTCTTATAGGGTACGGTCTCTTAAACAGATACAAAGGAGTTAATCATCATGCATTTCAACAAAACCGAGGTCATTTCCCGTCTCAAAGCCGCTTTCAACCGGGAGAAAACCATCTGCCGCATCATCGCCGCCTGGTGCCTCTACGCCATGCTCAATCTCTTGACCGTGGAAGGGAACTTCTACGAGCTGTCCTTCGCCCAGGAGACGTCAACGGTGGCTATGATCCTGTGGATCGCCCTGTTCTTCTGTGCCATGACTGCCGTGTCGGCTCTGCTCCCTGCTTTTGAGACCGATTCCTGGTTTCTGCTTTTGGGCTCTACGATCTGCGTGGTGCGCTGGCTTTCGGTGTTTGAAAATACCATTACCTACAAGGTGGCCGTGGGGAGCGGTACCATGAGCATGAACTCCGACGGAACCCTTTTCATGCTGGCCGTGATCGTCGCCTACTCCCTGTTCGTATTCTATTTCCTGCAAAAGAACGACCTGCTTATCGACAAGCTGAAGATCCACTCCAAAGCCGTTTGGACGATTACCGCCGTGCTGGGGCTGGTGGGCGGTACCGTGATCGCCGTGGCTACCTGTCTGCGCTACATGACCTTCACCTCTCCCAACTTTGATTTCGGTCTGTTCGTCAATATGTTCCATAACATGAAGGAGACCGGGCTTCCCCTGATCTCCAGCGAGCGGGACGTGCTTCTTTCCCACTTTGCGGTGCATCTGTCGCCCATCTACTATACCCTGTTGCCCTTCTACGCCATTTTCCCCTCTCCTCTTACGTTGCAGATCGCCCAGGCTGTGCTGGTGGCCAGCGGCATCATCCCTGCCGTGCTCATCGCCCGCCATCTGAAGCTGTCTGGCCGCACCCAGATCTTCGTGGCGCTCATCTACGCTCTGTATCCCGCCACCGCCATGGGATGCTTTTACGACTTCCACGAAAACTGCTTCCTGCTGCCGCTCCTCCTTTGGATGTTCTACTTCTTTGAACGGGAAAAGTACATCCCCATGTATATCTTTGCCGTCCTGACCCTGATGGTCAAGGAGGATGCCGCTGTGTACATCATCCTCTTTGCTCTGTATGCCATCATCTCCCGCAAGAAGTATCTCCACGGTGCCGTCCTGGCGCTTGGTGCGGCGGCTTACTTTGCAGGAGCGTTGATGTTCCTCAACGAGACCAGTGCTTACTGGGCGGAATTCTACGCAAACGATACACCTCGCCCCTCCATCGCCGGCCCCATGATCAACCGCTTTGATAACCTGATCTACGACAAGGATGAGGGCCTGTTGGGTGCCGTCATGACTGCTCTCAAGAACCCCGGTTACCTGCTGGAGCAGTTGTTCTCCACCCAGAAGGGCAGCCTGGATTCCTGGTTCCTGGAGCGAAGCCCCTGGGCAAAGGTGGTCTATCTGCTCCACATGCTCCTGCCTGTGGGCATGATCCCCTTCTGTACCAAGAAACAGTCTCGCTGGCTGCTCATCGCTCCCATCCTGCTCAACGTGCTGACCACCTATAAGTACCAGTACAGCATCAATTTCCAGTACCACTTCGGCATCACGGCCTTCCTCATGTACGCTATGATCCTGAATCTGCCCGATCTGCAGCCCGTGTCCCGCAGACGGTTGCTTTCCTTCGGTGCGGTGGCTTGCTGTTGTATGTATATTTTCATTGTTGTCCCCAAGCACAATTCCTACGTCAAGCTGTGGGATGAAAACAAGGAGAAATATCAAAGCATTGAAGCCATTCTGGATACCCTGCCCGAGGATGCATCCCTCTGCGTGCCCAGCTCCTACCTGGCCCACGTGGCGGATCGGCGGGAGGTATACGATCACTCCTACCACGTAATGAGCGGAGATAAGAGCCATTTGAAGGACGACGACGTGGACTACGCCGTCCTCCGTACGGGTACCGATGACAAATATCGCGAGGTCTTCGAAGCCCACGGCTATACCGTCTGGGCAGAATACGAAGGTCACGTCATCCTGCAAAAGCCTGCAAATTAAAAATATCCCGCCTCTTCCTGTATTCGCACAGGTCGGGGCGGGCATTTTTGGGAAAAGAAAGTAGTCGATATGTCCCTTTGGGATTCGATATGCGCTTCGCGCGAGAGAGGAGCGACGCGCTCCCAAAAAATCACGTCCGTTTCAGCACAACACCCACGCCGCTGTGCTTCTCCACGACGACGTAACCCTTTTCTTCATAGTACTTGACGTCGTATTTCTCCTCGGAGGGCAAACTCCACTCCTCCCGCAGGTCAAGCACCACGTATTCGGTCATGACCTCGCCTGAGAGGGCGTAGACCTCTTCCCGCGCCGCCAAATTGGAGATCAGCCGTCCCGACGCGCTCACAGAGGCACCGTCCTCCACCGACTCCAGCAGGCTGTCCATGGCGGCTACCTCGTTTTTGCCCGTAAAGGTATACTCGGCAAAGAGTCCGTAGTCCGCCAGGCGGAATGCACCGATGAGAAGGGTGAAGCATATCGCCAGGGTGGTCACACGCTTGACAAGGACAGCCTTGTCCCCATGGGCGGTCAGCTCGCAGAGGGCGTTGACACACAGGTAGAGGGCAAAGGCGGCCGCCCCGAAGGAGTAGGGGTAATCCGGGCTGAAATGGTAGGGAAAATCCGACAGAAGATTAAGAAGCAGGAAGGGGAGCAGGAACACAAGACCTGCTTTTTTCTTTGCCAGCAGAGGAAGCGGACCCAGAGGCAGAAGCATGCACAGCACGTAGTGGAGCTTGGCCTCGGTGAGCATTTCGTACACCGCGATGGCGGGGTTATATACGATTTCTCGGATGAGGGTGCCGAAGTCGGTGGCGTAGATGCCGGTCACGTTGTCAAAGCGTGTGATGAGGGTTCCTTTTCCTGCGTAGGTCAGCACCACCATGGCCGTGATGAAGTAGACCGCCGACACCCCCATGAGGATGGCGGCATGGATGCGCTCACTCTTTTGGGATGTACCGTCCGCCTCGACAGACTTGCGATTCACGATCAGCCAGTACAGCCCCAGGGTGAACAGATGGATGGCGCAGGTCTCCCGCACGCAGAGGATGAGGGCGGCGAAGACCCAAACGAGCACCTTTCGGTGGGATTCCAGCGCCCAGATCAGCCAGAGAAGCAGGGGGAGCAGGAGGGCGTACTCGTGGAACGACCCCGCCGCACCGCCCCAGACCGCTGGGAACAGGCAAAGCAGTCCGCAGACTACCGCCGATAGGGCAGGCGACAGTCCCTTTCTTCGTGCGATCATCCACAGGGGGATCACCGCCGAGTAGACCGCCAGCACTTGGAGTACCAGCAGGGTCACGGGGGAGGGGATCAGGGCATAGAAGGGCAGGTAGACCAGGAAAATAGGGGAGATATGGGCGGCCAGATGGGAGACGTTTTCGCCGAATTCCAGCGTGGTATCAAAGGAAAAGCTACTCCGCAGGGATTCCATGAGCTGAATGTATACCCCGGTGCTTACCGTGGGGGAGGTGATGTAGGTCAGGTAGGAGGACAGAAGCAGGAACAGTACACCGCCCCCGGCGATCACTGCCACCGTGCCCACGGCGATCTTGCCGCCGAGGGGGGACAGTACAAAGGGCTTTTGGACGGCTGCCTTTTCGGTCTTTTCCGCACGCAGCGCTCGTCCGCAGATGTAGGTCATGAGAGCCACCAGACCGCACATGGCGAAGGTCAAGTAGTAGCTTCCGCCCGCCACCGCCGTGCGGATCGAGTAGCACAGGGAGGCCAGCCAGGTAAAGCCGTAGACCATGGGCTTGGAGATGGAGCCGTAGGCCACCAGCACCCCTGCTACTGCCAGCCAGATAAGGGCGTAGGTCAGGGGATTGAAGTAAATGATGAAGTTCGGCGCGATCACCGACATCTTACCGCCGTTGATGAGCCCGCCCACAAACAGGACGGCGAAATACGCGCCCAGGGCAGAGAAGGCCAGAAGCCTACCCGTCAGGATCCGGGCGGAGGGATTGGTTTTGGTTTTCATGGAGAAGTCCTTTCGAGGAATGTGTTTGTGATTCGTGGAGAATCATTCCGTGGCTTCATGTGCACGTATGGCATGGATATATACGGTCGTGTACCGCCCGCCCTTCATGCCGAAGGACATACAGAGCAGAGTCTCTCCATCGGTCCACAGGGGGCAGGAGCAATCGGTATAGCCGGGCAGGGGGAGGGTCTCGGTTGTGCCGTCAGGCCCTACCGATAGGAGACCGTTCCGACCGCCTGCGTAGGTGTAGAATCGGTCGTTTACGGTCAGATAGCGGTCGGTTCCTTTGGTGTTGATATCGAACACGGGCGTCCCGTCGGACAGGCGTAACGCCACAAAATGACCGCCGGCTCCCGCTGTACCGAAGACGATGGTATCACCATAGAGCTTCATATCGGTGTAGAGGTAGCCTTGGGTGCGGAAGCTCCATACGGGTACACCGGCACGGGCACAGACGTAGCCGAAGCTTCCTTTATGGGAGATTGTGTAGGGAGGAAAGGAAAAATCACTTTCCTCGTAGAAGTGGGCCACGTCCAGATGCCGCAGTGCTACGTATTCCGCGTTTTCGACAGGTGTGAGCGCCACCACCTCGCGGCGATTGGGATCAAAGCCCCACGCGCTCCCCAGAGCGATTACGCCGCGGGGGCTGTTTGGCAGGTGCGCCCAACGGTATCCCAATTCCAGACTGTGGGAATTCACCTCGATCCTGTCGGGAATGAGATAGGAGGCGGTCTCGGTCAGCACGCCATCGCGGGTGAAGATGTGCTCCCGCAGGATATACCCTGTCTCTTGTGTGTGCGCTAAGCGGCAGTAGTAAAAGCCCCCCTCACACGCACCGAATACGCCGCCATACTCCATATGCTGCCCCGCATAGGGCTGCTCGCATTCTTCCAGTGCTAATGAAAACAGTAATTTCATAATGCACCTCAATTCCACCGCAGCCCCTTGGGATAATGATTCTTCATCACCCCATCCGAGGCCTTGCCCCAACCAAGGGGAAGACCCTTATAAGTTACGGCGTGCCATCCCCGCAGGTCGCAGGGGAGGGTCTCCCCCCGCAGGTAGGCAAGGGCGCCGTCGTGGTTTACAGGGAAGGCTCGGGCATCAGCCGCCAGTGCAAGGGCGTGATCCGGCTCGAATCGCCCACGGCCGCGGTCAAGACCCACGACCGTTCCCGCGCAGAGTCCCGCGCGGAGTATGCGCAGACCGCTCAATGCCTGCTTGGGGTCACCGCCCTCGCCGCACAGAGCGGTGGGCGTGAGGTATAGCTTGTCCCCAAAGAGACAGGGAACCATCCCACCGATCCATGTAGGAACTCCGCCCAGCACCTCCCGGGCAAAGTCCTCAAAGAGCTGCAAGGCCACCGCCTCGGAGGCGGGCTTCCCCTTGCCGTTATTCGCTTTTTCGGGCTTCTTGCCCTTCTTTTTTCCCTCGGAGCGGGTATGCATCAGAGCCTCGCCCTCCAAGCCCTTGTGCAGGAGCACCGCGAAATGCCCCTCGCCGTCGCAGTGATGGGGGAACACGCGGTAGGCGTTCTTCACCGACTCCCGCAGAGCCTCGGGGTACTGCTCATTTCCCTCCACCCACGCAGGATGCCCGCCGTCCAGCAGTCCCGCCTCGCGAGAGGACACCACAGCCGCCTCCGCAGAGGGAACTACCTCAAACTCGGGGTGGCGGGTCAGGAAGGCCAGCACCGCCCCCTCGTTCTCGGCGGGGGCAAAGGTGCAGGTGGAGTAGGTCAGATATCCGCCCGGACGGAGCATCTTGGCCGCCTCGTCCAGGATCTCGGCCTGGCGCGCGGCGCAGAGCGTCACGTTCTCGGGGCTCCACATGGTCACGGCATCAGCCTCCTTGCGGAACATCCCCTCGCCAGAGCAGGGCGCGTCCACCACGATCTTGTCAAAGAAGGCGGGGAACCTTACCGCCAGCTCGGCGGGGGACGCGTTGGTCACAATGGCGTTCCGTACCCCCATGCGCTCCATGTTCTGGGACAGAATTCCCGCGCGGGTGGGGTGGATCTCATTGGCTACCAGAAGCCCCTCGCCGTCCAGCGCGGAGGCCAGTTGGGTGGCCTTTCCACCGGGTGCGGCGCAGAGGTCAAGAACTCGTTCGCCCGGGACTGGCGGGCACAGGGAGGCGGGGAGCATGGCGCTGGCCTCCTGGATGTAGTAAGCCCCGGCCTCGTGGAGCGGATGCTTGCCGGGGCGTATCTCCCCGTCGGCGGCATAGTAAAATCCGTTTTGCTGCCACGGAACCGCCTCTCCCACAAGGGGGGCGATCTCCCGCAAGTCCTCGGGGGAGATCTTCAGGGTGTTGACCCGCAGAGAGGGGTGGGCATCCTTGGCATAGGACTCGCAAAAGGCGGGAAAGTCCTCCCCCAGCATGACCCGCATACGGTCTGCAAACCCACGGGGCAAGGTCAGTCCCTCGCCGTGGCAAACAATTTGTTCGTAATCCATTTTATACAGTCTCTTTCAATCGAATTTCGATACCAATCACCCCAAATCGGGCAATGGCATCCTCGGAGTAATAGTCCAGCATATCGGCGGGATCGGGAACCTCCCCATCCGCATAGCCCAAAGCCGCCGCCCCCAGCTTGGGGATCAGCGTAGCGTACAGAGCCTCAAAGGTAGGGAAATACCGTACCCATACCACCTCGGCTGTGAAAGATTCATGGCTTCCCACAAGGGAAAAACGAATCTCGTCCCCGATGCATACCGCCTGCCGTTTGGCGTCGAACAACCGCATCTCCACGGTCTTGCGCCCCGATTCGATGGCACGGTAGGGAGCCTCTCGCAGGCTCATCTCATGGGTGGCGGGGTAGAATCCTTCTTCCCATTTTTCACGGGACAGATATGTAAAGCACTCTGCCGTGGCACCGTTGAAGGGATGGGGCGGGATCTCCATGCGTGAGCGGGGGGTAAACCCACATTTTTCCTGTACCCGACGGGATTTCTCGTTCCCCTCGTAGTAGCCGCACCACAGCCCGTCCAAGCCCAATTCCCCAAAGCAACGTCCCTGAATCGCCCGGACCGCCTCGGGTACAAGGCCTCTGCCCCAGAGGGGAAGCCCCACCCAGTAGCCGATCTCGGCCTCGGTCTGCTTCATGTGGGGATAAGAGCCGCACCCGTTGAACATGATGCCGATGCTCCCCACGGGGGTCCCCGCAGAGATGACCTCGCCGCTGACCGTATCTATGGTGTCGTAGCGGAGCACCATGGCGTAGGTCTCCCGCGCCGACAGCACCCCGCGGATGATCTCGCGGCTGTTCTCCACCGATGTGTGGGGCGGCCACCCCGCGGCGGGCCCCACCAAGGGGTCGCGTGCGAAGCGGTACAAGGCCTCCGCATCGGATTTCACCCACGGGCGCAGAATGAGGCGGGGGGTGGTGATGCGTGTTTGTTTCCAGTTGGTCATAGAATCTCCTTATTTTACCAAAAGCAATAAAGCCATGATTCCGCCTATGGCAAACCCCAAAAGCAGGCAGACGATAAGTCGAAAAATCCACCTCACTGTCAGTTTGAGCGACGGCAGTGCACGTCGCAGAGCCAGCACGAATCCGAGGGAGGGAAGTGGGAATTCGATGGGAACTCCGGACTTTTGTGAGATACAGATATAGGGGAATTTTCCGCGCTTTCTTAGTTGACCGAAATGGTAATGCATGGAGGTGATGCGGTCGAGGGGGAGGGCGGGGCGAGTCCCTTCGTTCAAATACAAGCATAGCTTATCCAAACCCGCTATCGGTTTATCATGCCGCTTCCTGATCATAGCCTCTGCGATTGCAAAACATATGGCAATAAGGGGAAAGAGCAGAAGAATAAACATACAGATAAGGAGGATTTTCGGGTCAAGGACGGAGGAACAGAGCAACGCGACAACGATGCACGCTGCCCCACCGCCAATACACATTTGTAGAGATTGAACCAGGAAATTGAGGCCATGGGATACCCAAAATCGCTGACAGTTCTCCGGCATCGGAACGGGTTTCGTTTTCTTTTTCAGGCGTTTTTTCTTCATACTATATCCCCATAATATAAAATCCGTAAAACTCCCCCGCCGCCCGCTCCAGCCACGGAATCAGCGCATCGGATCCCGCAGGACGGTCCGCCTTGATCTTCTCCAGCATCTCGGCGGTCTCCTCGCGGGTGTAGAAATTGACTCCCGCGTAGAAGTACACACGGCTCCCATTCGGCGCATGGGGCGCGGCCATATACGGTTTTATGTAGCTGTGGAACAGCTCATGCTCCCCGTCCATGTGAACCAGCAGGGAATCCTCCGCCCAATGACTCCACGCCGATGGCTTTATCGCCTGCTCTACGGGCAGATCATGCTTGCAGTATTGGAATTCGTAGTAGGCGGTGGAGCCTTTGCGCTTCTTGGCGCAGGGGATGAATAAGGGGTCTGTTTTTTTCATGGTGTGAATACCTATTTGTTCAAATTTGGGTTTATCGGTGGGTTGGCACAGTCTTAAGGCTCCCTCCGGGAGGGAGCTGGCGCGAAGCGACTGAGGGAGAGTGCGCGAGTTAAAAGCCTAATTCTTTTTATCGGGAAAAAGCTTTTTACTCTATGCACGCGGGCTCCCCCACCGCTACGCGGGAGGTCTCCCTTCGGGTCGGTCACGACACGGCTCTGACTGCCACTGGCAGTCATTCACTACCGTGTCGCCGCTTCGCTACCCTCCCGGAGGGGGCCTCATAGGAAGTGCCCACCGATAAACTGCAATTTCCTCACCCAAACACCTCCGCCGCCGCCACGACCCGGATCAGCTCCTCGTCCACTCTGTCCCGCCCGTAGGCGTCGAAAAAGCGGTCGCGATAGGCATCGGTATGGAGATTGAACCACAGCGTCCACGCTCCCCAGAACAGGTCGATGTGGCGGTCTGCCACACCGCTGTTGCCCAGGTCAATGAACCCCGAAAAGCGCCAGCCGTTCAACATGATATTCGGCAGACAGTAGTCTCCGTGAATGAGGGTGTCGGCTTTGAGCAAATGTCTACCCTCGGTCAGCACGCTCCACGCCTCCTCGGCGGAGGCATACCCAAAGCTGTCGGGAAATTGGGATTTGTCGTAGTTCCCCGTGCGGTAGTTCTGCTCGGCCAAGGCCAGGTATCTGTCCAGATAATCCGGCGCGGGACAACCCTCTGTGGGGAGGTCGTGCAATCCCCGCAGAACCTCCGCCAGAAGATCGCACAGTCGCTCGGGCTGTGCCAGATAATCGGCGTGGGTGCAGTCCTCCCCCACCACGCGGCGGGTCAGAAGCCAATCGGAGTCTCCCACGGTAGAGTAGGAAAGCACCTCCGCGCCCAGCCCCTTTTCAAAGAAGAAACGGGTCTTTTCAGCTTCGAGGCGCAGAGACCCCGCCGAAACGGGCTGGGTTTTCAGGTAGTAGCCCCCGTCACGGTCGATGAAGTACACCTTCGCCGCCGGGGAGCAGGAGCTGTCGTAGACGGGAGCGCCCGTCAGGAGGGGATGATATTCGGTGGGAAATTGCGCTGGATCAATGGATAGAAGGGTTCTTTTCATGGTATGTCGTTCCTTTTAGCGTGTTGCAAGCCAGGTGATCAGAATAGTCAGAATAATGGCAGCCCAAAGCCCGCCAACCACACCGAACGCCAAGCGGTTGGAGCGCTTTCGATATGCCTTGTAGGCCTCGGTGTTCTTCATAGTTTCCGTAGGGAAGGGCTTGGGAGCAGGGGGGATTCCATACTCGCGTAATCTTTTTTCCAGCTCCGCGACGCCCACGTCGGTGTGATCGAAGGCGAACAGAGGGATCCCGTTTTCGTCATAACCGCTCAAATTCCCAAATCCTGCGTCGTAGGCCGAAATATACGCGATCTTTTCAAAGGGAATCTCGCGATTCTTACCGAACTGCTTTACGAGCAAAAGGTGATCCTTGGCTACGACACAGTAGTTGAAGCGGGTATACACATAACCGAAAATTCCCAGCGCGGCGAAGAACGCAAGAACACCTTCACCAATCAGGAATCCCGTAGGATTCGGAGAAAAGAAAGCCAATACGGCTATGGCGACCATACCTGCAACAATCAGAACCGAAAAGATGATGAAGAACAGGCGCACCGTCCGCGCAGCCTGCACGCGGAAAACCGTATCGTAGGTATTCTTCTTTTCTTCTTTCCGAATGAAGAAAAAGAGCACGGCCCAGACAAGGGAAAAGAGAATGGGGAAAAGAAGTGAAAAAATGGCATCCATACGATTGTCCTCCATATATTTCGTATCTCGGCACGTTACCGTCCGCTCGGCCTCACCCCGCCGTTAGTCTCCACCACAAAGGGGTCAAACTCACAGACCGCAGGCATCTCGTCCTTGTTATCAATGAGCCAGATCCCCAGCCGTCCGTGGGCTTTGACCTTGGCGGCGTACTCGGCGTTCACGGGGGGATTGGGGTTCCAGGCGGTCTTGGCGTTATGAAAGCGGAGCCAGATATACAGCTCCCGTCTCGCGGCGTACTCATCCAGCGCCGTCAGCGCCGCGTCATCCACGAAGCCGTCGTAGTGGATGGCGGCTTCGGGAAGCTCGCGGGCTACTCGCTCCACGTTCTCGAGCCGCGCGCAGGTCATGCCGATCCGCGCCCCTGTCTCGGGGTGGATCGCTCCGATCTTGCGGACAAGGGAAAACAAAGCCTTCTGCTGCTTGTGAGAAAACCGCTCCCACACGTTGTCCACCTTCACCGACACACCACGGGAGAGAATGTAGGGAATGGCCTCTTCAAAGGTGGGGATGCCCTTCCCGGCAAACGCTTCGCCAAACCATATCCCGAAGTCAAGCTCTCGCAGCTGGGCGTAGGTCAGAGAATCCACCCGCGTTTCGGGGGGCAGAGACTCACCGCCCTTCAACCGTCCCGTGCGGTTCACGGTACAGTCATGGAGTAGCACGCACACCCCGTCGGATGTGAATTTGGGATCCAGCTCAATGAATTCATACCCCGCGTCACAGGCCGCCTTGAAGGCCGCCATGGTGTTCTCGGGGGTATATAAGGAATAGCCCTTGTGGGCTTGGAGGTGGATGGAGGTTTCAGCGTACATGAGCGTTATCCTTTCAAAAGAGATTTATGTCTCGGACGGAGAGCCTTCTATGGTCTTGATGATCTCAATCTTGCCAATAATGTGCCGGTTGAACTCCTCAAGCTCCTCGGCTGGCACCCACAGCTCTTGGTGGTAGCCCGCGCCCACGGTCTGCACGGGAAAACGGGCGATGTAGGCATCGTCTACCTCGAATCGGGTCACGTAACCCCGATAGCCCGACGCGGGATCCTTGGTATTCCATCTGCCCGCAATCTCTTCGGCATAACGCTGGTTCAGAACAGGATAAAAGATGGGCTGCCAATCCAGACGGGGAGGAAAGGCACGAAAGTCTGTCTCGGCGATCAGTTGCTTTTCTACTTCGCCGACAGGGCGGTATAGTATCATAACCGAATCTCCTTTCAAAGATTAATGGCTATCTTTTGCCTTTTGTATATGTCGATCATCTCCCGCCCCACGACTTCCGCCATTTTCAGGGCGTGGGGAATGGCCGCGTCGGGTAGATTCTGATAGAATTTGTATACCTCGAAGGTCAAGTCCCCCGCATATCCCGTTTCGGCCAGGGCGCGCATGATCTCCTCCCAGTGGTACTGCCCTACATAGGGGACGGTGTGGCGATCCTCGATGTAATCGCCGTCCTGGATGTGTACCGCGCCGAGGAGTCCCCGCTCCATCCCGCGGACAAAGTCCTCGGGCTCATACCCTACCATGGCGGCGTGACCCATATCCAGACAGGCTACCGCAAAGGGGGAATCCAGCTCCCGCACCAGGCGGGACAGGGTCTCGGGGCTGTTCAACCGCTTGGAGTAGACGAACTTTTCTGGATGCCGCACGAATAGATTCTCCACCGCGATACGGATACCAAACTCCTCGGCAAAGGGGAGCAGGGCGCGGTAGAAGGAGAGGGCGCATGCATGGGTCGCCTGAGTGTCCTCAACCAATTCCTTGGGCATGGCGAGACTGTGCACCACGATCTGCTGTGCCCCCAGGATGGAGGCTACCTCCATGGCACGCACCACATCGCGGAACTCGAGGCAGGAGAGATCGAAGGGCATTCCGTACTTCATGACGAAGGGGGCGTGGGACTGGTTGCAGGTCAGCCCCAGAGAGTCGATGTGGGCGCGGAGGGAGTGGGCATACTCCCGGTAGTCATCGCCCGCGAGAGGCGAATTTTCATACCAGTAGGCTGAGTAGTCCATGGCGTCAAAGCCCGCCTCGGAGATGAGTCGGGCGGCCTCAAAATCGCCGTAACGGCGGCGGAGGGCGTAGGATTCGAGGGATAGTTGCATGAGGATCTCCTTTTTGGAGGGCGTAGCCTCTCCCTGTTCTGCTTGATTCAGTTTTTTTCTGCCGTGACTACATCGTCCACGATGGCCGCCAGCATGGCTGCGGTCTCGCCGTCCAGCTCAAAGGCCGACAGATCACGGGGGAGCTCTCCGAAGACGGTTTTGTAGTGACACAGTGCCGCCACACAGGTGCCCGCGTAGGAGGGATGGGACTTGTCGGGGTCGTACAGGTCGATCTCGGGGTGCTTGTCCACAAGAGCGGCAAAGCACAGACCCACGGGAGATACCTCGGCGTGGGCAATCTCGGCGGCTTGACAGTAGGAATCATGCAAGCCCTCGGTCATGGACTGACGCGTCCAGCCGTAATGGGTCAGGGTGTCGCTGCCGTCAGCCCGTCCCCAAGTGGCGTAGAGAATCGTGCGCCAGGCGCCGACGATAGAAGCAAGCCCCACCGCTCCCGCGCAAAACAGCTCGGGGTTCAGAATGGGCAGACAGGACTGCTCCTGGAGGAACAGCACGTCATATTCCACCTGGGCCAAAAGCTCCGCGATCTTCTTCGCGTAGTCGTCGTGGGGGTTCAGGTCGCTGCAGAATTCGTTCAGATTCTCGTAGAGCTTGCGACCGCCGCAGGTGACCGAGTCCACGCGGACGTCCTGGCCGTTGGCGCGGCAGAGATTGGCGAAGAGGGTGGGAAGGTCGGAAAAATAGGTGTAGCTGTTACCGAGGAAGAGGATGTTCATGGGGATCTCCTTTCAATTTTGCTTATTCTTGAATGATTTTACGATATGAGTACCCGAATAACAGGCAAGTGTGATTTCGAAACCGACGAGACCGCTTTTGAGGGCTTCGGTTGCATAATCGGTTCTTTCATCACCTTTGGGGTAAATGTAGAAGAAGGCTTCACCCTTTGCATCGTAGAGTACAATGCAAAAAATGACAGAGGAATATTTGGCTATTCGTTGGGTCATGAACTGCACTTTCGTACAGTGAATATCTGTTTCTGTTACATCCGAGCATGGAATCCTTTGTATCTCGCGGTCGAGTCTGTAACGTCGGAACGCTCTGATCACATAAACCGTCCCGACGGGCACAAGGACGACTAACCCCCACAGAATCATGCGTCCCTCCCCCTCGGACATCAGTCCCAAAACCAGAGGCAACAGAACAAATGCCAAGAAAAAGAGCGCCATGTTTCGGGATTCAAGAGCGGCTTGTCGAGTTGTCAGCTTTTGTCGGTCAAGACAGTAGGGTACCGGCTTTTTTTCCCGCCGTGCATTCATGCGGACACGGGATTTTTTGGACACGGTGCGATCTCCTTTCTGTCAGTATATGTGAACAGTGTGGTGGAGAGGTTGTGCGCATTTAGCGCATGACATACCCGTCTCCAGAATAATTATACCATAAAAGCGCAAGAAAAGCAAGAAAATGCCGGGAAAGATATTTACTTTTGGGATTTTTTGTGGTATCTTATAGGTATATACGGAAAATAACCGTAAGAACCGATAGGAGATGAGTGCACTATGATTCATACCGCCTTGCAGATCGGGCAGACAAATATCCCCAACCGTGTCGTTCTTCAACCCATGGAGGGCTGTGACTGCAACCACGACGGCAGTCCAAGCAATTTGACCGTAGAGAAATACATACGCGCCGCGAGAAGCGGAGCAGGGACAGTTTGGTTCGAAGCCTGCGCCGTTTGCCTCGAAGGACGCACCAATCCGCGGCAAATGATGCTGACCGAAGAAAATCTGCCGTCCTTTAAGGCGCTGCTGTGTGAGATGCGGGAGATCGCCGCCAAGGAGTGCGGCATCAACCCCGTATTCATCCTGCAGTTGACCCATTCGGGAAGACAGAGCATTGCCCCCATGATCGCCTATCGCCATCCCATCTATGAAGAGAGGCATCCCGTGTCCGATGAGAACATCGTAACCGATGAATATCTGGATACTCTGCCGGCGTTGTACGCAGCCTCGGCCAAGCTGGCGATGGAAGCGGGCTTTGACGGCGTGGACGTAAAATCCTGCCACGGTTACCTATTCCAAGAGCTTCTGTCGGCTTTTGACCGTCCCGGTCGCTACGGCGGGAGCTTTGAAAATCGGACGAGGCTGTATCTGGACTGCGTGAAAGCGGTCAAGGAGGTCATTCCGCCCGACTTCCTTCTCACCACCCGCTTGAGCGTTTCGGACATGGTACCGCGCCCCTACGGATTCGGCACGACCGAAAACAATGAGCTGGACCTTGCTGAACCCGATCTGTTGATCCAAAAACTTGTCGAGGAGGGCATTCAGATCCTCAACGTGACCATCGGTAATCCCTACTACAATCCCCACATCAACCGTCCCTACCGTAAGGGCGGCTATATCCCCCCCGAATCCCCCGATGCGGGACTTGCCCGTTTCGTTGCGGTGGAGAAGCACATCAAGGAGAAGTTCCCTGTGCTGACCGTTGTGGGCTCGGGGCTCTCCTACTATCGCGATGACCTCATGGAGCAGGCCGAAAAGCAGCTCTCGGAGGGCGTTTGCGACCTGGTGGGCTTCGGCCGTATGTGGCTGGCTTACCCCGAGTTTTATCGGGACTGGACGGAGGGAAGCTTCACCCCGAAAAAGTGCTGTCTCGCTTGCTCCAAATGCACCGAGCTCATGCGGGCAGGGCAGGTATCGGGATGCGCGGTCTACAACGAATACTACAGAAATCTGTATAAGGAGATGAGATCATGAAAATTGCCATCGTAACGGGTGTTTTGGGCGGCATCGGCAAGGAGAGCGCCATCCAGCTCTGCCGCGCGGGCTACGCCGTGGTAGGCATGGGGCGGCATGAAAAAGTGGACCTTTCGGATTTTGAGGGCTTGGACATGACCTATCTTTCAGGAGATGTTTCCTCCGCCGATGATCGTGCGCGGCTGGTGGAGGCTGCCGTTGCCCGCGGTACGGTCTCGGTACTCGTCAACGTGGCGGGCGTCGCCCCCAAGGTGCGCAGGGACATTTTGGAGATGACCGAGGAAAGCTACGATTTCGTCATGGGCATCAACACCAAGGGCACCCTGTTCCTCACCCAGCTTGTCGCAAACAAGATGATGGAACAGGGGCAGGGCGGCTCCATCGTCAACATCTCCTCCTGCTCGGCCTACACCAGCTCCACCAGCCGCGGAGAATACTGCATCTCCAAGGCGGGGGTTTCCATGATCACCAAGCTCTTTGCCGACCGTTTGGCCTCCGAGGGCATCACGGTCAACGAGATCTGCCCCGGCATCATCGCCACGGGTATGACCGCCACGGTCAAGGAGAAGTACGACAAGCTCATCGCGGACGGCCTGGTTCCCCTGGGTCGTTGGGGACAGCCCGACGATATTGCCAAGGCCGTGGTAGCGCTCTGCGACGGCACCTTCGGCTATACCACGGGTCAGTCCTTCATTCTGGACGGAGGTATGCACATCAGAAAGCTATGAAACATACATACCACACCCTCATCATCGGCACAGGCTGTGCCGGCTTCAACGCGGCGGACAAGCTCTATGACCTTGGCGTGACGGATATTGCCATTGTCACCGAGGGCAGATATATGGGCACATCCCGTAACACGGGCAGCGATAAACAGACCTACTATAAGCTCTCCCTCTGCGGCTCGGACGGCGACAGCGTCCGCGAAATGGCCGACACCCTCTATGCGGGCGGCGGTGTCATGGGCGAGCACGCCCTCTGCGAAGCGGCTTACTCCACCCGTTGCTTCATGCGCCTGGTGGAGTTGGGCGTCCCCTTTCCCACCAATGAATACGGTGAGTACGCGGGCTACAAGACTGACCACGACCCCCGCAGCCGCGCCACCTCCTGCGGCCCCCTGACCTCCAAGTACATGACCGAGGCGCTGGAGACGTCCTGCCTGCGGAAGGGTATCGAGATCATTGATTTTCAGCGGGTCGTCAAGATCCTTCACGACGGCAAGGCGGTCACAGGTGTTGCCTGTGTCTCCACCGTAACAGGGGAGTGTACCGTTATTTCCTGTCAGAATGTCATCCTGTGTACCGGCGGCCCCGCGGGTATCTACAAGAATACCGTCTACCCCGAGAGCCAGCACGGCGCTACGGGTCTGGCCATCGACGCGGGGGTATCCCTCTCCAACCTGGAGGAATGGCAGTACGGCATGGCCAGCACAAAATTCCGCTGGAACCTGTCGGGCACCTATCAGCAGGTATTGCCCCGCTATATCAGCGTGGATGCGGACGGGAACCAAAGCGAATTCCTGTACGATGCACTGGGTGACGCCTCCCTAGGACTCATCTTCCTCAAGGGTTACCAATGGCCCTTTGACGTCCGCAAGGTCGACGGCTCCTCTAAGGTCGATCTTCTGGTGGCCGCCGAGATCAAGAAGGGCAATCGTGTCTATCTGGACTACACCCACAACCCCAAGGGGCTTGAAAAGGGCTTTGACGTCCTGCCCGCCGAGGCCTACGACTATTTGGCACGCTCCGGTGCGGTGTTCGGCACGCCTATCGAGCGTTTGGCGAAGATGAACCTCGGCGCCATCGAGCTCTACGCCGACCACAGCATTGACCTGTATACCGAGCATCTGGAGATCGCGGTCTGTGCCCAGCACTGCAACGGCGGCGTGACCGTGGATATGAACTGGCAGACCGAGCTGACGGGCCTCTACTGCGCGGGCGAGGCGGCGGGCACATTTGGTGTGTACCGACCGGGTGGAAGCGCCCTCAACTCCACCCAGGTGGGAAGCCTTCGCGCGGCGGAGCATATCGCGGGGCAGGGAAGCACTCAGCGCGAAGCACCCGCCTACACATTGCCCACCATCAAACGGGGACAAAGCAATATCGCCGCTATCCGCGACAAACTCCGGACCGAAATGAGCCGCATAGCCGACTTTGACCGCAATACGGCGGGTATGGAGTCTCTGCTGGAGGCGGTCAGCGAGCTATGTGACACATTTTTCGATACCGTTACCATTGATGACGAGACCCAAACCGCCGAAGCGTGCAAGCTCTACGACATGGTGCTGACCCAACGCGCGGTGCTCTCCGCCATGCTCTGCTCTGCCGAGCACATCGGAACTCACGGCTCG